>CAYXNH010000307.1:0-2513 GCA_964466135.1 uncultured Ardenticatenaceae bacterium | reverse complement strand
AGGCACATGACCGTCTTGAGCGTGAACAGGCCGTCGTTGGTCGTGCCTTCTACCGGAATGTCCAGCTTGCGCGAGGCCATCTCGACGAAATCGTCCGCGCCACGCAGGGCGCAAGCCAGGTCGTTGCAAACCTCCAGCACGTATTTACCGGTCGGCTCTTCATAATAGAGCGAGTAGAAGCCGGCCAGCGACAGGACGTGGGTCGGGTCCAGACCGAGGATATCGGCCACATCTTTCATGGCCTCATCGCTCATGTAGCCATATTCGCGCTGGGCCAGGTGCATCAGATGCAGGATGGCCGATTTCTTCTGCGGAAACCGGGCCAGCAAGCCGTCGATCTCTTTGGCGTATTTCTCTCTAAGCACGATGCTCTCCAGAAGTTAGTCTCCACAAACGGCAAGCGCGAGGTTCGCCTTACCGGTCAATCTCACCCAGAACAATATCGATCGAGCCGATCATGGCCACCAGGTCGGCGACGAAGCTCCCCCGGCCCATCATCGGCAACGAAGCCAGATTCACATAGGACGGCGTGCGGAAATGGACGCGGCCGGGCTTGTTGCCCCCGTCGCCGCGCAGATAGCAACCGATCTCGCCGCGCGGCGACTCGATGACCTGATAGACATAGCCCACCGGCGCCGAGAAGCCTTCGGTCCATAGCTTGAAGTGGTGGATCACCGCTTCCATGCTGGTGCCCAGATCCGCGCGAGGCGGCGGCACGATCTTGTGATTATCGATGTTGACCGGGCCGGGCTTCAGCCGGTCGAGGCCCTGCCGGATGAGGCTCAGCGATTCCTTCATCTCGCGGATGCGGACCAGGTATCGGGCGTAGACATCGCCCTCTTTCTCTATCGGCACGTCAAAATCATAGGTCTCATAGCCGCAGTACGGTTGGTCGCGACGATTATCCCAGTCGACGCCGGAGCCGCGCATGCACGGGCCGCTAAAGCCCCAGGCGATGGCATCATCGTGGGAGACGACGCCGACGTCCTTGGTGCGCTTCAGGAAGATCGGGTTCCTGGTCAGCAGGGATTCGTAGTCGGCGATCTTGGCCGGCATGAAGTCGAGGAATTTGCGAACGGCCGGCACGAACTCTTCGGGCACGTCGCGCCACAGGCCGCCCGGCCGGAAGTAACTGACCATCATGCGCTGCCCGGCGACCATCTCGAAGATATCGAGGATGTATTCGCGCTCGCGGAAGCAATAAAGGAAGACGGACATGGCCGCCAGGTCGAGCGACGAGGTGCCCAGCCAAACCAGATGGCTGGCAATGCGCGACAGCTCGGCCAGGATGAGGCGAAGCGTCTCGGCACGGGGGGTGATCTCGATGCCCAACAGCTTCTCCACGGCCATGATGTAGCACATGTTGTTGGTCATGGGCGTGAGATAGTCCATCCGGTCGGTCATCACCAGCGCCTTCACGAAGCGCTTGTTCTCCATGTTCTTCTCGATACCGGTATGGAGAAAACCGATATCGGGAGCCAGGTTGACGACCGTCTCCCCGTCCAGTTCGACCAGGAGGCGCAGCACGCCGTGGGTGCTGGGATGTTGCGGCCCCATGCTGAGCAGCATATGCTCTTCGGGGTCGATGATCTCCATGCCCGTGCCGACTTTGGCGCGGAACTCTTCTACGCTGAGTTCCTGAATGCTATCGCTTGCTTGCGGTATCAAATAACTCATAATGAACTCCGGACAGGAGCGACGAATCGCCTGAGTGACGAGCGGCACAGCGCGCGGCGCAAGCCGGCCGTCGGGGCGCCATCATTCGTCATTCCCTGGCGCGCGGCTTTTTGGATTCGATCTCCTGCCAGTTGAAAGTAAACTGCACCTCTTCGTAGCCTAGCGGGTAGTCCTTTCGCAGCGGGTGGCCTTGCCAATCCTCGGGCAGGAACAGGCGGCGCAAGTGGTTGTTGCCGGCGAAGCGCACGCCCATCAGGTCCCATACCTCCATCTCCAGCCAGGTGGCCACGGGCCAGACGGATTCAACCGTCTGCGGGCCTTCGTCGGGGTCGTCGACCTCGACGCGCAACCTGATCCGGTGCTTGTGGGGCATGGACAACAGGTGATAGCTGACGGCGAAGCGCGGGTAATCGGGCAGCATGTCGTCAGCGACGATATCGGACAGAAAATTGTAGCGCAGCTCGGGGTCGTCACGCAGCAGGCGGCAGGCGTCGACGATCTTGTTCTGCCGGATGATGAGGGTGCGCTCGCCGCGAAAATCGGACACGTCTTCGATCGCGTCGGGTAGCGCCGCTCGCAGTTTCTCAACTACCATGTCATCGCGTGTCATCCAAAACCTCTTGGGAATTACGAATTACGAATTACGAATTACGAATTGCGGAATCCGGATAGTTAGGCCCAGTCGGCCAGCTTTTCCTTGCGAACCTTCTCGTGCAACGTCATGACGCCGTCGATGAGCGCCTCGGGCCGCGGCGGGCAGCCCGCGACGTAGACATCGACGGGGATAATCTCATCCACGCCCTGGACGATGGCATAGTTATTGAACACGCCGCCGC
>CAYXNH010000306.1:0-2517 GCA_964466135.1 uncultured Ardenticatenaceae bacterium | reverse complement strand
CCCGACTTCTTCGGTGTAAACGAAGCGCTCTGACCAACTGAGCTAAGCGCCCAAATCTGCGACGGAAAGTCGGATGGACTCAACAGGGCAAAATTATAACGTTTGATGAGGAATCAAGCCAATTTTAATAGCCAATTTCGGAAACCTCGCAAGCCTGCTCTGGATGACTATCTCGCCGCACCGCCGCTGATTCCTGTCACGAAGCATGGCCAAGTCCCCAAATTGGTGCGATCTATAGATGCTTTCTTCCATAAACTATTGTATAAATGGGCCGCTGTGAAGGGCAGATCGATCTGATCAGTCTCAAGGGTTTGTTGCAATATCAATGATACGCTTTTTAAGCGATATATTTGATCAAAGGTGATACAGATGAATCAACGAAGATTGGATCCTATTCTTGCAATCGCTTTGGCGGTAATCGGTATATTGCTGGGCGGTTATGGTCTGGTCCAGTACACAAGAATACAAGCCGACATGGCCGCCTTGTCCGCCAGTTCGCAGGCCAACATGGACGCCATGGCCGCGACCGCGGCCGCGGCCGTCAGCAGCGTCGGCGTGGCTGCGACGCCTGAGCCGGCCCACCCCACCGACGTGGACACCGTGGCCCATGACCCGTCCGACCTGCCGCCGCCGCTCAACCGTACCGAGCCGGAGACCGTCAAGATAACCCTGACTGCCCATGAGGTTACGGCCCAATTGGCCGACGGCACGACCTACGATTTCTGGACTTTCGATAATAAAGTGCCCGGCCCCATGCTGCGCGTCATGGTAGGCGACACGGTAGAGTTGACACTGGATAACCCGGCGGAAAACACCGTGGGGCATAACATCGATCTCCATGCCGTCAATGGCCCCGGTGGCGGCGCCAACGTGACCAACGTGATGCCCGGCGAGTCAGCCACGGTCACCTTTAAGGCGCTGAATCCCGGCGTCTATGTCTACCATTGCGCCTTCGCGCCGCCCCAGCACCACATCGCCCAGGGCATGTACGGCGCGATCCTGGTGGAGCCGGTCGGCGGCCTGCCGCCGGTCGACCGCGAGTTCTACGTAATGCAGGGCGAATGGTATACGGTCGCTCGCGGTGGCACTCAGGGGCACCAGCTCTTCAGCAGCGAAAAGGCGCTGGCCGAGGAACCGGAATACTTCACCTTCAACGGCCACGTAAACGCGCTGACCACCATCCAGCCGCTGGAGGCTGAGGTCGGTGAGGATATCCGCATCTTCTTCGGCGTCGGCGGCCCCAACGTCGGCTCCAATTTCCACATCATCGGCGAGATTTTCGATCGCGTCTATACCGGCGCGCCGGATCATGTCAATGCCGTCAATGAAGAGACCTGGTACGTACCGCCGGGTTCCGTGTCCACCATTGAGCTGGGCCTCGACGAACCGGGTGATTACCTGCTCGTCGACCACGCGCTCTATCGCACCCAGAAGGGTGCGGCCGGCATCCTTCGTGTGACCGGGGAGTGGGATCCCGAAGTGTACATGCCCGAAGCGGCCCCGGGCGGTCATTGATGCGCGGCTGACGCGAGCGATAACGGGCGAGTATCCGTCGCGGACGCTCGTCTGAAATAGCTGAACAAAAAAAGGCGGGGCCGATTTCGACCCCGCCTTTTCTCATGGCTTAACCGCTCTTCTTAAGAACGGGCAATCCGTTCTTCGATTCCGCCACCTGGTACCCGGCCGGTACTGCGTTCAATGCGCCCTCGCCCGGTTCCTTGGCGAAGAAATAAAGGGTTTGCGAACGACCGCCTTTCAACTCAACGGTTCGTGAATGGAGGAAGTAGGTCTTCCCCTTGCTGTTTGTGACTGAATATGCCATCTCGGCACCTCCTATGCGAGCAGATTGATTTCCAAAATAAAGGCGCTGGCCCGTTGCCGGGTTTGACGCTCATTTCGGGGCGGGTCGCTCGCGCGACATTAGATTCGCCCGTTTGTTCTATCAATAGTGCATAATTCCCGGAAATTTTGCGAATTTCTGAGAAAAAATTAAAGGAGGGCCAGAGAGGCGCCGCGCTCAACCCGGATCGCGGCGTGTCCACAGCACAAAGAGCACCATCAGCAACAGGGCCAGCCCGACCATGATCCAGCCGACCGTGCCCGCCAGCAGGACGGCATGATCCAGTGGGTTCTCCCCCTGAGCCGCCGCGGGCATCGCCGCCACAAGCATGGTCATTCCTGACAATATGATTAAAGCCAAACGTCGCATCATTCTTTCCTTCCTGTCAATCGTGATCAATATGATTCGTATCACGATCAGACTCTTGATCCACGCCCATTATAGAGAGTTTTCAGGACTGCGCACTTCATCATCTGCAACTATTCAGACGATCAAAAACCCGATCGCGCCTTGTGTGGAAAGTCCTGTTGCCCGCTCCGGCAGTCTATGCTACTATGACCTCAACCCTGCTGTGTGCGAGAGTGTCTCTAGCGTTGAGCCACTTTGATTCCCTTGGGAATTGGGATACGAAAGAGGGGATGTAGTAGCCGCAAGGCAAGGCAGTGTACCTCGAGACA
>CAYXNH010000305.1:0-2584 GCA_964466135.1 uncultured Ardenticatenaceae bacterium | reverse complement strand
TTGCGGTTTCCACGTGGGCGATTATGCTCGCGATTTTGATGATGTTGGTCGCTTGCGGCCCGGCCATTTCCGAGGAGCAGGCCGACCAGATGACGCGCGAGGCTGAGGCAGCCCTGCCAGAGACAGAGGCGACGACTGCGGCTGTCGCCCCGACGGCCGAGATAGCCGGCCCGGGCATTCCGCCGGTCGAGGGGCCGACCACCACCACGGATAGCGGCCTGCAGGTGATTGAGGTGCAGGCCGGCAGCGGCCGCACCCCCGTTGAGGGTGACCTCATCACGATGAACATCCTCGGCATGCTGTCGGACGGCACCGTCTTCGCCGACACCGCGGCCGAAGGGCAGCCGATTTCGGCCATGCTGACCGAGACCGACCTGTTCGCGGGCTGGTACGAAGGCGTGTCGCTGATGAAAGAGGGCGGCAAGGCCCGCCTGATCATCCCGCCCGCGCTGGCCTTTGGCGAAGAAGGCGCCGGTGGCGTCATCCCCCCCAACGAAACGATCACTATGGACGTGGAACTGCTCACGGTTACCTCGCCGCCCGCGCCGACGGCCGTGGATGAGGCCGACCTGACGACGACCGACAGCGGCCTGCAATACTTCGATATCGTCGAGGGCGAAGGCGAGATGCCGGTCAAGGGGCAGGAAGTGGTCATCAACTACGCCGCCTGGCTGCAGGACGGCAACGCCTTTATCGCTTCCTCCGAGATGGCCGGCGGCCAGCCGTTGACATTTGCCATCGGAAGCCAGTCGGGCGTGTTCCCCGGCTGGGATGAAGGCGTCTCGACCATGAAACCCGGTGGCAAGCGCCTGCTGGTCATTCCGCCCGCTCTGGCTCTGGGCGAGCAGGGTGGCGGCCGCATCCCGCCGAATTCAACGCTCCTGATGGAAGTTGAGTTGCTGGAAGTGAAGCCGCTGCTCTTGCCGACCGATGTCTCCGAGGGGGATTTCAGCACGACCCCGGGTGGCGTTCAGTACTACGACATCGTTGTGGGTGATGGTGAAACGGCCAAGGCAGGCGATTCAGTCACGGTCGATTACACCGGCTGGCTGACCGATAATGTGAAATTCGACAGTTCACTTGATAGCGGCTTCCCGTTCACCTTTGTTCTGGGTTCGGGCCAGGTCATTCCCGGTTGGGATGAAGGCGTAGAGGGTATGCGCGTCGGCGGCAAGCGCCAGTTGGTCATTCCGGCCAACATGGCCTACGGCGACACCGGCGCAGGATCCATTCCGCCCGGCGCGACGCTCATCTTCGAGGTCGAACTGCATGAGGTGGCGCCGCAGGAGTAAGCGGCAGTTCGGTTAAATAAAAGAACAGGCCGAGGCAGAAAATGCCTCGGCCTGTTTTGTTTGAACTACATCAAGCCGTTCATTAAGTTGGCCAGAACGGCCGCGGGCGGGCGGATGCGCTCGTCCGGCAGCGCGCTAAGCGGGTCGTCAGGCAGATGTAGCGTCTCGCCCAGATTGGGTCGGGACGGGTCGTAGTAGACGAGGCCGGTGATGAACTCCTGGTTCTCTTGCGCCCACTGGAGTCGGTGCATCGCTCCCATGCGGTCGGTGGGATCGTAATCGGTCTCCAGCTTGCGCAGCTTGATGATGGAGCCGTCGTGCATCTCCACGATGCGCATCTCGCCCGGATCGTAGGCTTCGATATAGATCTCCTCTTCCTTGGGCACGAAGCCGATGCCGTGCAGGGGAGTCTCGTGTTCCTTGCCGTAGTTATAGCTCTTGGTGGATGTATCCTCGTTGTTGAAGGCCACGCAGGGGCTGATGATGTCAAGAATGGCCGTGCCGCGATGGCTCAAGGCGGCTTTCATCAGCTCGCGCACCTGTGACGCATCGCCTGAAAAGGAACGGGCCACAAAGCCACAGCCGGCCAGGATGGCTTCCATGCAGATGTCGATGGGCGGGAAGACGTTCGTCCCGGCGTATTTCAGCTCCTGGCCCTCGTCGGCCGTGGCCGAGAATTGGCCTTTGGTCAGGCCATAGACGCCGTTGTTCTCGACGATGTAGACCATGCGCACATTGCGTCGCAGGACGTGTTTGAACTGGCCCAGGCCGATGCTGGCCGAGTCGCCGTCGCCGCTGACGCCGATGCCCTGAAGCTTGTGGTTGGCCATCAGCGCGCCGGTGGCCAGCGAGGGCATGCGGCCGTGCAGGCTGTTGAAGCCGAAGCTTTGGCCCAGGAAATAGGCCGGCGATTTGCTGGAACAGCCGATGCCGCTCAGCTTGAGTACCTCATGCGGCCGCACGTTCAATTCGTAGGCCACCTGGACGATCTGGTTGGAAATAGAGTTATGGCCGCAGCCCTGACATAGCGTCGTGGGCAGCCCCTTGTAATCTGCGTGCGCCAGGCCGATGGCATTGACCTTTTCGGCGCGTGGTGTTTTCATATCGGACATTGTTTTGTTTGCTCCGTCACTAAACCGGACAGTTCGCGCGCACCGGGAAGGCACGCCGATCCGCCTCTGCTACCTGGTTTCCTCGATAATGACCTGCCGGTTGTGCCCGTCATGGCCCATGTCTGTCAGCCCGCTGTCGCCGATGGGACGGCCATTGGTGGGCATGTCCAGTTCCGTCGC
>CAYXNH010000304.1:0-2616 GCA_964466135.1 uncultured Ardenticatenaceae bacterium | reverse complement strand
CGTCTTTGACCAGACGGCCAGCGGCAATCTGTTCCTGGGTGATGTGGAGCTGGTACGGCCGCCGCAGATCGTCGGCGCGTCCTCCACTCTGCTGGAGAACGCCGGCGGTGACCATGCCAAGCTGACCGGCGTCGGCCGCGTGTTGTCGGCGACGTCCTGCACCGGCTCCTTCATCAACCCGTCCGGCTCGCCCGATGCCCCGGCCTACCTCATCACCAACGGCCATTGCGCCCAGGAATGGGACGCCAACCGGGTTTTCATCGACCAGACTGCGGACGGCTGGTCGGCCGTGTTTAACTATTTCGTCGACACGGCCGCCGCGCAGGTCAAGGTGCCCGTAGGCCGTGTGGCCTACAGCACCATGAAGGGGCGCGACGTGGCCATACTGGAGCTGGAGGCCACGGCCGGGGAGCTGATCGCCCAAGGCATCCAGCCGCTGGCGCTGGCCGACCAGTTGCCGGAGACGCCGTTCACGATGCGCGTGACGGGGGTTCCGGTCACCGGGATGCCGCCCTCGCTGGCCTACCTGCGCGAGGAACATTGCCTGGCGAGCGGCCGCGCCAATTTGTTTGAGTTCATCTGGCATTTCGACGACACGTTCGCCAACACCTGCCGGGACATCTACGGTGGCAGTTCCGGCTCGCCCGTCTTCGCCGGCGACGATCCGGCAATCATCGCCCTGATTAATACCACCAACATCGGGGGGCTGACGGCCTGCGCGCTGGGTAATCCCTGTGAGGCACGGCCGGGCGTGGATGGCGTGACAATGAATGACAACACCAGCTACGCCACGCCGGTGGCCGGGCTGGGGGCCTGCTTTGGCGCGGACGGCCGTTTCGATCTGTCGGCCGCGGGTTGCCCGCTGGATGACGGCCGCCAGTTGCTGCTGTCGGGCTTCCCGCCGCAACCGATTCAGGCCACGGTGTCGATCGAGGGGGTGGACATGCCAGCCGCCTGGAACACGACCGTGTCGGGCGACTTGCCCTACTATCGCTACAAGACCGGCCGCGCCGGCGACGTGGATTGCCGCAGCGAGGACGGCTACGGCCCGGTTGTGGCCCTGGCTGAGGCCGACACCATCATCGATCCGCTGCCGCCGGAGGAGGGCAGCAGTCTGCTATGCGTCCTGGCCGGGGCCAGTTCGACGGTGGACGGCACATGGCAACCGGTAGATCGGCCGACGGTCGCCCGGGCGGAGATCGACATGACCCCGCCGGCGCTGACGCCGGCGATACACTTCGCTTCCGACGGGTTTGGCGGCTTTCGCTTCGAGCCGATTTTCGCCCCGCCGGAGTTGTCCCATTTCGAAGTGCTGTTCGGCCCGGCCGAAGAGACCGATTGCTCCGACATCACGAGTTACATGCCCTACCGCCGCATCCCCTTTAATTTGCCGGCTGAGCAACTCCCCGCGCACATCTGCATCATCAGCTACGACGTGGCCGGAAACGCCGGCGAGCCGTACAGTGTGGTTATAGGCGAGTAAAGGCAAGTTACGCGGTTTGTTGTCAATCTGCAACAAGCAACCTAGAATAGATGTTCTGAGAGGCTTGTTATGGATTACGTCGACCAAATTGTCCTGGGTGATTGCGAAACCGTTCTGGCGGAACTGCCCGATGATTCGGTCGATTTAATTTTCACCTCACCCCCCTACGCCGATCAGCGCCGCCACACCTACGGCGGCGTCACCCCGGACGAATATGTCGACTGGTTTCTGCCCAAGACAGAGCAATTTCTGCGCGTTCTGAAGCCGACGGGCACGTTTGTGCTCAACATCAAGGAGCGCGTCGTCAACGGCGAGCGCCATACTTACGTCCTCGATCTAATTCTTAACATGAGGCAACAGGGTTGGCTATGGACCGAGGAGTTCATGTGGCACAAGAAGAACTCTTACCCGGGGAAATGGCCCAACCGGTTCCGCGATTCATGGGAGCGACTTATCCAGTTTAACAAGCACCGGCATTTTCATATGTATCAGGATGCCGTCATGGTTCCGGTGGGGGATTGGGCCAGGACGCGCCTTTCGAATTTGAGCGCGACGGACAAGGTGCGCGACGAATCAAAGGTAAACAGCGGGTTCGGCAAGAATGTGTCCAACTGGGTCGGGCGGGATATGGTCTATCCCACCAATGTGATCCACATGTCGACCGAGTGCGCCAATCGCAACCATAGCGCAGCCTTCCCACTGGAATTGCCTTCATGGTTCATCAAGCTCTTCACGGTTGAGGGTGACCTGGTTCTCGATCCTTTTGTCGGGTCGGGGACGACGGCGCAGGCGGCCCGATTGCTCGGCCGTCATTATCTGGGGATTGACATCAGTCCTGAGTTCATCGAATTAGCCAACCAGAGGATCGGCCGGATGCAACTTCAACTTCTGGAAAGCCGCGAGACATATTCAACCAACGATAAAGATGAAACCGCTTGATTTCGACACCGTGCGGTTATATGTCAACGACAATATCGACGATTTTCATCGTCGCAAGCTGGCGTCTCTTGAGCGGCTTACCTTACCGGCGCTCCTGAAGAAAAACCCCTATTTATTCCGAGCCAAGAACATTACATCGGCCGGAGATTTAATCGCCGGGCTGCTTGATGCCTTTCTATCATCATCGGAGGAAA
>CAYXNH010000303.1:0-2637 GCA_964466135.1 uncultured Ardenticatenaceae bacterium | reverse complement strand
GTTGGAAGGATGGTCACTGGGGATGACCGTCCAGAACAGCTGATCGCCCGATCCCTCTTCGGCCGTTCCTGTACGGATAGCGCCGTGGACAGTGTAGGCGAAGGTATAGGTATGGGTTCCCAGGGCCGGCTCGAAATACCAGTTGATGAAAGCCTCATTCCCTTCTTCACGGACTTCAAATGTTCCATACCCGTTGAGCGAAGATTCCTCGAAAACGCGGTTGCCTTCACGGACGCTCACATTGCTGATGCCGTCGTTATTGCCAAAAGACCCAATGGGTATGCTGCGGAAGCCATAGGTGAAAGGTGCGCCCTGAAAATCCAGAGTTTGGGTTTCGGTGACGGCTATACTGCCGTCTTCGTTGACGACTATGTCGATGTCCCAGTTAAGCCACTGAAACGTTTTTGTTTGTGCCAGGGCGGGAGAGGCGAAAATGACAAGCGAGAGCAATGAGAACAGAAAAATGAGAATCAGGGGTTTTTGTCGCTTTTGAATGGGTGGATTGTGTTCGGTCATTTTGTGTCGCCTTAATGACTGTGATCCTGTTTTCGAAGGGGAATCAACGGTATTATAAACGAAATTTAGCTATTTGCCGCTTAATTATCTGCCCAGTCGGTGGCTGATGATGGTCTCCAGACGACCTGATTTTCTCAATTGATCCAATGATGTGTTGATTTTCTTCATTAGCGTTCCATCATCTATACGTAAGGCGATGGCATATGGTTCCGAAACAACCGGTTCCTCCAGCATAATCAGTCCGTCCGCATCGTTGGCCGGATCGTGGATGTAGAGCAGCCCGCTGACCCGGTCGACCAGCGCGGCGTCGGCGTCCCCTGACGCAACGGCCGCCAGCGCTTCCGCCACACTGCCGTGCGTCTGCACCTCCAGACCGTCTATACGACTCTCCCAATCACGAGCTGCGACATGGCCCAGCGCGCCCAGTTCGACGGCCAGGGTGCGGCCGCGCAGGTCGGTCATTGCGCCGATGCCGGTGTCAGCAGGCACCACCAGGAATTGGCCCGCGTCAAAGTAGGCATCAGAATAAGCGACATCTTTCGTCCGTTCCGGCATGATGACCAGGGCCGATATGAGGGCGTCCACCTGCCCGGTTGTGAGGGCGTCATAGAGGCCGTCGTAGCCGAAGTATGAGAATTGAACCTCCAACCCTATCGACTCGCCCAGGGCGCGCGCCAAGTCGATATCGATACCCTCGACGGTTTCTCCTTCCGCCAGGGCGAATGGCGGGAATGTTGGATCGACGCCGACACGCAACACGCCCGATTCCTGGATGCGCGCCCATGAATCGCGATTCTTCCTGCAGCCTGTGCTGAGAATCAGGGAGATCCCAAACAACAGCAACAAAACGGTCGCGCCAGTAATATTCAATCGTTGTCGCCTATTGACCGGCATATTCCTTCAGTGCCTCATAGATCGGTTTGGCAACGAATTCAGGCGTCACCAGCGTGTAATAATCGGGATAGCTGCGGGTTGGGGCTGGATAGCGAAAAGCCCAGATGGCCAGAGCCTTCACGTAGGGCCAGTTCTCGGCCGCGTAGTCCAGCGCATCGAGGGTGTATTCGATGCGTTGCCCGGGTCGCACGGCCATCGACCAGCGTGGATGATCATTCCATCCCGCTTCCGTCACGTACATAGGTGTAGCCTCATCTCCGAACTCCACCATGATCGACCTCAACAGTTCGATCCGGCGAAAGTTCAGGATTTCCTCACCCGGTTCCGCATCCGCGGGGAATGTCAGCCCGTAGGCATGGACGGCCAACCCGTCGAAGTAGTCGGCCGCGCCCGCCTCGTACATGCCCTGCAGATACACCAGGTCATTAGTTGCCCAGGGCGAACCTTCCGGCTCCAGCGTGGGAGCCAGCGCTCCTGCCAGAATCGTGATCTCGGGATTGGCCACCTTGACTGCCGGATAGACGACGCGCAACAAGTCGACATAATCTTCCGGAGTTGTGATCCGATAACCCCACTCGAAACTGAGGTTTGGCTCGTTGCCGATGATCAGATAATCGACGGTTCCCCGGTACCGTGCGGCAAAGGCAGCGGCGAACGCCGCAAATTCATCATAGCTATCCCTGTCAAGATAAGTCAGGGGTGTGTCCTCCGGCCGCGCCCATTCCGGTGTGTAGCCGAGCCTAGCGATCACCTTCAGCCCGTTGGCTTTGGCATGTCCCACGACCAGGTCGGGATGCTCCCAGGCGATGCGACCGTCTTCGGCCTGATAGTAGGCCCAGGGGAAAAACTCTACGATCCATGATGCTCCCATCTCACGCACCATCTGCAGCGTGCGCTGGATCTTCCATTCTTCTACCTCATCCGTCAGCCTCGTATGAACCCCCATGATGGGTTTGTTCGCGACAACTTCGACCGGCGGCCCAAAGGTGATGAGTGACGGCGCGGGCTGCAGGAGACTTAGGATGATGGCGATACCCAGCAAGCGCAATCCGGCGCCAAAAGCGGGTCTGATAGGTACGGGGGTAGGAGAGTTCCGGCTCGTCATAGGCACATCCATTATAAGTCTCGGTCATCGTTGATCCAGAAATATCAACGCGGGATTCATATTGGAATGGGTGATCGACCACAGACGGGTATAATTGCGCCTCAGGCGTCGGGCCAGGCCAG
>CAYXNH010000302.1:0-2644 GCA_964466135.1 uncultured Ardenticatenaceae bacterium | reverse complement strand
TCCGCGATTATGCGCAGGCGGCCGAAGCCCTCGGCTACAGCCATGTGCTGGCCTATGACCACATCCTCGGCGCCAACCCCGACCGACCCGGCGGCTGGAGCGGCCCGTATACCTACCGCGACCCGTTCATGGAGCCGTTCCAGTTGTTCACCTGGATGGCCGCTGTCGCCCCGCGGCTGGGCTTCATCACCGGCATCCTCATCCTGCCGCAGCGCGAGACCACCCTCGTGGCCAAACAGGCGACCGTGCTGGATGTGCTGTGCGGCGGCCGCTTGCGGCTGGGCGTCGGCACCGGCTGGAATCCGGTCGAGTACGTCGCCGCCGGCTATGACTTCCACACCCGCGGCAAGCGACAGGAGGAACAGGTCGAGCTTCTCAAGCTGCTGTGGACGCGGGAGCTGGTCACGTTCAAGGGGCGCTGGCACGACATCCCCGACGCCGGATTGAACCCCCTGCCCGTGCAGCGGCCGATCCCCGTCTGGTTCGGCGGCCATGCCGACGCCGTGCTGCGGCGCGTGGCCCGGCTGGGCGACGGCTGGCTGCCCGGCTTCCGCACCGCCGAATCGGCCGCGGGCCATCTGGAGACGCTCGATCGCTACCTGGCCGAACACGGCCGCGACCGCGCCGCTATCGGCATCGAGCCGCGTATCCATTGGGGCAACGGCGACCTCGACGCGCTCGGCCGGGCGCTGGAGGGCTGGCACGCCGCCGGAGCCACGCATGTCAGTTTGAACACGATGGGGTCGGGGTTTGGGACGGCCGATGAGCACCTTGCGGCGATCCGGGAATTCGCTGATGCGGCCCCCCTTGCTGACCAGGATGGGTAGACATTTCAATAGCGATCCGTCATACTTGTGGCTCGGCAATGGCCGTTGGATATACCATGCGGATCGATGTATTAACCCTCTTCCCCAACATGTTCTCCGCCTACACGGGCGAGAGTATCCTGCAGCGGGCGCAATCGGCCGGCCTGATCTCCCTCCGGACGCATAATATTCGCGACTATGCCGAAGGCAAGCATCGCGTGACCGACGAGCCGCCTTATGGAGGTGGGGGAGGCATGATCCTCAAACCCGATCCGATATTCAAAGCGGTGGAGAGCATCGTTGCCGAAGATCCGACGATGAAGCCCAAGATCATCCTGCTGTCCCCGCAAGGTCGCCTGCTGACCCACACGGTGGCTGTGGAGTTGTCGGCCGAACCCTGGTTGATCTTCCTCTGCGGCCGCTATGAGGGCGTCGATGAACGGGTGCGCGAGCATCTTGTCGATGACGAGATCTCTATCGGCGATTATGTGCTGACCGGTGGGGAACTGGCCGCGCTGGTGACCATCGACGCGCTGGCGCGCCATATCCCCGGCGTGTTGGGCGATGAGGATGCCGCCGAACACGACAGCCATTCGACCGGTTTGTTGGAAGGGCCGCATTACACCCGGCCGGAACTGTTTCGCGACTGGAGCGTGCCGGAGGTTTTACGTTCGGGACACGCCGGCCACATCCGGCGCTGGCGGCGCGAGGCGGCGTTGCGCCGAACCTGGGAGCGTCGTCCCGATCTCCTGTTGACGGCCGAGTTGGATGAAGAGGACAAATTATTCCTGATGACATTGGCTCAGGAGATGACGAGCCAAACAATAGATGGATGACTAATCAATGAAAGGAAGAACGGTTAGCGAATCAAGGATTACCCTGACTCAGGTGATGGGCATTGCCGAGGCCAATGTCCTGGGCAACGTTCACGGAGGAGTCATCATGAAACTGTGCGACGAGGCGGGAGGCATGGCCGCCATCAAGCATGCCCGCCGTCCGGTCGTCACCGTAGCCGTTGATTCGATGAGTTTTCATTCACCCGTCCATATCGGCAACTTGCTGACCGTCCAGGCTCAGGTCACCTGGGTCGGCCGCACGTCCCTGGAAACGCGAATGATCGTGACGGCCGAAGATATCATCACCGGCAAGGTGACCCATACGGACACAGCCTATTATGTCTATGTCGCCCTGGATAAAGAGGGGTGCACCACCGAGGTCCCGCCCCTGATCTGCGAGACGGACGAGGAATGCTCCCTGTTTGAAGAAGCCGCCTTGCGTCAGGAGCAGCGGCTCGAACGTCGTCGCCTGGAACGCCCCGTCAACCTTGACGATCGATGAGTGACCAACCGACCACGTTTCGCGGCATGCCGCGCCTCCTGCTGTTCCTGGGCCTGACGACCGCCTTGGTCGGATACTTCCGGATTTGGTTACCCGGCCCGGCGGCGGGCTTGCAGATCATCGGGATCGAGATGGGGGAATGGATCAAGTTCCTGAGCGTCGGGCCGCGCCGCGATCTGTTCTATCTGCCGCCCATCGCTATGGGTCTGGTAATCGCCCTGCTGGCATCATCCTGGCCTAACGATCGATCGCGTACCTGGGTCGCGCGAGGGTTGGCCGTCGCCGTGGCCATGCTGTCGTTTCCGGCCATCGCCGTCATTCAGCTGGAGCCGCCTGGTGAGTGGCTGTTGCGGCTGGGCCTGATCGCCCTGGTGGCTGTCGTGGCCGTGGCGGGGTCAGTGTTTTCCCGGCGCGCGGCCGTGTCGCCGTGGCTATGGTTGTCCATCGCGGTTATGGCCACGCTGGGGTTGGCCCGCCTTCGGGTCGATCTCACCGATCTC
>CAYXNH010000301.1:0-2645 GCA_964466135.1 uncultured Ardenticatenaceae bacterium | reverse complement strand
CGGATTGGCGCGGCGACGGCCGATTCAGCCCCATGCCGAAGCGCGAGAGGTCGTAATGAGCGGCCTGCGTGGACATCATCTCAATGGCGCAGCAGGCGAGGCCAAACAGTATCGGCCACATGGCGTTGCTGCGGCCCCAATTCACGACATCTTCCAGGCGATAGGTGACGACGCCCAGACTGCCGGCTTTTTGTTCTATTCCCATTCCAGGACTCCTTTCTTCCAGACCCACAGGTCGCCGATGATAAACATGGTCATAAAGATGAGCATGGCTGCCAACCCGAAGTAGCCGAGGTTGCGAAACGTGACGGCCCACGGCACGAGCAGGATGATGTCAATGTCAAAGAGGATAAACAGCACGGCGATGCGATAGAACTTCACCGGCAGGCGTCGTTGGGCCTCGCCGACGGCCGTCATGCCCGACTCATAGGGGGCCAGGGCGCGCGCGCTCTGGCGCTTGGGACCCAGGCTGAGGGACAGGATGGGCAGCAGCAAAGCAAAAAAGATGGCGACGCCAAGTAAGACGGCGACCGGCAGGAAATCGATAAGCGTTTGTTCCATAATCGCGCTCTGTTGTTGCGGGTAGAGTGGCGGGATCTCGCAGCAACCCTGACGGAATCATAATCCCACCGCGCGAGATACGCCAATAAATACAACAGTTGAGAGAACTCAGGCGTCTCTCACGGTGTGAATTCTATCACAAGTAACTTGCAGGCCAAGAATTGAATTGTTAATCGTGGTTAACCGCTTTTCCCTTGACAATCAGCACTCCTTGACTCTACTTTATCCCTTGAATTATAATTCAGTCAAGGAGAGTACACATGGCTATCAGATCGGCAATTACCGGCAAGAACCAGATCACCATCCCGGCGGCGATTGTGCGCGAGCTTGAATTGGAACCGGGGATGCAGTTGGAGTGGGAAGTGGATGAGGGCCGCACTGTGATTGTTCGGCCGGTGATGTCGCGCTATGAGCTGGCAAAAAAGCTGGAAGGGTCGCTGCGCCATATCCTCAAGCCCGGCGATGATCCGATTGGCGATCTGATCCGCGAGCGCGTGGAAGAGGATGAAGAGTACGAATAACGATGTTCACCCACGTGCTTGATACGTCTGCCTGGCTCATTCATGTTTTCAGGGAACCCGGATCGGAGCAAATCACCGAGCTATTCAGGGACGAGAAAAATCAGGTCGCCATTTCGGCAATCAGCCTTGTTGAAATGTATGCCCGGCTAAAGTCTGCCGGCCGGGCATCGGAGTTCGACCCGACGGTCGAATTCTATCAGCAATTATTCCATGCCATTCTTCCCGTGACGGAGAAGGTTGCGCTTCGTGCCGTGTCCCTGCGGGACACAGCAACGACTCGCCTGCCGACAATCGATTCACTGATCGCCGCCACGGCCGCGCTGCAGGGGGCGGTCCTCGTCCATCGCGACGCGCATTTCAGTACACTGTCGCCTGATCAGGTGCAACAGCAGGCTCTATCCGAACCTTAGTCAAACGACCCACACCTGTGCTACACTATGGGCATGATGATGCAAGTCACTGTTAACTTGCCGGAAGAGACCTATCGTCGTGCGAAGCGGCTGGCGCAGTTGACACGGCGCGAAGTTGCCGACGTCCTGGCGGATACATTGTCCCTGTCGTTGCCCTCGTTGACAGAGGGTAAAGCACCTGCCATGCAGGATATGACCGACGCTCAAGTGATCGCGCTAACTAAATTGCAGCTATCCGCAAATGAAGACGAACGATTAGGCGAGTTACTCGATAAACAGCAAGCGGGAGAACTGACGGATGACGAACACCCTGATTTGAACCGGTTGATGCAGGTCTATCAGGAAGGGCTGCTCCTTAAATCAGAAGCATTGGCGGAAGCCGTTTCTCGCGGGCTGATCCCTCCTCTGTCTTCATGAGTCGCGGTCGAATCCCCGTTGAAGTGCGCGAGCGTGTTCGCCACGTCGCAGCCGATCGCTGTGGTTACTGCCTGAGCAGTCAGGAACTTGTCCTCGGCCGATTACAGTTGGATCACATCATCCCCATCGCTAAAGGCGGGACAGATGACGAGGATAACCTGTGGTTAGCGTGCAGCCTGTGCAACAGTTATAAGGGTATTCAGACCACTGGGGTTGACCCCCTGACGAACTCAATTGTGTCGCTGTTTAACCCGCGTCAACAAACCTGGTCGGGCCACTTTCATTGGTCTGAAGATGGAGCACAGATTAATGGGTTAACCCCCTGTGGACGAGCCACAGTGATCGCCCTGCAGCTGAATAACGTTCTGGCCGTCACTGTCCGGCGTGGGTGGATACAAGCCGGGTGGCACCCGCCCAAGTAGTCGATAGAACGTCTGCCCCACTTGCGCTATAATCTCCCATCCAACGACCGCAGCATTTGAATGGCTCTTGGGCCGCCTTGCATACCCTGCGTGATCCGCGGATGCTCTGATGACCGACACACAGGAGATCAAAAACCGGCTCGACCTCGTCGACGTAGTGCAGGACTACGGCGTGCAGCTGCGCAAATCGGGGCGCAATTACGCCGGATTCTGCCCCTTCCATCCCAACACACGCACTCCCGCCTTCTACGTCTTTCCGGAGAGCCAGACGTGGCGCTGCTTCGGCGCCTGCGCCGAGGGCGGCGATGTCTTCT
>CAYXNH010000300.1:0-2657 GCA_964466135.1 uncultured Ardenticatenaceae bacterium | reverse complement strand
GCGGGGATGCGTAATGGAATCTGGGCGAAGTCATCGAAGTAGAGCCGGAGGCGATCGCTCGTGAGTCCTTGCGAATACGCACGGAACAGGTAAAGCATCCGTTTCGATCTGAACCAATGCTCGAAAAAGTCCGAAGCCACGCCGGGCTTCGGTGACAAGACGACGTAAGCCGGACTCACCATGCATTCTTCTGGCGCCCGGCCGACGGCCCCCTGCCACATCCGCATCATGTTGTAAGCCAGGTCCCCAGGTTGCGCCCGGAGATTGGCACCGTCGGCGGCGTCGGCCTCTATCTCTCGGCCGATTGAATCGCGACGAACCATGCCTCGGTCCATGGTCACCGAGTAGATCGGGAGGCCTTCGCGTCCCCTCGTCCTACTGTTCTTGAAGGCTTCACCCGCTTTCGCGGGTTTCCACGAGCCGGAGAACTCCGGGAAGCGCAGTTTCGGTGCGTCCACGTCGCCTCCTACGCCTTGAACGGGGGGGTGATGCCGAGCTCGCGGCAGAAGACGGCGATCGTCTCGTCCGTCTTGCGGCTTTCCTCCTCGAGCCTGGCCAGTTCGCCCGCGACCGCTTCGAGGTCGATCGGCTCTTCGGGTTCGAAGGTCTCCACGTACCGCGGGATGTTGAGGTTGTAGTCGTTCTCCGCGATCTTCTCGATGCTCGCGACGTGACTGTACTTGTCCTCGTCCTTCCGGGCCTTGTAAGCCGCGACGATCTTCTTGATGTGCTCGGGACGCATGACGTTCTGCGTCTTCACCTTGTCGAAGTGCTGGCTCGCGTCGATGAAGAGGACGTCGTCGGGGTTCTTCCGGCAGCGCTTGAAGACGAGGACGCACGTCGGGATGCCCGTGCCGTAGAAGATGTTCGCCGGCAGGCCGATGACCGCGTCGAGGCAGTTCAGCTTCTCCACCAGGTAGCGACGGATCACGCCCTCGGCCGCGCCGCGGAAAAGCACGCCGTGGGGGAGGACGACAGCCATGGTGCCGTCTTCCGCCAAGTGCGACAGCATGTGCTGAACGAAGGCGAAATCCGCCTTCTTCGCCGGCGCAAGCCTCCCGTACTGGCTGAACCGGTCATCGTTCATGAAGAGCGGGCTCGCGCTCCAATGGGCCGAGAACGGGGGATTGGCGACGATCGCCTGGAACTGGAGCCCGAGGTGCTGCGGGTGTTCCAGGGTGTCCTCCTGCCTGATGTCGAAGTCGCTGTAGTGGACCCCGTGGAGGATCATGTTCATCCGCGCCAGGTTGTACGTGGTGCGGTTCAGTTCCTGGCCGTAGATCTTGTCGACGCCGTGGGCCTCACGTTTCACGCGCAGCAGCAACGATCCGCTGCCGCACGTCGGGTCGTACGCGCTTTTCAGCTTCGTCCTCCCGATCGTCACGAGCTTCGCGAGCAGGGTGGACACGGGTTGCGGGGTGTAGAACTCCCCGGCCTTCTTCCCGGCGCCGGCGGCGAATTCGCCGATCAGGTACTCGTAGGCGTCGCCGAGCACGTCGGCGTTCGTGTCGGAGAGGTTGAAGTCGATCTTGTCGAGGTGGGAGAGGACCTTCGCGACCAGGTCGTTCTTGGCCTTCTCGGTGGCGCCGAGCTTCGAGGAGGTGAGATCGAGGTCCTCGAACAGGTTGCTGAAGTCGTCGGCGCTGTCGGTGCCGAGGGTGCTCTGTTCGATGTTCTTCAGGATCCTGCCGAGGTCGCCGAGGATGAAATTGAAGCTCTCGCCATTCCCGCCGGCATCGAGCCGGTTGGTTCCGCGCTGGGCGAGCGAATGGAAGAGCTCCGACGGCTTCAGGAAGTACCCGAGCTCCTGCACGGCCGCTTCGCGGACGGCCTCGACCATGGCAAGACCTTCCTCGGTCGCCTCGTCGAGGTCCGTGAACTTCAGTTTGTCCGCCTCGAGAACTTCGTCCCCGAACCTGGCGATCTTCTCGGAAAGGTATTTGTAGAAGATGAACCCCAGGATGTAGTCCCGGAACTCGTCGGCGTTCATCTTCCCCCGGAGGGCGTTGGCGATGTTCCAGAGCTGCTGCTGGAGTTGCCGGCGTTGTTCTTCTGACATTGTCGCTCGTACGAAAAGGTAAATAGGGTCGGGCTGTAGCCCGACCCCATCGGTGTTGGAAGGCGTCCGCGCAGACGCTGAAGCCAGCCTGTGATTCCTGGAGAGCTAGTACCCGGCCTCTTTCTGATGACGGAATGCCAAGACATACACCGCATCAGCTGTCGGCTCATGCCGATACAGTGCGACATAGCCGGAGTCTCCGAAGGCAATCACTAACTCGCGCAGTTCGGGCATTTCCGGGAAGGGGCGGCCAATGTCGGGGGCTGTTTCCAGCAGTCGTAGTTGTCGCTCGATTGCCTGGCCTGCCCGTCGGGCAGCTTCCGGTGCTTTGGTGGCCAAGAACTGGCGGCATCGTTCCAAGCCTTCCGCCGCGCCTGCGGTGACGATTACGTGTGGCACTCAGGCACCGCCTTCTCGTCTTCGGTGCCCCAGGTGTTCAACCAGGTGCGAACTTCCGGCCCTGTCAGGTGCTGGCCGGTTTCTTGATAGGCCACCCACGATGCCAAGGCTTCCTGTTTGAAGCGTTCCCGTGCTTCCTCACGTTCGACGTACTGCTGGATCGCTTCGAGCATGATCCAGTGTGCCGAGCGGCGGCGCT
>CAYXNH010000299.1:0-2660 GCA_964466135.1 uncultured Ardenticatenaceae bacterium | reverse complement strand
GTTGCTCCACGCGTTATGCGCGTGATGGCTGCGCCGGTGCTTGGTCATCTGGATCCGGAATTTCTAAATATTATGAAAGAAGAGCAGCAGCTTCTGCGTCAGGTATTCCAGACGCAGAACGCGATGACCCTGGCGGTTCCAGGCACCGGGTCTGCCGGAATGGAGGCTGCCCTGTGCAACTTTATCGAGCCGGGCGACCACGTGCTGATCCCGGTGATGGGGTTCTTTGGCGAGAGGCTGTGCGATATGGCCAGGCGCTATGGCGCCCAGGTGCATCGTATCGACCGGTCATGGGGCGAATTATATCATAACGGGGGTAGGGGTCAGGCAACCGGGATAGGCGTGGATCAGATAACCAGAACCATGATTCCCGGTTGCCTGACCCATCCGGCACGCAATCGACCGCAGACCATTGGGGGTGTTGCCTGACCCATCCGGCCTTGCACAACCCCTCAAAATTGATTACCTTGTACCTATGACCATTCACCCGGCGCGAGGCCGTGCATGACCGACCCAACCGACGACCGGCCGGAACCCGACCCGCGGCCGCGGCCGTCGCCCGAGGCCATCTCGCGGGCGATGAAGACCCGCCGGCAGGCGACCGCCTCATGGCGCAACGACTCGGCCTACAAGCTGGACGAGAAGGGGGTGCGGCTGTGGGCGGACGGCGATCCGGCGGCGGCGCGGCCGTATTTCGAGCAGGCGCTGGCCATTCGCGAGGCGACCTTTGGGCCGAAGCACCCCGACACGGCCACCAGCCTCGACAATCTGGGCAGCGTCCTGCAGGCCACGGGCGACCTGGCCGCCGCCTGGCCTTTTATGGAGCGCGCTTTGGCCATTCGCGCCGGGGTCGCCGGGGGGATCGAGCGCCAGACCGACGCCCAGCGCGCGGCAACGGCCGTCAGCCTCAGCAACGTCGGCCTCCTGCTGCGCGACATGGGGCGGCCGGGGGACGCGCGGCCGTTCCTGGAGCGCGCTTTGGCCCTGCGCGAGGCCCCGCCGGCGACGGCGGCCGGCGACCCGGAGGCGCGGCAGATCGCCCTGGCCGGCAGTCTGGCTAACCTGGGCGGGCTGCTGCAGGCGCTGGACGACCCGGCGGCGGCGCGGCCGCTACTGGAGCGCGCCCTGGCCATTCGCGAGGGGATCGCCGGGGGCATCGCGGGGCAATCGGCTGCCCAGCGCGCGGCCACCGCGGCGACCCTCAACAGCCTGGGCGACCTGCGCCAGATGACCGGCGACCCGGCGGCCGCGCTGGGTCTCTACCGGCGCGCCCTGGCCGTTCTGGAGGGCGATGCGCCGGGCGAACGGCCGTCGGCCGCCCAACTGGCCGCTCAGGCCACGACGCTCAACAATCTGGGCATCCTGCTGCTCCAGGGGGGCGACGCGGCCGCCGCTCGGCCGTATTTCGAGCGCGCCCTGGCCCTGCGCGAGCGCGTCCTGGGGCCGGAGCATCCCGACGTGGCCATCAACCTCGACAATCTGGGCGGGGCGCTGCTGGTGCTGGGGGATGCGGCCGCCGCCCGGTCGTACTTCGAGCGCGCCCTGCACATCAACGAGCGCGCCCACGGCCCGGACCACCCCGACACGGCCGTCAGCCTCAACAATCTGGGCGGGTTATGGCGCGATCTGGGCGATGCGGCCGCCGCGCGAGCCTTCTACGAGCGCGCCCTGGCGATATTCGAGGCCCAATTGGGGCCCGACCACCCCTGGACGCAGGCCGTCCGCGACAATATCGGCGAGCTGTAGCGCGGGGGGCCGCAGCGCGTAGACCTGTCAACCGCGGTTGACAGGTCTTGCCGCGACCTGTGGCTCAACCTGTAGCTTGTAGCTCAACCTGTAGCCTGTAGGTTGAGGAGGGCTTTCTCAAGCTAACAGCTTGAGCTACAGCTAACAGCTTGAGCTACAGCCAACAGCTTGAGCTACAGCTAACAGGAGGACAAGCGGTATTTCGGCCGCCCGTCATATCCGCGTTCATCCGCGTTAATCCGCGTTCCACTATTCTTCGTGCAATTGCTCCACAGGGGTTGATCTTTGGGAACATCTGTTCTATACTGGCGGCATGGACACGCTCATCAAGCTGCAGGAGATCGCGGTGCATATGGACCTGGAACCGGCCGAGGAGGTCGGTACAGGGGAGATGAGGAGCAGAGGGGCGGGGGAGCAGAGGAGCTTGGGGGTGCCGGCGTCCACGCTGCCGTGTGGCTTGCCGGCTGACCCGTCCGAACGCCGGGCGGCCGCCCAACGCTCATCACTGGGCGTCACCCACGTCCAGCTGCCCAACGGCAAGACCATGCCCCTGCTCAAGACGATGATGACCACCGCCTGTGAGCGCAACTGCAACTACTGCCCCTTCCGCGCCGGGCGCAACTACCGCCGGGTCACCTTCCGGCCGGACGAGATGGCCAAGGCGTTCATGGACATGCGCCGCGCCGGGGCGGTCGACGGCCTGTTCCTCAGCAGCGGCATCATCGGCGGCGGCGTCCGGTCGCAGGACAAACTGCTGGACACGGCCGACATCATCCGCCGCAAACACGGCTACAGCGGCTACATCCACCTGAAGATCATGCCCGGGTCGGAGCGCGACCAGGTCTACCGGGCGATGCAGCTGGCCGACCGGCTGTCGATCAATCTGGAATCGCCCACGCCGGAGCGGCTGTCGG
>CAYXNH010000298.1:0-2664 GCA_964466135.1 uncultured Ardenticatenaceae bacterium | reverse complement strand
ACGGCCGTGGCGATGGGCTTGAAGATGGCCACGCGCGGGCTGACCCGACTGCGGTTCTCCAGCACGGCCTCCATCGCTTCGGGGATGCCGTGGCCCTTGATCTTCTCCGTCCCGTACTTGGCCATCAGGGCCACAATCAGCCCGCCGATGGCCGGCACGACCAGCATCCACAAGCCGATGGGGTTCGTCTCCAGGTCGGTCAGCTCCGTGGCCACGCGCTGGAAGAACACCAGGTTCCACAGCAGACCGATGAGCGAAAAGAGCAGATACGCCAGCAGGCCGGAAATGACGCCGATGACGGCCGCCAGGAGGCTGACGTAGATCATGCGGAATGATTTGGATGGTTTGATGCCCATGTCTTCCTGCAAGTTCAGGCTGGGTTGTTCGATCATGATTACCTCGTTATCTGTTGAATGATTTGAAAGACGGGATATTATATCGTAATGCGATATAATTCAACAGATCAATTTGACGAATTCGTGCCCGATGAGGGAGCGATTGGGATAAAATCGGGTCGCGCGACATGATCACGCGCGAGGACGGCGAGTGTATGGCTCAACCTGTCAGCAAGGCGGAATATGAGAAGCTGGCGACATTCCGGTACGCGCTGCGCCAGTTCCTGCGTTTCAGCGAGACGGCCGCGCGCGAGGAAGGCATCACCCCCCAACAACACCAGGGGCTGCTAACCATCGCCGGTTTTCCCGCCCGCGAACGGATCGTGATCGGCGAATTGGCCGAACGGTTGCAATTGCGTCACCACAGCACCGTCGAGCTGATCAACCGGCTGGAGGCCCACGGGCTGGTGGCCCGCGAGCAAGGCACGGTCGACCGGCGGCAGGTGTTCATCTCCATGACGCCAAAGGGCAACGAGGTCCTGTCGCGCCTCTCTCTGGCTCATCGCGAGGAGCTGAGGCGCATCGGGCCGCAGCTTAATCAGTTGTTACGGCAGCTAACGGCCGAGGAGGATACTGATTAGCGGCCGCCGGATGTCACTTGCGTTCAGGTGAAACCGCCGGTGGCGGCGTGGATTTTCCGAATTACGCCCCAGGCCCAACCAGCGTCTCTAACTTGCGGAGAACCTGATTGGTGACAGCCTCGGGCAGCCGATCAATGAATTGCGCGTCCCGGCTGCGCCAGTCCAGGGACTTTACCTGATCGGACAGGATGACGCCCTCAATATTCAGCCCGTCCGGGAGGGCCACTTCAAACGGGTAGCCCTTGACCCGACTCGTAATCGGGCACGCGACCAGAAGCCCAACTCTCCCATTATACACTCCGGGAGAAAGGACAACGGCCGGCCGCCGCCCGGCTTGTTCTCGTCCAACCTGCGGATTAAAGTTAATCCACACGATGTCACCGCGCTCAGGGATATAGGTCACCGTTACCAGACCTCATTACCAACAGGTTCGCCCCAGTCGATTTCCGCGTGGGTGTTCTCCGGCGTCACAGCGGCAAGAAGCTCCTCGAGCGAATAACTCTTCGGCTCTATCGGAATAATCACGAGCTTCCCTTCTTCAATTGTCAGTTCAACGTCCGAATCCGCGCCGATTTGAATCTCATCCGCAAATGACTTCGGAATTCGGAGGGCGATACTGTTTCCCCATTTCTGTACTTTGGTCAACATGACAGCACCTCACGAGATGTATATACAATGATTATACAATCCATGCTGAGATTGTCCACTCGCTGTCCTGTCATTAGCCTGATGCTTACCCGTTACACTATCTCTCCTTGCCACAACCGCTGCATCTCGACCGAGGTCTCCAGCAGATCGTCGAGCGCGCCCTGGGCGACGACGCGGCCGCCTTCCAGCACGATGATATGGTCGGCGCGGCGCAGGGCCGGGCGGCGATGGCTGACGACCAGGCAAGTCGGCCGCGCCTCCCCCGTCTCGTCAACCAGTCGCTCCCACAGCAGTTGCTCCGTTTCCACATCGAGCGCGCTGGACAGGTCATCAAAGACCAGCAGTTCAGCATTGCGAACGAGCATGCGCGCCGCGGCCGAGCGCTGCACCTGCCCACCGGAAAGACGCAACCCGCGCGGCCCGACGACTGTATCCAGCCCGGCCTCCAGCGTAGCGATGTCGGGTTCCAGCACCGCCGTGTGCAGCGCGCCGGTCAGATTCGCCCCGTCTTCCGGCAAGCCCATGAGGATGTTATCGCGCAGCGACTCGCTGAACAGCCGCGGCACTTGCGGTGTGTAGGCCGAGCGCGGCGGGATGAAGAACACACCCGGATCGGCCACCGCTACGCCATTCCAGCGCACCTCGCCACCGCCCGGCGGCAGCAGCCCCAGCAACGTCCGCAGCAGCGTTGTCTTGCCGCTGCCCACCCGGCCGGTCACGACGGTGAACGATCCCCGCGGGAGATCAAAGGAGATGTCGGCGATGCCGGAGACGGGAGGCGGGGGAGCAGAGGTGCCGGGGAGCAAGGGCGCGCCCTCTCTCCTCTGCTCCTCTGCTCCTCCGCTCCTTTCATGGAGATACGTCAACCCCGCCACTTCCAGGCGCTCCAGCCGATCGGCGGCCGTCCTGAGCGGCATGACCAGTGGCGGGACGTCGCCCTGCTCATAGATCGGCCGATGGGTGACGATGCTCTCCGGCGGCGCGTCGGGGTGCATCTCCTGCAGCCGGTCGAGCACCACCCGCTGCTGGGCGATCTCCGA
>CAYXNH010000297.1:0-2671 GCA_964466135.1 uncultured Ardenticatenaceae bacterium | reverse complement strand
TGCTCGACATCGAATCCGCCCACATCGACGGCTGCCTCTACCACGGCTACTCCGGCCTGGAGTTTGCCGAGAGACTGGTGGCCGGCGGGGCGGCCGTCGCCGTGCCGACCACGCTCAACGTGGGGGCGATGGACCTGATCAATCCCGACGTGTTTCGCGGGGACGCCCAATTGGGACAGTGGGCCACGCAACTGATGCAGGCCTATGAGGCAATGGGCTGCCGGCCGACCTTCACCTGCGCCCCCTACCAGGCCCAGCATCGGCCGCCTTTCGGGACGCAGATCGCCTGGGCCGAGAGCAACGCCATCGTCTTCGCCAACTCCGTGCTCGGCGCGCGCACCAATCGCTTCGGCGACTTCATCGACATCTGCTGTGCTATCACCGGCCGCGCCCCGGCCATGGGCCTGCACTTGCCCGAAAATCGCGCCGGGCAGATTCTGTTCCGGCTGAAGGGCATCCCCGACCGGCTGTTGGCTGAGGACGTCCTGTTCCCGGTGCTTGGCTATTGGCTGGGCGCGCGAGTGGGCACGAAAATCCCCGTCATCGAAGGGTTGCGGCCGGAGACGACCGAAGACCAGCTCAAGATCATGGGCGCGGCCGCGGCCTCGTCGGGCGGCGTGGCGTTGTTCCATGCCGTCGGCGTGACCCCCGAAGCGCCGACGCTCGCGGCGGCCTTCCGGGGCCACATCCCGGAGCAGGTCGTGGAGATCACCCTTGACGATCTCAGAGATACCCTCGCTATCCTGTCCACCGCGGCCGACGGCCCCATCGACGTCGTCGCCCTGGGCAGCCCCCATTTTTCGATGACCGAATTCGCCCAACTCCTGCCGCTGGTGGAGCGTTTCCCGCCCCGGTCGGGTGTCGAGTTCATCGTCTGCACCGACCGGCTGGCCCAGATAACGCTCCACCGGCGCGGTTGGCTGGAGCGATTGCGCGCCGCGGGCGTGCAGATCGTTGCCGACACCTGCATCCTCGGCACGCCTATCATCCGCGCGCAGGAGGGTGTGCTGATGACCAACTCGGGGAAATATGCCCACTACACGCCCGGCAGCATCGGCCTGCAGGTCGTCTACGGCAGCCTGGAGGAGTGCGTGCGTTCGGCCGCGGCGGGCGAGGTGTGGCGCGATGTCACCCTTTGGGCCGGGGTACAGGGGGACGCGAGAGTGGAACAGCAGGAGAGCGGCGAAACGAAAAAGCAGGCGAGCGCGGGCGAGGGCTATCGGCTTCTGGTTCCCGGGGAGGCGGCCGGCCCGGCGCTCGTCCTCGACGCCCCGCTCAGCCTGTGGGGTGGGCTGGACCCGGTAACGGGAAACATTATCGACCAGCGCCATCCCCAATGGCAGGCCAACGTGACCGGCAAGGTGCTGGTGATGCCGGTGGGCCGGGGCAGCAGCAGCGCCAGCAGCATCCTGCTGGAGGCCGCGCGTCGGGGCACTGGACCGGCCGCGATCGTTCTGGCTGAGGCGGACGCGATCCTGGCCCTCGGCGCGGCCGTGGCCCGGGAGCTATACGGAGCCGCCCCGCCGGTGCTGGTTATCGACAGCGATACCTATGCGCGGATAAGGATGGGCGACGAGGTAACCGTCTCCGCAGATGGATTAACGGATTCCCCTCTCCCCGCATGAAAAGGCGACTGAGCCGTCGCGGCTACCAAACAAATGGACAAAACGTCCTACGATGAAAACTCAAAAGCCAGATAGGCGCGCCGCTTGTCCCCTTCCCCGCGCTCGATAAACGAAGCCCTGACCGGGCGGCCGATCCATTCGATTTCCGGCCGCAGGCTATCCACCCCGACGATCTGGGCGCTGATGCGCGGCCCTTCTTCCAGCTCGACGATCCCGGCGATATAAGGATTCGACCGGTCGTAGCCGGCGTCGATCATCGCCGACGTGCCGATGTAGACCGAGGTGAAGGCGGCCAGCTTGCCCCGGCCGGACAGCTCCACCCACTCCATGTCGTCGCCATGGGTGCGCGGGTCGATCGGCCGCGGCGGCACGAACATCTCCCCCGTAACGCGATTGCGCGACCCCATCAACTTGCCTTCGTTCATAAAAACCTGGAAGGAAGCCGCCGTGAACGGTCGTTCGATTGTTTGTTCAGTCATGGTTCTACTCTTACCGCCGCTCATAGATATGCACAACGCAGGTTTGCCCCGTGCCGCCGACGTTATGGGTCATGGCCAGATCGACGTCGCGGTCAACCTGACGCTCGCCGGCCGTGCCGCGCATCTGCTTCCAGATCTCGACCGCCTGGGCCGCGCCGGACGCGCCGACCGGATGCCCCTTCGACTTGAGGCCGCCCGACGTGTTGATCGGCTTGAGGCCAAAGCGCGCCGTCAGCCCTTCCTCGGCCGCCTCGTGGCCCGTGCCCGGGGCGAAGAATCCCAGGTCTTCGGTGGCGATGATCTCGGCGATGGTGAAGCAGTCATGGACCTCGGCGATCTTGATGTCGTCGGGCGTCACCCCGGCCATGGCATAGGCCTGCCGCGCGGCGAGTTGCGCGGCGCGAATGCCGGTTAGCTCAGCCCGGTCGTGCAGCGCGGCCGCGTCGCTGGCCTGCCCGCTGCCGATGATATAGAGCGGGTCATCGGTGAACTGTTTGGCCAGTTCCTCGCCGACCAGCAGGATGGCCGACGCGCCGTCGGTCACCGGCGAGCAGTCGAACAGCCGCA
>CAYXNH010000296.1:0-2684 GCA_964466135.1 uncultured Ardenticatenaceae bacterium | reverse complement strand
AACACCCGCGGCAGATCGCCTTTGGCGATGCCCACTCCGGTGTCGCGCACCTCGATCACCACTTCTTCCGCGGCGGCCGACTTCCCTTTCCCCTCAGCCGGCGCGGCGGTGACGAGCACGCGGCCGCCGGACGGGGTGAACTTGATGGCGTTGTGGAGCAGATTGGCCACGACCTGGCGCACGCGCTCGCCGTCGACCAGGACACGCGGCAGGTCGGGCGGCAGGTCAACGGCCAGCGCCAGCCCGTTCGCTTCGGCCTGCGGCCGCAACCGCTTCACCGGCCCGTCGATGAGATCGACCACGGCCGTCGGAGCCAGCCGCAGCCGGATTTGGCCCGATTCGATCTGCGACAGCTCGGTCAACTCCTCCACCATCTGGGTCATGGTGTTGACCTCATTCTCGGCTTGCCGCAGAAAGCGTTCGGCCGCGGGCGGGTCGTTTATCGCGCCGTCCTCCAGCGTCTCGACCACCGCCCGCAGCGAGGCCAGCGGCGAGCGCAACTCGTGCGACAGATTGCTGATGAAGTCGCGGCGCATCACCTGGAGCCGCCGCACCTGGGTCAGGTCCTGGATGATGATCACATAGCCTCTGGCCTCGTCGCCCTGATACGGCGTGACCACCGCCTGCAAAAAGAGGTCCGGGCTGATCTCGACCGCCTCGACCTGCTCGGTACGCTCGTCGCGGCCGCGCTGCCACAACTCGATGAGGGCGTGATGGCGCACCACGGCGGCGAACGACCGGCCCAGCGCGTCGCGCTCCGTCGTGGCCAACAGGCGGCGGGCGGCGGGATTAATGAACAGGACGTGGCCCATGTGGTCGGTGATGAGGACGCCGTCGGCCATGTGATCGAGGACGGTGGCGAAACGGCGGTAATCCTGGGAGAGGCTGTCGATCCGGTCGCGCTGGTGCTCGGTCATCTCGCCAAAGGCGCGGATGAGGTCGCCTGTTTCATCCCGTCGCTGGGTGAGAACGCGGGCCGAATCATCCCCGGCGACGATACGTTTGGCGACCTCGGTCATATTTCGCAACGGCCGCGTCGTCCGTTCGGCAATGGCCCAGGACAGAAGCAGGACGGCCCCCACCGACAGGCCCGCGATGACCAGAATGGTGTTGAGGACGCAATCGGCGTCGGCCGCACAACCGGAACGGGACAGGAGCAGAGCGGCGCCCATAGCCGCCAGCGTGACGGTCAGGAAAGGGATGGCGATACGCCAGAATACCTTGGGCAACAAGCGTATCTCTCCTCGTCAGCCGTCAAAGCGATAGCCGATGCCGCGAACGGTGACGATGCGGGTCGCCGCCGCCGGGTCGGGTTCGACCTTCTCGCGCAGCCAGCGAACGTGGACATCGACCGTGCGACTGTTGCCGTCGAACGTCCAGCCCCAGACACGCTCCAGAATCAGATCGCGCGACAGGGCGATGCCCTTGTTGCGAGCCAGGAAGAGAAGCAGGTCAAACTCCTTCGGCTTCAGGCGAACCGGCGCGCCCGCCAGACGCACCTCGCGCCGGGTCTGGTCGATCTCCAGATCGCCGAAAGCCAGCGTCTCGGTCCGCAGCGCTTCGTCACGAGCGGAGGTTCCCTCTTGCTGCGCGGCCGCCAGGTCCTCGCGGATCAACTCAACCCGCCGCAGGAGCGCTTTCACGCGAGCCATCAACTCGCGCATGCTGAACGGCTTGATCAGATAGTCGTCGGCTCCCATCTCCAGACCCACGACGCGGTCGACTTCCTCGGTGCGCGCCGTCAGCATCAGGATGGGCAGGTTCGTCTCCTTGCGCAGGATGCGACAAACCTCGAAGCCGTCGATGCCCGGCAGCATCACGTCGAGCACCATCAGGTCCGGCTGCTCGCGGCGGGCCGTGTCCAGCGCCTTGTAGCCGTCATCGGCGGTATGCACATCATAGCCCTGATGGCGCAGGTTATACTCGACTGTCTCGCGCAGGGTGACGTCGTCTTCAACCAGTAATATTCGGGATGGCATAGGGGTATTGTAGCAACGGTGTGACAAGTAAAAAAGCGAACGCAGGGAAGGCTATTGCTCCCCGACCATCTCTGATCCTTTGATTGATTCCCTCCCTCGCCGGAGCTGCGCCTTCCCCCTCTTGTGCGATCAACGTCTTGGGCCTACACTACCCGACGACTGGAAGCGAGGTACCTGATGAACAAACAACCGGCCACGTCGGCCGCCAACGACATGAGCGATGACATCCACCTGCTGGGCGACATCCTGGGCCACGTGATCCGGCGGCAGGCGGGCATCGAGATTTTCGAGCTGGAGGAACGCATCCGCGCCCTGTCCAAGGCGCGCCGGCTGGAGGACGACCCCGGCATCGACACCCGACTGGCCTACGTCGTCGGCCGCCTGGACCCCGACGAGGCCGAGCTGGTGGCCCGCAGCTTCACCACCTATTTCGAGCTGGTCAATCTGGCCGAAGAGGAGCAGCGCGTGCGCGTGTTGCGCGAGCGCGAGCGCGAGGCCCATCCCCAGCCGACGGCCGAATCGGTGGCCGCGGCCGTGGCCGACCTGTGGAAGGCGGGCGTGGATGAGTTCGAGATGCGCCGCCTGCTCAACCGGCTCCACATCGAGCTGGTCTTCACCGCCCACCCGACCCAGGCCAAACGCCGCACCGTCCTGACCAAGCTGCGCCGCATCGCCGCCGCGCTGACCGACCTCGACGAGCGCGAT
>CAYXNH010000295.1:0-2686 GCA_964466135.1 uncultured Ardenticatenaceae bacterium | reverse complement strand
CGCTCAAGCCGTCGCCATGCCCCTCGATGAGGACAGGCAATGTGCGGCCGACCTGAGCCTGGTTGCGGGCCAGCGAAATGGCTTGTTGCAGCTCCATCAGTTCCGCCTGCCGCGCCAGCTTCACATCTTCATCGACCTGCCACGAGACGGTCGCCGACGGCGTGGATGCCTCGTAGGAATAGGTGAACGCGCCGACGCGGTCGAACTTCAGGTCGCGCACGAACGTCTTCAGCGCGGCGAATTCCTCGTCCGTCTCGCCGGGATAGCCGACGATGAAGGTGGTGCGGATGGCGATATCGGGCATGGCGGCGCGCAATTTCTCGACCGTGCCGTACACCCACTCGATGTTGGCCGGTCGCCGCATGCGCTTCAGCGTCTCGCGGTGGGCGTGCTGCAGCGGGATGTCCAGATAGGGCAGCATCTGCGGCATGGTGGCCATCGCCTCGATCAGCTCGTCGGTGACATAGCCGGGATAGGCGTACATGAGGCGAATCCAGGGGATATCGGGCGCGGCCCTGGTGATCTCCTTGAGAAGATGAACCAGGCCGTTCTTCAGCCCCAGATCGTGGCCGTAATCGGTCGTATCCTGAGAGATAATGATCAACTCGCGGACGCCGGCGGCCTGCAAGCGCGCCGCTTCGGCGACGATGGTCTCGGGGGGACGGCTGACATGCGTGCCCTTGATCTGGGGGATGGCACAGAAGGCGCACGGCCGGCGGCAGCCATCGGCGATCTTGAGATAGGCGCTGGTGCCCTGAACCGTGGCCCGCAGAACGTTACGCTCGTCGCGGCCGACGGTCTCGGCCTCATCCGGCAGATGATAGAGCGGTTCGGGGTGTTTGCGGCGACGCAATTGGCGCACAAAGGGCACGATATCCATCCAGCGGCGCGTGCCGATGACGCCGTCGATCCCCGGCACCCATTCGACCACCTCATCGCCATACCGTTGGGCCATGCAACCGGCGGCGATAAGCAACTGGTTCGGCCCCTTCATCTCGGCCAGTTCGCGCAGCGCGCCGATGGATTCCTGCCGCGCGCCCTCGATGAAACCACAGGTATTGACGATCATCACTCCGGCATCGTTGGGGTCGCCGGTCGCGTCAAACCCCGCCCGCATGAGCAGATCGGCCATGCTGGTCGAGTCGACTGTATTCTTGCTGCAACCCAGGCTGAGCAAGTAGAACTGTTTCTTTTGCTTGGCTTTACTCATCGCTATCCGCCGGCGTTCGTCGCCGGTTCCCCCCGCTCTCTATTGGGTCGCTCGCCAGACCTCTTCGTGCCGCTCGCCGCGACCGCCCAACCGGCCCAATTCTATTTCATTGATCGTGACGAATACGCCGGCGGCGTTGCCGGTGACGACCTTGGCCTCGGATTGGGCTGTCCATTCAAAGGTGTCGTTGGCTTTGGCAATGCCGCTGAAAACGACAGCGCTATCAATGGTTACCTCGACCCAGGTGCGCTCCAAAATATCGAGCTTCAGCCGGATCTCGTCGAGCGTGGCCGGCAGAGGCGGCCGTGTGGGGGTCGCCGTTCCCACCGCGCCGGGATTATTGCGACTGGTGTCGGCGATGGGCTGTTCCGTCCCTTCGACGATGAGGCTGGAGCCGGCGGGCTGCTGGGGGGCGATCTCTTCCGTGGGCGTCGGCGTCGCGCCGGTCACATCGGCCACGACTTCCTGAACGGCCGAGGTAAATTCCTGCACCGCGTTCCCGTCGCCGCCTCGCCCCATCAGGATGGGGATGAAACGATTGGCGATGAGTGCCAGAGCGACAACCATCGCAATAATAATGGCGATCTGGAGCATGTTGCCGCTCGACCCGCCGTTATGGACGGAATCAAAGCCCTTGCCCTGCACTTCCATATTGACAGGGTCGAAGAACGGCTGATCCTGTCGCTCTACGAGAGGGTTATCGGGGGAGATCTCTTCCTGGGCGTGTACAAACGCGCGATCGTCCTGCCCCTGGAGGGCAAGATATCGATCCAGCAACGGCTGCGGATCCAGCCCCAGGTGGCGGGCATAGTTACGCAGAAACCCACGCACGTGAACGGGCGTGGGCAATGCGTCGTAATTTCCGCTCTCCAGCGCCGACAGATAGCGCACGTTGATGCGGGTACTGGATTGTACGTCTTCGAGCGTCAGCCCCTTGTTTTCACGGGCCTCGCGCAATAGATGGCCGATCTCGTCCATTTGGGCGTCGATCGTTCCTTCGGGGCGGCCGACTAGGGCCGCCACCGGTCAGCGGCATTCACCGCAAATCAGGCCTCGACCGCTTCCTCAACGGCCTCTTCGACGGCCTCGGCAACAGCTTCGGCTTCGGCGGCCACATCCTCGATTACCTCGGTCACCTTGGCCACCACCGGCGCGCCTTCTTCCAGGACCAGCACGCGAAACTCGGGGTGATAGTCACCGCTGAGACGCACGGGGATCATGTATTCGCCCACCTGGCGCAGCGGCTCGGTGCCGACCTTACGGCGGTCGATCTCGGTCCCCAGGGCTTCATTCAACTGATCGGCGATCTGATGGGTCGTGATCGAGCCATACAAACGGCCGTTGTCGCCGGCGCGGGCCGTAAAGGACAGCTCGACGGCGCGAATCCGATCCGACAAAATCTCGTACTCGGCCCGAAGCTCGGCCCGGCGCGTCTCGGCGCGCTTGCGCCACGCTTCGGCCTGCTTCATCACGTCC
>CAYXNH010000294.1:0-2686 GCA_964466135.1 uncultured Ardenticatenaceae bacterium | reverse complement strand
GGCTGCCCGCGTGGCCGGGTAGATGCCGAAGAACAGGCCCACCGCCACGGAGAAACCCACCGCCAGGGCCACGGAGTTGATCGTCACCGTGGTGTCCAGTTCGGGCACGAACAGGTGGACGATGGCCGCTCCCAGCGCGCCGATGAGGATGCCCATGATGCCGCCCAGCAGGGCCAGCACGACGGCCTCGGTCAGGAATTGGCCCAGGATGTCGCGCCGCCGCGCCCCCACCGCCTTGCGCAAGCCGATCTCCTTGGTGCGCTCGGTGACAGACACCAGCATGATGTTCATGATGCCGATGCCGCCCACCAGCAGGGAGATCCCGGCGATGGCCCCCAGGAACAGGGTCAGCACGCCGGTGACCACGCCGAAGGCCTGGACGAAGTCGCTTTGGGTCAGGATTTGAAAATCGTCGTCATCGCGGAAGGTGATGTTATGGCTCTGGCGCAACGCCTGGGAGGCGTCGATGACCAGGCCGTCGATGGCTTCGTCGTTGGCCGCTTCGATGAGCACCGCGTCGACCAGGTACTCGCCGGTCGTGGAGCTGCGGGCGTTGAACAGTCGCTCCTGGGCGGTTGTCAGCGGAATGAGGGCGACATCGTCCTGGCTGCCGCCCATGCCCATGGCCCCCTTTTCTTCCAGCACGCCGATGACGCGGAAGTTGATGCCGTTGACGCGCACGTCCTGATCCAGCGGATCGACATCGTCGGGGAAGAGGGCGCGCACCGCGTCGAGGCCGAGGACGACGACGCGCGAGCGGGCGTTGTAGTCGGCCTCATCGATGTCGCGGCCGCGGGCGATGGTCATCTTGTTCATCCCGGCGTAGGCGGGGGTGGAGAATCGCGCCAGCAGGCTGTGGGAATTGCCGCCGTGTTGCAGCTCCACCTGCTGGAATATGACCGGGGCGACGGCCGCCGCGCCGGGCACGAGGCTTGCATCCGACAGGAGCGCGGCGTCGCGCATGGTCATCGTCGATTCGGATGATGAATTGTTGCCCTGTTGCCCGGGATTGCCCTGCTCGGAGATGATGAAGACGAGGTTGGTGCCCAGGCCGGAGAACTGGTCGGCCACGAAGCGCGTCACGCCGTCGCCGATGGACAGCAGGGTGATGACGGCCGCCACGCCGATCATGATGCCCAGCATCGTGAGGGCGGCGCGGAGCTTGTTGGCCGACAGGCCGCGCAGGGCGATGCGGATGTTCTCGATGAATTTCATGCGACTCTCCGGCAGGGACGCGAGCGTATCGGGCAGACAGGACGCTCCCCTGCTCCTCCGCTCCTCCGCTCCTCTGCCCTCACGCCCTTCTTATTCATAGCGCAACGCATCGATCGGATTCAACCCGGCGGCCCTCGAGGCCGGATATATGCCGAAGAACAGGCCGACGGCGGCCGAAAACAATAGCGCCAGGACGGCATAATTCCAGGCGACCGTGGGCTTCAGCGTGTCGGAAAAGCTGCTGATGATGAACGCGCCGGTCACGCCCAACCCCAGGCCGATAATACCGCCGATGCTGGACAGGATCATTGCTTCGGTCAGGAATTGCCACAGGATGTCGCGCCGTTTGGCCCCCACCGCCTTGCGCAGGCCGATCTCCCGCGTGCGCTCGGTGACGGACACCAGCATGATGTTCATGATGCCGATGCCGCCCACCAGCAGCGAGATGCCGGCGATGACGCCCAGAAAGGTGGTCAGCACGCCGGTGATCTGCCCCAGGGCGCCGACGACCTCGGACTGGCTGAGGATGGTGAAGTCGTCCTCGTCGCGAAAGGCGATGTTGCGTGATTGTCGCAGGGTCAGGGTCATCTCGGCGATGGCCGCGTCCTGGCGCTCCTCGCTGATGGCCTGGGCGAAGATCTGGTCGATGCGGTATTCGCCGTCCGACCGGCGTGCGGGAAAGAGGCGGCGCTGGGCGGTGTTGAGCGGCACCAGCACGACGTTGTCCTGGTCGTTGAAACCCGACCCGCCTTTTTCCTCCATCAGGCCGATGACGCGGAAGTTGACGTTGTTGATGCGGATCGTCTGACCCACGGGCGGATCGCCGTCGGGAAAGAGCTTCTCGTAGACGGTCTGGCCCAGCACAGCCACGCGGGCGGCCGTGGTGACGTCCTGGTCGGTGAAGAAGTCGCCCTCGATGGGGAAGAAATCGCGGACGTAGGGGTAATCGGGGGTCGTGCCGGTGACGGTCACCTGGGCCTCGTTCCCGCCGCTGGTGATGTTGGCCGGGCGGCCGTAGATGGGCGCGACCCGCACCACATCGGGTACGTTAAACGGATCGGCCAGGGCTATATAGTCGTCGTTGGTCAATTCGGCGCGGCCGGCGCTCATGACCCGACCCGCCTGTGGGCGGCCGGGGGTGACGAAGAGCAGATTGTTGCCCAGCCCCTCGAACTCGGACACGACCACGTCCTGCACGCCCTCGCCCACGGAGACCAGCGTGATGACGGCGGCGACGCCGATGATGATGCCCAGCATCGTCAGGAAGGCCCGCAGCTTGTTGGCGATCAGGTTGCCGAACGCCAGACGGAGGTTCTCAAGCGGGTTCATGCAGTTCTCCGGCAGAGGAGAAGAGGGGCGGAGGAGCAGAGGAGCAGGGGAGCAGAGGAGAAGAGGAGCAGAGGGGCGGAGGAACCGCTTGCACCCCAGCACCTCTGCACCCCAGCACCCCTGCTCCCACGCACCCACGCAC
>CAYXNH010000293.1:0-2701 GCA_964466135.1 uncultured Ardenticatenaceae bacterium | reverse complement strand
TTGGCCTGGAAGGCGGTCTGGGCGATGTAGTTGAACTCGGCCGTCACCACCGCGCGAGCCAGTTCGTCGTCCGGCCGGGGCGTCCGTGACGGGATAAACAGCTTGTTAGCCTCGTGGGGGTTTTCGGCGGGTGGTTTTTGTTCGCTCACGTCGATCTGCTCCAGCTAACTGTCTGCTCCTGCTAACCGATGATGTTAGTGCATTTTATTGGTGTTTTATTGGTGAGGGTAGCATAGCACCCGCACCGGCTTAATTTTCATGACGATCCGCTCTTCCGTGCCGCGCCGGCTCAGAGGGGCATAGCCGCCGTAATACTCATCCACGCCCTGGTAAACCTTGGCCAGGCTATTGATGACAGCGTAGTCCGGATCGGGTATGAACTCCTCGACGACGCCTCGCACATCCATCCAGTGGTAAGGGTTGGCTGGATCGACGATCGTCAGGGCAACGTGCGGGTTTTGACGCACGTTGCGCTCTTTCTGACGGCCGACCACCGTATTCACAAGTACGTACTCCCCATCCCACGCGCGCCATACGACCGTGTTCTCCGGTTGGCCGCCAGGGGTTATGGTAGTGAAGATAGCGTAGATCGGGCCTTCGAGCAGGCCTTGGTGTGTCTCAGGAATAGTAACCATGGTGATTATTGAACCTCCAAAATCAGGCTGCTTGTGATTCTAGCAAGACGATGGCCGGATGACAGGAACCGGGTTCCGATCTCAGGATATCGTCGGCATGAGTTACCCAATCAAACGACCGCTTAACCTTGCCTTAATATTCCAATTATGATACCTTTTCCGCCGACGTGAGCCTACAGGCACGCCAGTATGAGTCAATTAACACCTATCCTGACTGTCGACGACGTTACCTTAACCTTCGGGGGCAATGCCGCCCTGTCAGGGGTCAGTTTTGATGTGCGACGGGGTGAAATCCGTGCCATCATCGGCCCCAATGGCGCCGGCAAAACCTCGATCCTCAACTGCATCAGCGGTTTCTATCGGCCGCAACAGGGCCGAATCCTCTTCCGGGGCGAGACCGACCTGACCAAAACGCCGACCGACCGCATCGCCCGGCTCGGCCTGGCCCGCACCTTCCAGAACATCGCCCTCTACACCGGCCTCAGCACGCTCGACAACCTCATGGCCGCGCGCCATATCCACATGAAACAAAACGCGCTGCAGAGTATCCTCTATTGGGGGCCGGCTCGCCGCGAAGAGGTGCGCCACCGCGAAGCCGTCGAGGACATCATCGATTTTCTGGAGATCGCCCACATTCGCAAGGCGGTCGTGGGCGCGCTGCCCTACGGCCTGCGCAAGCGCGTGGAACTCGGCCGCGCCCTGGCCATGGAACCCGATCTGCTGTTGCTCGATGAGCCGATGGCGGGCATGAACCTCGAAGAAAAAGAGGACATGGCTCGTTTCATCCTCGACATCTACGAACGACGCGGCGTCACCATTGTCCTCATCGAGCACGACATGGGGCTGGTGATGGATATCTCCGATCGCGTCGTCGTGCTCGATTTCGGCCGCAAGATCGCCGACGGCACCCCGGACGAGATCAAGAGCGACCCGGCCGTCATTCACGCCTATCTGGGAGAAGCCTGATTCAAGTGACAAGTGACGAACGACGAATGACGAATTCAGAGAGCATGCTCCCCGCTTCATTCGTAATTCGTAATTCGTAATTCGTAATTCGTAATTCGTAATTATGGAAGCGTCCGCACACACCGTCCCGCAATATTTCCTGCACCAGGTGCAGAACCAGCCCGCCGGCAAGGTCTCCGTGCGGCAGAAGGAACTGGGTATCTGGCGCGAGTTCACCTGGGTCGATTCCTACGAACAGGTGCGGGCCTTCGCCATGGGCCTCATGGCCCTCGGCGTCCAGCGCGGCGACAAAATCTGCACGGTCGGCGACAACGACCGCCAATACCTGTGGGCCTACATCGGGCTACAATCCGCCGGGGCGGCCCAGGTCGGTCTCTTCACCGACGCCACTCCGACCGAGATGGCCTACGTCATCGAACACAGCGACGCCACGTTCGTCCTGGCCAAAGACCAGGAGCAGTGCGACAAGATGCTGGAGATTCGCGACCGCATCCCCAACGTGCGCAAGATCATCTATTGGGACGATCAGGGGCTGTGGAACTACGACGACCCCTGGCTGATGCCGTTCGAGGAAGTCCAGGCCCTCGGCCGCGAGCTGGTGGCGCGCGAACCCGGTCGCTTCGATACCGAGGTTGCCCTCGGCAGCGCCGACGATCTGGCCATGCTGTGCTACACCTCCGGCACCACCGGCCTGCCCAAGGGCGTCATGCTCAGCCACGGCAACATCATGAGCACCATCGATCTCTACCACAAGGTAGACCCGCGACGGGACACTGACAACCATGTCAGCTTCCTGCCGCTGGGCTGGATCGCCGAGCCGATCCTGGGTTTCGCCGCCCATGTCTATGCCGGGATGATCATCAATTTTCCCGAAGCGCCGGAGACCGTTCGCCAGAACATCCGCGAGATCGCGCCCGAGATGCTCTTCTACAACGCCCGGTTGTGGGATTCGCTGGTCGGCATGGTGCAGGTGCGCATGAACGACGCCACCTGGATCAACCGCACGCTCTACAAGCGTTTTCTGCCGGTCGGCTATCGCATGGCTGACGCCCGGCTCAGCGGCCGCCCGGCAGGAGTGGGGCTGCGGGCCACCTACGCCC
>CAYXNH010000292.1:0-2710 GCA_964466135.1 uncultured Ardenticatenaceae bacterium | reverse complement strand
CTGTGCGCGCAGCAATAGCCCAGACTCCTGACGTTAATGGAACGCTTATAGTTTCCGGAACATTGACCATGGGTCCCACGGGGCGACTGGAGATTCCGCTGGCTGGCCGCGGCGCGGGGCAATACGGCAGCCTGGGCGTCACCGGCCAGGCGACGCTGGACGGCGTGCTGGCGCTGCGCTTCGTGAACGGCTACGCCCCCCGCCAGGGCGACACCTTCACCTTTCTGGCGGCCAACGGCGGCGTCAGCGGCGCATTCGACAGCGTGGAAATTAGCGGACTGTTGCCCGGCTTTGACTACGATCTGAACGTGGCGAATGGGGAGGTGATCCTTGAAGCCCTGAATGATGGCGTGCCCTTCAACCTGATATTTTTACCCATGGCGGTACGCTGATGTGGCTTTAGTCAAATTCGAATGGCGCAATATTCAGAGAACGTTTAAACCGGGATGAAACCCGGCATCCGCTTTCATTACTGCTTCGGCGTAATGGCGACTATAATCCTGTCCGGAACCTTCAATTTGGACAGGTGGATCTTATGTATGATGTTGAACAATTGCGCCGTGACGAGTTCCCCCATTCGGCCGAACTCACCTATCTGAACCATGCGGGTATCTCTCCTCTTCCACAACGCAGCAAACGGGAAGTCCAATTCGCCGCCGAACAGCTGGCCAACAACCCCAACAACTTCTTCGGTCAATACGCGATGCCTGCCCTCGAGGCGTTGAACAAATCCATCGCCCGCTATATCAACGCCGCCTCGGCCGGCGAAATTGTGGCCACGACGACGACCAGCGCCGCTCTGAATGCCGTCGCCCAGGCTATCGGCTGGCAACCGGGCGACAATATCCTGTTCGCCGATATCGAGTTCCCCTCCAACGCCTACCCGTGGATGAGCCTGGCGCGCGACGGGGTGGAGTCGCGGCGCGTCCCGGCCGACAACGGCGGGCTGACGCTTCGGCGCGTGGAGCAGTATGCCGACGAGCGCACGCGGGCCGTGGCCGTCAGCGCGATCCAGTTTTTCACCGGGCAGAAGGCCGATCTGGCGGCCATCGGCCGATTCTGCCGCGAGCGTGATATCCTGTTCATTGTCGATGCCATCCAGGCCATCGGGCATATGGTCATCGACGTGCAGGCCATGAACATCGATGTCCTGGCCACTGGCGGGATGAAGTCGTTGCTGGCCTTGCCGGGGGCGGGCTTTCTCTATGTGCGCGAAGCCGTGGCCGAAGCATCCCACCCGCGGCTGATCCACGGCAATGCCACCGTCGATTATCTCCACTGGCTGGCCTATGACCTGACGCCTGCGCCCGGCGCGGCCCGTTTCACCGGCGGAACGCCCAATTTACCCGGCATGTTGAGCGTCGCCTCCAGCCTGGCGCTCCTGACCGAGCTGGGGCCGGAACATATCGACGCCCACACGACGGCGCTGACCCGCTACGCGGCCGATTGCCTGACGCGCGAAGGGTATGAGGTCATCACGCCGCTGGATGCCGCCGGGCCGATCGTGACCTTCCGGTCGCGCTATGATGCCGAGACGACTGATCGCCTGCTGGCGCATCTCAATGACCGGCGGGTGGTGGTTTGCAAGCATCTGGACGCGGGCACGGGGGTCTACATCCGATCGTCGTTCCATTGCTACAACGTGCCGGAGGAGATCGACCGGCTGGTGGACGGGTTGCGGAGCTTCGTCAGTTGAAGTCGATCCGGGGTTCGTGCCCCTGATTGCTCTCCCACCACTGACGAATGCGGCCGCCGATAGGCCGCCCGATGACGCGCTCCAGCTCGTAGACCACCTGCCACAGCCGCTCGAAGTCCACGCCGGCGCCAAAGCCGACCTTGTGGGCCAGAAATACCAGGTCTTCGGTGGCCAGATTGCCGGCCGCCCCCGGGGCGAAGGGGCAACCGCCCAGCCCGCCGACGCTGGAGTCGAAGGTGCGGATACCGGCTTGCAGGGCGACGGTGGCGTTGGCCAGACCCAGCGCCTGCGTGTCATGGAGATGGACGGCCAGCCGCTCGATCTCGATGCGGCGGGCGATGAGGTCGATGAGACGGCCGACGGAAAGCGGGTCCGCGTGGCCCACGGTGTCGGCGATGGCGATCTCATCGACGCCCCAATCGGCGATCTCTTGTACGACGGCCATCGTCTTGTGGGGTGAGATGACCCCCTCGAAGGGGCAGATCCAGGCCGTCATGACGTAGAAGCGGGTGCGGACGCCCTCCTGCCGGGCGCGCTCGACGAGGACGCGGGCGGTGTCGAGGGCCTGACGCGCCGTGTTGTGGGTGTTGCGCAGGCTGAAGGTTTCGCTGACGGCCGCGCCGAAGGCCATCGAGCGGCAGCCGTGGGCCAGGGCGCGCTCGTAGCCGCGTTCGTTGAACACCAGCCCCACCAGTTCGACCCCCTCTCCGGCGTGGCGCTCCACCGCCGTGGCCATCACCTCGTCGGCGTCGGCCAGTTGGGGCACGGCGTGGGGATTCACGAAGCTGGTAGCCTCGATGTGGCGCAGACCGGCTTCCACCAGCCCGTCGATGAGCCGCCCCTTCTGGGCGGCCGTCAGGCGGGTGGCCTCGTTCTGCAGGCCGTCGCGCGGGCCGACTTCGTAGATCTTCAGCAGACCGTTCATCGAGGCTAATTGTACGCGGATTTGGCCGATTGGAAATTACGAATGACGAATGACGAATGACGAATGACGAATGACGAATGACGAATGAC
>CAYXNH010000291.1:0-2759 GCA_964466135.1 uncultured Ardenticatenaceae bacterium | reverse complement strand
TCCTTCTGCTTGCCGTCCCAGAAGCCCTCGAACGCCCCGATGACGTCCTCTTCGGGCTTCAGCTTTGGCAAGTTCTCCTCGATGAAGGCCTGGATCAGCTCCCGCTTGCTGCGTAGCTTCACGTCGCCGGCGAGGACTTCGAGGATCTCCTTCTTCCGCTTGGTCGCCTCCTCGGGAGATAGCTTCTTCAGCGAGACGAGAAGGTTGAGGATGTAGGCGACGTTGATCTCGTCCCGGTGGATGAGGCTCAACTCGAAGTCGATGTCCTCGAGGACGGAGGCCTTCTCCGGGTCTTTCGACTTCTTCACGGCGTCGTGGAGGTCGAGGTACTTGCTCTTGTAGTCCTCGAACTTCTGCGGCTCGAGCGTCAGGTCGGCGTCCTTGAACTCGGCGAAGGTCGTGAGCACGTTCTTCAGGCGCATCAGCTCCCGGAACTTGGTGACGAACGCGAGCTGGGCGTCCTCGTCCGGAAGGTCGTCCACGCTGCCGACGGTCGGGGCGATGGTGAGCAGCTCGATCGACGCCTTGTTGAACTTGGCGACGTAGTCCTCGTACGGCTCGAGGAGCACCGTTTCCTTGGCGTCCTTGTTCGAGAAGAGCGCGATCGCCTCGTCGGTGGCCTTCTTCAGGTTCCGGAAGCAGACGACGTTCCCCTGCGATTTCCGGTCGTTCAGGATCCGGTTGGTCCGCGAGAAGGCCTGGATGAGGCCGTGGAACCGCAGGTTCTTGTCGACGTAGAGCGTGTTCAGGCGAGGGCTGTCGAACCCGGTGAGGAACATGTTCACCACGAGGAGGATGTCGATCTTCCCCTCCCGCACCCGCTTGGCGATGTCCTGGTAATAGCCGTAGAACGACTGCGCGTCGTTCGTGGAGTACTGGGTCCCGAACGCCGCGTTGTAATCCGCGATGTAGGCGTCGAGCTTGTCCCGGCTGCTCTCGTCGATCTTGGCACCGGTCGGGACGTCAGGGCTCTCCTCAGGCAGCAGGCCGTTGGCCAGTGGGTTCTCCTCGTTGGCGGCGTAGCTGAAGATCGTGGCGACCCTGAGGGGGTTGGCCGCGTCTTTCTGCTTCTCCTTGAACGCCTCGTAGTACTTGCACAGGACCTCGACGCTCCCCACGCAGAACATGGCCGTGAAGTCCGGGCGTTTCGTCTTCTGCGCGTGGTGCGCCAGGACGTAGTCGACGATCTTCCCGATCCGCTGCGGGCTCTCGAGGAGCTCCTTGCGGTCGATGTCCTCGACCTCGATGTCCAGCGCGTTCGCGCCCTCCTTCTTCTGGTACTTGCCGACGTACTCGACCGAGAACCGGAGGACGTTCTCGTCCCTGATGGCGTCGACGATGACGTACTTGTGCAGGCACTTCCCGAAGAGGTCCGCCGTCGTCCTGGTGAGCCCGGCCGTGACGTTCGCGTTGTCGGCGAAGATCGGCGTGCCGGTGAAGCCGAACATCTGGGCCTTGGTGAAGAACTTCCGGATATTCTGGTGAGTCTCGCCGAACTGGCTACGGTGGCATTCGTCGAAAATGAAGACGACCTTGCTGTCCTTCAGGTGCCCTATCTTCCCGAGGTAGCGTTCCTTCAGGACGGCGTTGTTGAGCTTCTGGATCGTCGTGACGATGAGCTTGCACGAGTCGTCGTTGAGCTGTTCGACCAGGTGGCGGGTGTTCGCCGTGCTGTCGACGCTGCCCTTGGAGAAACCGTTGAATTCCCGGGCGGTCTGGTAGTCGAGGTCCTTCCGGTCGACCACGAAGAGGACCTTGCTGACCTTCGGGAGGCGCTGGATGATCTGGCTGGCCTTGAACGAGGTGAGCGTCTTGCCCGACCCGGTCGTGTGCCAGACGTACGCGTCTTCGTCGCTGTTCTTGACCCGGTCGACGAGGCCCTCCACCGCGTAGAACTGGTACGGGCGGAGCACCTTGAGGACGCCGATCTCGGTAATCACGACGTAGTGCGTGATCATCTTGGCGACGTGGCAGGGCTTCAGGAACGTGCCAGCGAACTCGGACAGGTCGGAAATCCGCTTGTTTTCGGCGTCGGTCCAGTAGAACGTCTGCTGGAACGCCTGGTGCTTGTTGTTCGAGAAGTACTTGGTGTTGACGCCGTTGCTGATCACGAAGATCTGCACGTACTGGAAAAGGCCGTGGCCGGCGTCGTACGACTCGTGTTGGTAGCGGTTGATCTGGTGGAACGCGAGCTTGAGTTCGGCTCCGCGCCGCTTCAGCTCGATCTGGACGAGTGGCAGGCCGTTGATCAGTATCGTAACGTCGTACCGGTTTTTCCGTTTCCCCTCGGCGCTGACCTGGTGCGTGACCTGGAACTCGTTCATGCACCATTCGTCGCAGTTCAGGAAGCTGACGTACAGGGTTTCCCCGCCGTCGCGCTTCAAGACGAACTTGTCCCGGAGGATCTTCGCCCTTTCGACGACCGTGCCCGTGTTCAGGTGGCTCAGGATCCGCTCGAACTCCTCCGCCGTGAAAGACACGCCGCCGTTGTGCTTCTCGAGCTGGCGCTTGAGGTTCGCGAGCATGGCGGGTTCGCCGTCGATCGCTACGCGCTCGTACTCGAGGCCCTCGAGCTGCTTGAGGAGGCTTTCTTCCAGGAGGTATTCGGACTGGGTCGTCATGGACGGTTTTTCTTATTGGATGAACATATTCCTGAGGATACCTTGCTTGTACCGCTTCGCAGATTCGAGCTGGGACTCGGCGCAGGCGATCTGGGCGTCCAGGGCGAAGAGGAAGCCGGCGATCTTGGCCTGTTCTTC
>CAYXNH010000290.1:0-2760 GCA_964466135.1 uncultured Ardenticatenaceae bacterium | reverse complement strand
TGGTCAATGGGGTACCTTCTTGTACCGAATGGCTTGGACCAATGGCCGATGGTGTCGGGCGAAAATGTTTGTTGAAGCAGATGGGAACCGGTCGACGGGTGCGTAGTTTGTTAGGCTAGCGCAAATATAGAGTACGCTCTTTATTCATACTCCAAAAATAAGTAAAGTCATTAACAACGAGATCCAAGCGATAAGCAAAGAAATCGGAAAATAAACACCCAGTATAAGATGAGATGATGGGTATTTGCCTCTTGATTTTGTAATTCCTGCGTAATCAGGAATTAATTCACGAAGTTTGGCTTTAAGAGGATTCATCGTCAGATGTATATGTACCCATGCAAGGTATATCCACACTAATGAACAAAGGACACCAACAATTCCAAATATAAAAACAAATATTAGTTGCACGGATTGATTTACTGCAAGAGTAGCAAACGCTGCAAAAAACATGGATTCGGCAACCAGGAAGAAGCTCCCTCTTGACATAAAGAGGTTGTCTTCATGAAGTATCCATCCCCACAATCGGTTAATTCTTTTTTCGATAGTTTCATTATTTTCACTTTCTCTATTGAGCATTTGGACACCTCTTCCTTGATAAGTAAAGATATCTTGATTTACGAAAGGTTTTAATCAACAGGCTGAGGAAATCGAGGGCAAAAGCCGGTGCGCGTTTTGTGAATCCAGCGCAGGTTAGCGTCGTTTTATTGCCGGTCATGTGTTACTGGCCGATACGGCTCCTCCCGGACAAGATGACCATACAGAATTTTAATCATCAGCGCCGGAACAAACCACTCAAATCCCTGAACCGGAAGAATGATATAGATATTCAAAAGCAACGCCAACAGGATAGCAAAGAAAGCCACCGGTCGTCTGATGTATAACGGCGTGTTAGTGAGTTGCATAAAAAACCTCTTGACAGGTAAGCGAGCTAACAGGTCGCGTCAGTGGCGGTGGGGGCTGGAAAGCCTGTCGAAACAGCAGAGCCTCCACCGATCACTATGCGCTATGTCCGCCCGCCGTTAGCTACGCAGCAATTTGATACCCATCACCAACGCCCAAATGGCAAACAGCAATTGCGAGATGGCACGGATGTAACTAAGGAAGCCGAGGAACGGATAAAGCCCGCCCAGCAAGCCCAGTATACCGCTGATCAAAGCCAGCCAGCCTATCCAGCGCGGCCACCCCGGCGTCTTCAGCAAGGCCCGGCCGAACAGCAATCCGGCGATGGCGACCATCACGCCGGACCACAACGCCGTCGCATTGCGGAAGTAGATGAGCGCCAGCCCGCTCGCCCCGACGGCCGCCTGCTCCGCGCCTGTGGCGGCGGCATAGGCGGGCGCCAATCCTTTGGCGAAGCCGATGGTCATCGTCGTTTCGATCAAAAATCCGGCCACGCTGAGGACAATGAGCACGGCGGCGAAACGAAGCCAGGGGTGGGCCTCGTCCAGCAGGGTCGCCAGCCCGATGCTGAAGAGGGCCATGAAGACGTTGGCCAGATTGAACAGCCACATGGCCGCGACCACCAGGCCAAGATGGCCGGCCATGATGGTCAACACACCCCCCACATCCCCCATCTCCATCGCTTGCTCGGTGACTCCGCTACTCGCGGTCGCCCCAATAGCCAGAATGATGACGACCAGGAACAAAATACCGCTCCATGCTGTGATCCGCTGCAAAGTTTTCATCTTGACTACTCCTTCGGTTGAAATTGAGGGGGTGTTCGACAGGCTGGCCTGTCTCCGAATTCGCAGTTCTTCCGCAACTTGCGCGCGGACTTGACGATGCAACACGCAGGTTGGCAGCAAATTGAACGTATTTGGCCGCTTTATGATCGGTTCAGGCCTCTAAAGCGAGCGATCTGCCGTTTGGTAGACTGTTCCAGGGGGATGAGCACGAAGATAGCGGAAGAACCGCTTGTTTGGGGTTCAGATCATCTTGCCGGAGCCTCCATATGATGGATAGAACCGCGGGAATTATAGCAAAAATCGGGTGAGCAAGTAATAAATCATGGCATTTTGTCAGGTTGGCAGGGGAACTGCCGCCGGCAAGCTAAAGCTTGCGCCACAGGTATTTTCCTCTTATCCATTTCTGACCTGTTCATGGCATAATAATGAACTGAAACAAGGAAATCCCACGAGTTCAAACGGAACAGGCGACGATAACTGAATGGAATACAAAGACTATTACAAGACGCTGGGCGTCAAAAAGACCGCCGGCGCTGATGAAATCAAAAAGGCCTATCGCAAGCTGGCGCGGAAGCACCACCCCGACGTGAACCCCGGCGACAAGACGGCCGAGGAGAAATTCAAGGACATCAACGAAGCCTATGAGGTGCTGTCCGACGAGGATAAACGGGCCAAATACGACCGCTTCGGCGCCGAGTGGCAGCAATTTTCCGGCGCGGGCGGCCAACCGCAGGACTTCAACTGGGGCGCCTGGGGCGGCCAGCCCGGTGGCGGGCAGGGCGGCGGGCAATATCGCACCGTCTCGCCCGAAGAGTTCGAGCAGATGTTTGGCGGCGCGGGCGGCGGCCGAAGCGGTGGCGGCGGCTTCTCCGACTTCTTCGAGACGCTGTTCGGGGCCATGGGCGGCCGATCCGCAGGCGGCGGCCGAACCACAGGCAGCGCGCGAGGCGGCTTCGGCGGCAGCTATTCATCGCTCGACGACCTGTTCGGCACGGCCGGGACAGGCGCGCGACCGGCCCAAAAGGTTGACCAGGAGCACCCCATCCAGGTGACGCTGGAGGAAGCGTTCAACGGC
>CAYXNH010000289.1:0-2798 GCA_964466135.1 uncultured Ardenticatenaceae bacterium | reverse complement strand
GCCCCGATCTTGGCGCAGGCCAGCATGGCGATGGCCAGCTCCGGGATGCGCCCCATGTAGATGGTCACCCGGTCGCCGCGGCCGACGCCTTGCGAGCTGAGCACCCCGGCGAACTTCGACACCTCGTGGCTGAGCTGCTGGTAGGTGTAAGTGCGCGAGTCGCCCGGTTCGCCCTCGAAGATGAGCGCGGCCTTGTTGCGCGTCTCCGTGCGCTGGTGGCGGTCGAGGGCGTTATGGACGATGTTGACCATCGCCCCATCGTACCATTTATAGAAGGGGGCGTTGCTGTCGTCGATGACGGAGTTCCACGGCTTGTACCACTCGAAATTCTCGGCCGCGATGCGACCCCAAAAGCCGGCCAGATCGGCCTCGGCCTCGGCGTAGACCTTGTCATAGTCCCGGATGATGGCGTGGGCTTTCACTTCCGGCGCCGGGTAGAACACTTCCCCGTGCAGATTATTTTCATGCGACATAGAACCTCCGTCAGTCGGTTGGATTTTATTTTTCGATACGGCTGGGGCCTTCCAGGTGGCCGGGCGAAAGATACATTTCCGTCAATATTCGTTGGTCGCCCATCCGTCAGGTCCGGATTGCCTTGAGATCACGCCCGTTTGGCAAGCAACTCTCAGCCGATTAAGTATAATGGTCTAAAACCGATTCGTAAAATGGAAAGGGGAAATGAGCAAGCGAAAAATCGTGATCATCGGCGCGGGCAGCGCCAGTTTTGGGCCGACGACGTTGGCCACCATCGTGCGCAACGAAGCCCTGCGGGGCAGCGACCTGGCGCTGGTCGATCTGGACGAGACGGCCGTGACCCATGCCGCGCAAGTGGCCGAGCGCATGAGTGACGCCTGGGGGGCGGAGATGTCCGTCTCGGCCACGACCGACCGGCTGCTGGCCCTGCCCGGCGCGACCCACGTCGTCGTCTCCATCGAAGTGCCGCCGCGCGAGGAGTTGTGGCGGCTGGACTGGGAGATTCCCCTGCGCCACGGGCTGCGGCAGCCCTACGCCGAGAACGGCGGCCCCGGCGGCATGATGCACGCCTTCCGCCAGATACCCGGCCACATGGCCATCGCCCGAGACATGGAAGCTCTCTGCCCCGCGGCCTGGCTGATCCTGTTCAGCAACCCGTTGCCGCGCCTCGTGAGAGCTATGCGAAAATACACGAAGATTCAGGTCGTGGGCAAGTGCCACCAGATCAACGTTGGTTACGCCCTCGTGGCCGCCCTGCTGGGCCGGTCATACGGCATCGACGTCCCCGACAACGTTGTGTTGCACTCCGACCCGGGCAACGTCGGCGTCATCCACAACCTGTCCCATGCCGGGCGCGAGCGATTCGCCATCACCTCGGCCGGGCTGAATCATTTCATCTGGCTCATGGACATCCACGACCGGCAGACGGGCGAGGACCTCTATCCGGCCTTGCGGGCGGCGGCGAATACCGTCGGGCAGCCGGGTGGCGTGCCCGCCACGCTGGAGCCGCTGGCCCTGGAGCTGTTTCGCACCTTCGGCCGTCTGCCCATCGCCGGGGACACCCACATGGCCGAATATTTGCCGTGGCTGCACGATCCCGTCTCCGGGCCGTGGGAGACCTACCAGCTGCCGCTCTATGACTGGACGGGCAACGAGGGGGTGCGCGAGGCGCTGCAGTCGATCATGGCCGCCATGGCTTCGGGCATGATGCCGGTCGACGGGATGCGCGACGCCCCCAGCGAGGGGGCCACGGAGCTGATCGCCGCGCTGGGCGGGGGCGAAGCTTATGTGGATGAGACGGTCAACGTGCCCAACCGGGGGGCCATCGCCAACCTGCCCGATGACACCATCGTGGAATTGCCGGCCGTGGTGGGGCCGTTCGGCATTCGCCCGGCGCAGATCGGCCCCCTGCCCGGCCCCATCGCCGAGCTTTGCCGCCGCGAGGCCGCCCTGGTGGAGCTGGTGGTGGATGCAGGTGTCACCGGCGACCGGGACCTGGCCTTGCAGGCGCTGTTGCTCGACCCGATGATCACCGACATCGGCCGCGCGCGGGCCGTTCTGGATGATTATCTGGAGCGGTTCGCGGCCTGGCTGCCGCAGTTCTCATAGCGTGGCTTCATCGGCGGCCGCCGGCGTCACCGGCCCGGCGGTCGCCTCCCCCTCCCCCTCGAACAGATAGCCGCACCACGGGCAAATATCCCATTGCATCTCCAGCGGCGAATTGCACACCGGGCAGGGCTGGCGCAGGTGGGTGTGGCAGTCGGGACAGAGGAACCAGTCGGGTCGCGTCGCCCGTCCGCAGGTGGGGCAGACCGGCTTGTCCTCGATCTGCTGCAACAACGCTTCCTGCTCCAGGGCGCGGTCGTAAGCGTCGAGCAGGGTGCGCCGCGGCCGCAACAGCAGGTAGACGGCCAGTCCGATGACCGGCAGCAAGGCCACCAGCAGCAGGGTGAATAGCGCCGCCCAGCCCGAACGGGAGCGCGCCCGGATGTCGCGCACGGCCCAGATGACGACGGCCAGCCAGAACAGCAGCACGATCCCCCCGGCGACGCTCAGGATGATGGTCAGATAGGCTTGCAAAAAGTCGGCCAGATACATGGTCAATCCTCTGCCGCAATCATATCATAGACGAGCAAAACGCGCGCGGGATCGAACAGGAAGTCGCAGGGCAATCGCATCAGCCTAATAGCCGTACGGGGGGACAAGGCGGCCGTTAATCCTCTTCTTTGCACGATCCCGCGGATGCCGCCTTGTCTCGCCCAGAGGAGTTCGTACGGGTGGGACAAGGCGGCCGTTGATCTTCCTCTTTGCAGAATCCCGTAGAT
>CAYXNH010000288.1:0-2804 GCA_964466135.1 uncultured Ardenticatenaceae bacterium | reverse complement strand
TGACGAATGACGGATGACGAATGACGAATGACGAACGGGTGAACAGAACACGGATGACACGGATTTCACTGATTGACACGGGCAGGAATAACCCTTGAGATCCGACAGGGAGGGCAGAGACCGAGAATCCCACATCGCAGCCACCCGTCATATCCGTGTTCATTCGCGTTCATTCGCGTTAATAATATTCTTCATGCGGTTTGCCCTGGACGAATGGTCTATCGCCTTAAACAAACCGGTAAAACACCTGATTGCTGAGAAAGCGCCCCTTCTCGGTCAATAGCAGCCGCGGGCCGTCGATGCGCAACAGCTCCCAATCGACCAGCTGCCGCAGCTGTGGCCCGTAGACCTCGTCGAAGGCGCGGCCAAACCGGGCCGCGAACCCGTCCAAATCCAGCCCTTCGTTCAGCAGCCGCAACTGCGTGATGACCGTGTCCGACATGGCCTCGGCCTCGTCCACCGGGTGGTGGGCGGCGACGGCGGGGGACAGGGGGAAGGGGAGCGGGGAAGCAGGGGAGACGGGGAGCGGAGGGGCAGGGGAGCGGGGGTGCGGAGGGGCGGAGGAGCCCTCTTCATTCGTCATTCGTAATTCGTCATTCGTAATTGTCGTCTCTTCATTCGTCATTCGTAATTCGTAATTCGCAATTGCCGTTTCTTCATTCGTCATTCGTAATTCGTCATTCGTAATTGCCGTCTCTTCATTCGTCATTCGTAATTCGTCATTCGTAATTGCCGTCTCTTCATTCGTAATTCGTAATTCGTAATTCGTAATTCTCTTAATGTACGCTCGCGGCAAACGCACCACCTGATAGCGATAGCCCCCCGCCAGCCCATGCGCCCCGGCCCCCAGCCCCAGATACGGCTCGTTGCGCCAGTAGACCAGATTGTGGCGGCACTCCCGCCCCGGCCGCGCCCAATTGGATATCTCGTAATGGTCGAACCCGGCCCCAGCCATCGCCCGGCAGGCGGCCTCGTACTGGTCGGCGGCCGTGTCGGGGTCGGGAGCCATGATCGTCCCGTTGTGGAGCCAACGCTGCATCGGCGTGCCCGGCTCGATGGTCAGGCAATAGAGGCTGATGTGGGTGACGACGGGCATGGTCGCGGCCGACGCCAACACCGCGTCGAGCGTGCGCTGCCAGTCGCCGACGCTTTGGCCGGGCAGGCCATAGATGAGATCGAGGTTGAGGTTGTCGAAGCCCGCCTCGCGTGCGGCCTCTACCGCGCGGATGGCCGTGGCGAAGTCATGCTCGCGGCCGAGCAACGCCAGCTCCTCGGCGTCGGCGCTCTGCACCCCGTAGCTGATCCGGTTGACCCCCGCCGCCCGAAAACCCGCCAGCCGGTCAACGTCCACCGTCTCGGGATTGGCCTCCAGGGTGATCTCGGCCTCCGGCGACAGGTCGAACGCCTCGCGAGCGGCACCGAGAATGGCCGCCACTTCCTCCGGCGCCAGCAGCGACGGCGTCCCGCCGCCGAAAAAGACTGTGGGCACCGCCGGCCGCGCCGGAGCGGCCGCCCCCACCCGGCGAATCTCCTCGATGAGCGCGGCCACATAGGGCGCCTGCAACTCCCCCACCGTGGTGTAGGTGTTGAAATCGCAATAGCTGCAGCGGTGGCGGCAGAAGGGAATGTGGAGGTAGAGGGCGTGGGCCTTGCCGGATGGCACCGAATTACTCCGCGTGGACATGGGCGGCCCTCTCTTCGTCCGTCCACAGGGTATGGAGGTACTGCAGGACGGCCGCCTCCTGCTCGTCGGTCAGCGCGTTGCCCAGCGGAGCCATCGCGCCGCCGGAAGCCGCGCCGCCGTCGATGATGGCGTCGAGGATAGCCTGGTCGGACAGCTTGTAGGCCTCGCCGCCGGCGTTGAGGGCCGGGGCGTTGAGGGCGTTGACAAAGCCCTGGCCGTCCGCGCCGTGGCAGGGCACGCACCACTTGGCGAAGGTCTCGCGGCCCAGCGTGGCCGGGTCGGCCGGGGTGGGCGTCAGCGCGGGCGGTGGAGCCTCATCGACGCGGCAGGCCGCCAGCAGCAAGCCCAACAGCATGGGCAGGATGAGGCGACGGCGCATTCTAGCGGATCTCGTTGCTGGGGATGGGCAGTTGCCCGGCCTCGGCGCGGCGATAGGCGGCCTGCATGCCGAACATGATGAGCGTGATCAGCGTGAAGGCGACCAGGGCCATGACGGCGATGGTGATGAAGCCCAAATAGTTGACGTAGGAGATGTTGCAAGGCACGTCGGCCGAGCAGGTGGCCGAGGGCGGGATGATGCCGCGCTCCATCAGGACATGGTAGGTCGAGATGCCCAGACCGATGATCGACAGCGGCAGGACGTAGGTCGGCAGATAGTCATCGCGCCGCAACGAGCCGACGAGGGTGATGATCGTCAGCGGGTACATGAAGATGCGCTGGAACCAGCACAGGCGGCAGGGGATGAAATGGGCGATTTCGCTGTAGTACAGGCTGCCGGCGGTGGCCACAAGGGCGATGACAAAGGCCAGCCAGCCGCCGTAATCCTCAAGGAACTCTGATAACTTCATGGTGAATCTCCAGATGCCGGAAAACGCTCCGGTGAGTGCTGCAAAGTCGGGTATTGTATCAATGGAGGAGGAATGGAGGCAACATAGGGGAGCCGCCCTACCCCTCCCCCTTCCTAACCACCGTCCGCGCCTTCTTCGGCAGCTCCATCGGCAGCTCGTGGCGCTGGACGCCGTCGAACTGGCGCAAGGCATTGGCCACGGCCGCGGCCGTCGGCACCAGCCCGATCTCGCCCACGCCTTTGGCGCCATAGGGGCCGTTGGGATCGGGCACC
>CAYXNH010000287.1:0-2809 GCA_964466135.1 uncultured Ardenticatenaceae bacterium | reverse complement strand
ATGGACACCTGGTGGCAGACGGAGACGGGCATGTTCATGATCACCCCGCTGCCCACCATGCCCCTGAAGCCCGGCTCGGGCGCCAAGCCGTTCCCCGGCATCAAGGCCGACGTGGTCAACGAGGACGGCGAGCCGGTGGCGGCCAATGAGGAGGGCTATCTGGTGATCCAGTCGCCGTGGCCGGCCATGCTGCGCACCATCTTCGGCGACCCCGACCGCTACGTGCGGCAATACTGGGACCGCTACGGCGAGCAGGGCTGGTATCTGCCCGGCGACAGCGCCAAGAAGGACGAGGACGGCTATTTCTGGATCATCGGCCGCATCGACGACGTCATCAAGGTATCGGGCTACCGGCTGGGCACGGCCGAGGTCGAGAGCGCGCTGGTCAGCCATCCCAGCGTGGCCGAGGCGGCCGTCATCGGCGTGCCCGACCAATTGCGCGGCCATGTCATCAAGGCCTATTGCATCCTGCGCCAGGGGTATATGCCGTCGGAAAAACTCGGCCGCGAGCTGATCGACCATGTATCCCACGAGATGGGGCCGATCGCCAAGCCGTCGTCGGTGGAATTTGTCGATTCGCTGCCCAAAACGCGCTCGGGCAAGATCATGCGGCGCGTTCTGAAAGCGCGCGCCCTGGGTCAGGACGAGGGCGATACGTCGACGCTGGAGAAATAGGCAGTTTCTTGCACCCGTCAAAGTTGTAGGCTATCGTATTCCGCACATTGATCCGGCCGTGTGCCCTTGCCCCTCGCCGTTCGTGGCGTTGGTCGCAAACCGGAGATAATGAGGTTCCGTCGGAAGCAGTTCCTAAGTCGAAGCCGATTAGTATCAGCCGAATATAAGGAGAAGAACGATGAAGAAGTCCTCAGCGATCAAGGTGGTTGTCCTATTGTTGGCGATGGTGTTGCTCACCATGGCCTGTGGCGGGGGCGGCTCGAATGAGATCCCAATCGGTCTCAATATCGAGCTGACCGGCAATATCCCCAAGGTCGGCGAACATTCGCGCGTGGCGGCCGAGATGTTCGTCAAGGAGACCAACGACGCGGGCGGTCTCGACATCGGCGGCACGAAATACATGCTCAAGCTGGTGGTCGAAGACAATAACGGCACGGCCGAAGGTGCGACAGCCGCGGCCAACAAGCTCATCACTCAGGACGGGGTGTTCATCATGATCGGCCCCAACCCCAGCGTGGCCGCCGTTCCGGCCGGTGAAGTGGCCAACAACCTGGCCACGCCGATGATCAGCCCCTGGTCGACCAACCCCAACACGACGCTCAATCGCCCCTGGGTGTTCCGCGCGCCGTTCCTCGACCCGTTCCAGGGTCCGGTCGTGGCCAACTTCGCCACCAATGAATTCGGCGCGGACAAGGCCTGCGTGCTGTTCGACATCGCCAGCGACTATCCCACCGGCATCGCCGAAGCGTTCACCGAGGCTTGGGAGAAGCTGCATGGCGCGGGGTCGGTCGTGACGGAGTCCTTCACCACCGGTGACCAGGACTTCAGCGCCCAGCTGACCAACATCGGGGCCTCCGGCTGTGGCGTCCTCTTCACCCCGCAATACTATAGCGAAGTGCCGCTCATCGTGGAGCAGGCCCGCAACCTGGGCCTGACGATGCCCATCGTGGGCAGCGACTCCTGGGGCGACCCGCAACTGATCGAGCTGTGCGGCGCCAACTGCGACGGCCTGTTCTTCAGCACCCACTACGTGGCCTCCGGCGCCACCGGCGCGACGAAGGAGTTCATCGACAAGTTCGTGGCCGTCCACGGGGAAATCCCCAGCGACGTGGGCGCGCTGACCTGGGACTCGATGCGACTGGCGGCCCAGGCGATGCAGAATTGCGGCACCGTCGGCAGCGATCTGGCGGCGAATCGCACCTGCATCCGTGACGGTCTGGCTTCGATCACCAACTTCGCCGGCATCACCGGTGAGATGACCTTCGCCGGCACGGGCGACCCGATCAAGTGCGCGGTCATCGTGCAGATCCAGGGCGAGGAAGTGGTCTTCTTCGACCAGGTTTGCCCGTAAACTTCAATAAATAGTCGGGTGGGGGAGAGTATTCCCCACCCGGCTGTTTTTTAACGTATGGAACACCGGTTAATCGGCATTTCAACGTGACTATCGAAACCTTTCTGCAACACGTCCTCAATGCCATGCAGTGGGGGAGCTTCCTGGCGCTTATCGCCATCGGTTACACGATGGTCTATGGCGTGCTGCTGCTGATCAATTTCGCCCACGGCGATATCTTCATGGTGGGAGCCTATGCCGGCTTTTTCATCGGCATGTTCCTGCTCAACCGGTTTGAGATCAAGCTGCCGTTCGATCTGCCGGCGTGGATGCTGCTGCCGCTGACGATCCTGCTGACGATGGTGGTGACGTCGATCGTCGGCGTGACCATTGAACGGGTGGCCTATCGGCCGTTGCGCAATCGCGGCGCGCACCGGCTCTATCTGGTGATCACCGCCCTGATGTTCGGCCTGCTGCTGGAATACGGCAACCTGGCCCTGCTGGGAGCGCGCGACCGCCAGTTCCCCGACCTGTTCACCAAGCAAGCCTATACCATCGGCGGCCTCAGCGTCACCAACGTGCGCATCATGGTCATCGTCATGTCGTTCATCACGATGGCCGTGCTGTGGGCCTTCGTGCAGCGCACCCGCTGGGGCATGGCCATGCGCGCCATCTCCTACGACCGGCTGGCCGTGCCGCTGATGGGCGTCTCCGTGGACTCCATCATCATTCTGACCTTCGTCATCGGTGCCTCTCTGGCGGCCATGGCCGGGGTGATGTACGGGACGGCCTTCCCCATCCTCA
>CAYXNH010000286.1:0-2848 GCA_964466135.1 uncultured Ardenticatenaceae bacterium | reverse complement strand
GGCCAGCTTGCGCGTGTCCAGCGGGTTGGAGCCGGAGACGAGGGCCACAACCGGCGCGCCCTTCACGGTGAAGATGAGGCTCTTGACGATCTGGCCGACCTGGCAGCCGATGGCCGCCGCGGCTTCCTCGGCCGTGCGCGTGGAATGGTCGAAGATCACGATGTCGATGGACAGGCCCAGGGCCGCGGCCGCGTCGGCGAAGCGCTGGACGGAAGAGGGGTACGGTTTATCGGTCATGAGCCAATGATAGCCAATGGGGGGCGATCGGGCATGGATTTAGCGGATGAGGGCGTATTCCATGCTGTCGGCCAGGGCGCGCCAGCTGGCGTCGATGATGTTGGGGCTGGCTCCCACGGTGCTCCAGCGGCGCGTGCCCTGCCGCGTCTCGATGAGCACGCGGGTTGTGGCCGCCGTGTTGTTCTCGCCGTCCAGGATGCGCACCTTGTAGTCGGCCAGCCGGACGCCGCTGATTTGCGGGAAGACGCCGGTCAGCGCTTGCCGCAGGGCCGCGTCGAGGGCGTTGACCGGCCCGTTGCCCTCGGCCACGGTATGCATGATCTGCGGCCCCACGCGCACCTTCACCGTGGCTTCCACGATGGTTCCCCGGCCGCGCCGCCGCTGCACCATCACCCAGTAGTCGGTCATCTCAAACGGCGGCACATAGGCCGGGTGCGTTCGCCGCAGCATCAGCTCCACCGACGCCTCCGCGCCCTCGAAGGTGAATCCCTGGGCCTCCAGTTGCTTGATCTGATCCAGCACCTTGGGCACGTCCAGGCTCTCCGGGTTCAGGTTGAACTGCTTGATCTTGTCAACCAGATTGCCGCGGCCCGAAAGCTCCGAGACGACCGATCGCTGCCGGTTGCCGACCGTCTCCGGGTCGATGTGCTGGTAGCTGGCGGGATGCTTCAGCATGGCCGCCACGTGGATGCCCCCCTTGTGGGCGAAGGCGCTGGCCCCCACGTAGGGCAGGTGGTCGTCGTGGGTCAGATTGGCCAGTTCGGCCACGTAGCGCGACAGTTCGGTCAGCCCGGCCAGTCGCTCCGGCGGCACGCAGTCGTAGCCCATCTTGAGTTGCAGGTCGGGGATGATGGTGCACAGGTTGGCGTTGGCCACGCGCTCGCCGTAGCCGTTGACCGTCCCCTGCACCTGGATCGCCCCGGCATGGACGGCCGCCAGCGAATTGGCCACGCCGCAGCCGCCGTCGTCGTGGGTGTGGATGCCCACCGGCGTGGACGATCCCAGTCGCTCCACCACCCGGGCCACGATTCGCTCCACGTCCCAGGGCAGCGAGCCGCCGTTGGTGTCGCACAGCACCACGCAGTCAGCCCCGCCGCGCGCCGCGGCCTCGACCGTAGCCAGGGCGTAGTCGGGATTGGCCCGGTAGCCGTCGAAGAAGTGCTCGGCGTCGTAGATGACCTCCTTCCCGCGGCTCTTGCAGAAGGCGACGCTCTCCTCGATCATCGCCAGGTTCTCGGCTGTCGTCGTCTCCAGCACCTCCACGACGTGCAGCTCCCAGCTTTTGCCCACCAGCGTCACCACCGGCGTCTCGGCCGACAGCAGGGCCTGGATGTTGGCGTCGTCGCCGGGCAGGGTGTCCTTGCGCCTCGTGCTGCCGAACGCGGCCAGCCGGGCATGGGACAGCCCCAGCGACGGCGCGCGCCGGAAATACTCGACGTCCTTGGGGTTTGAGCCGGGCCAGCCGCCCTCGATGTAGTCCATTCCGAAGGCGTCGAGCCGGGCCGTGATTTTCAGCTTGTCGTCCAGCGATAGCGAGATACCTTCCCGCTGGGTGCCGTCGCGCAAGGTCGTGTCATAAAGGTGGATGTGTTTCATGTCAGGGGGTAGGCCTCGGTATTGACTCGCGCCGGGTGGCCAAGTTCATAGTCATCGATCTGCGGCCCGTGCTTCAGCAGATAGCCCAGCTGATCCAGTCCTTCCATCAGGCAGACCTTGTTGAAGGCGTCGATGGGGAAGGCGGCGCGGCGGCCGTCGGGCAGCAGCAGCGTCTGCGTGTCCAGGTCGACGGTCAGCTCCAGCGTCGGGTCTTCGCTGACCAGGCTAAGGAGTTGGGTGTGGGTCTCGTCATCGACCACCAGCGGCAGCAAGCCGTTTTTCAGCGCATTGTTGCGGAAGATGTCGGCGAACGAGGTGCTGATGACCGCGCGAAAGCCGAAATCGGTCAGCGCCCACGGGGCGTGCTCGCGGCTGGAGCCGCAGCCGAAGTTGTCGCCCGCCAGCAGGATTTGCGCGCCGGCGTTCTCCGGCCGGTTGAGCGGGAAGTCGGCGTTCGGCCGCCCCGCGTCGTCATAGCGCCAGTCGGCGAACAGGTTGCGCCCCAGGCCGCTCTTGCTGATCGTCTTCAGGAAGCGGGCGGGGATGATCTGGTCGGTGTCGATATGCTCGGCCGGGATGGCGATGACTCGGGTGGTTAAGGTCGTAAATGGATCCATGATTGTCCTGATGGTGCTGATGCAGAACCGGAGGTTCTATTGAAATTCACGCGCGTCGGTGATGACGCCGTTGATGGCCGTGGCCGCGGCCGTCAGCGGGCTGGCCAGGAAGGTGCGGCCGCCCTTGCCCTGCCGCCCCTCGAAGTTGCGGTTGCTGGTGCTGACGGCATATTGGCCGGGTGCGAGCTGGTCGCCGTTCATGGCGATGCACATGCTGCACCCCGCCTCCCGCCACTCAGCGCCGGCCGCCCTGAAGATGCGGTCAAGCCCCTCGGCTTCGGCCTGGCGCTTGACATCCTGGGATCCCGGAACGACCATGACGCGCACACCGTCCTTCACGCGGCGGCCGTCCATCAGCCGCGCCGCCTGGCGCAGGTCGCTGATGCGCGAATTGGTGC
>CAYXNH010000285.1:0-2856 GCA_964466135.1 uncultured Ardenticatenaceae bacterium | reverse complement strand
CAGCGGCAAGATGTTCCTGCCGCAGGTGGTCAAGAGCGCCCGCGTCATGAAGCAGTCGGTGGCCTACCTGATCCCCTTCATCGAGGCGGACAAGGCCGTGAGCGGCGACCATCGCCCGGCAGGTAAAATCCTGCTGGCGACGGTGAAGGGCGACGTCCACGACATCGGCAAGAACATCGTCGGCGTGGTGCTGGGGTGCAACAATTACGAGGTCATTGACCTGGGCGTCATGACCCCGGCCCAAAAGCTGCTGGAAACGGCGCGCCGGGAAAAGGTCGACATTATCGGCCTTAGCGGCCTGATCACCCCGTCGCTGGAGGAGATGCGTCACGTGGCCCGCGAGATGGAGCGCCAGGAGTTCGATATCCCCCTGATGATCGGCGGAGCGACGACCTCGAAGGTACACACGGCGGTCAAGATCGCCCCGGGCTACACCCACGGGCCGGTCGTCCATGTGGTCGATGCTTCGAGGGCGGTCGGCGTGGCGTCGCAACTTTTGAGCGACGAGCGGCGCGACACCTTCGCGGCCGAGATCGCCGCCGAGTACGCCTCCATCCGCGAGAGCCGCGAGGGCCGCACCGGTCAGAAGCATCTGGCGACGATAGCCGAGGCTCGCGCCAACCGGCTGAAACTCGATTGGTCCAACTACACCCCGCCCGTGCCCAATCGGCTCGGCATCACGGTATTCGACGATGTCGATCTCAACGACGTCCGCAACACCATCGACTGGACGCCGTTCTTCACGGCTTGGGAATTGCACGGCAAATACCCCGCCATTCTGAATGATTCGGTCGTGGGCCAGAGCGCGTCCTCGCTGTTCGCCGACGCGCAGGCGATGCTCGATCGCATCGTGGCCGAGAAGTGGCTGCAGGCCCGGGCTGTGGTGGGCCTGTTCCCGGCGATCAACGACGGGGATGATGTCTACCTCTTCGATCCGGCCGAGGCGTCGGGGAGCGGAGGGGCGGAGTGGGCCGGCCGGCGTCTGTTGACCACCGTCCATTTCCTGCGGCAGCAGATGCAGCGGCCGCCCGGTCGCCCCAACCTGTCGCTGGCCGACTATGTGGCCCCCGTCGGCAGCGGGCTGAACGACTACATGGGCATGTTCGCGGTCACTGCCGGGCTGGGGCTGGATGCCGTCGTGCGGCGATTTGAGGCCGACCACGACGACTATAACGCCATCCTGGCCAAGGCGCTGGCTGACCGGCTGGCCGAGGCGCTGGCGGAGTTGATCCACCTGCGCGTGCGACGCGAGGTGTGGGGGTATGCGCCCGACGAGGACCTGGACAATAACGCGCTCATCGACGAGGCCTATCGCGGCATTCGCCCCGCGCCGGGTTATCCGGCCTGCCCCGACCACACGGAGAAGGGAGAGCTGTTCCGCATGCTAGGTGTGACCGACGCCATCGGGCTGCAACTGACCGAGAACTACGCCATGGTGCCCACGGCGGCCGTCAGCGGCTATTACATTGCTCACCCCGACTCACGCTACTACGGCATCGGTCGCATTGACCGCGATCAGGTGGTTGACTATGCCGCGCGCAAGAAGCAAAGCGTCGAGTCGATGGAACATTGGCTGGCGTCGTTACTGGGGTATTGATTCAGCACGGGGGTTTGTTTCTGCTATTCCTTAAAACCCATGATTCTTTAAGCCCAAACTGGACGACCAATCGAACAGTTATGCTATACTCGCGTCCATGCTGGGTAATGCAACAAATCCACCTGTACCGGAAGCGCACCAGCCTTTCGTCCATCTCCACGTCCACAGCGAGTATTCGCTTCTCGACGGCCTGAGCCGACTCGACCAGCTGGCCAAGCGGGCCAAGGCCCTCAACCAGCCCGCCCTGGCGCTAACCGACCACGGCGTCATGTTCGGCGTCATGCCCTTCTATCAGGCCTGCAAGGATAACGACGTCAAGCCGATCATCGGCATCGAGTCCTACGTCGCCGCCCGGAGCATGACCGACCGCGACCCGCAACTCGACCGCGAGCGCACCCATCTGCTGCTGCTGGCCGAGAACCGGACCGGCTATCTGAACCTGCTGCAGATCGCCAGCGCCGCGCAACTCGACGGCTACTACTATCGGCCGCGCATCGATCTCGATTTTCTGGCCCAACATAGCGAGGGGCTTATCTGCACCACCGGCTGCATGGCCGCCGATATCCCCCGGGCCATCGGTGCAGGCGACATGAACAAGGCCCACGCGCTCATGGGCAAATATATCGACATCTTCGGGCCGGAGCGCTTCTTCATCGAACTGCAGGAGCACAGCATCCCCGAGCTGACGGTCATCAACAAGACGCTGATGCAGGACATGCAGCCCCGCTATCAGCTGAAGTTCCTGGCCACCAATGACGTCCATTACACCACGCCGGAAGAAGCCGCCCCCCACGACGTGCTGCTGTGCATCCAGACCGGCTCCACCGTCAATGAATCCAGACGCATGCGCTTCAGCGACCAGGGCTACTACCTTAAGTCTCGCGCGGAGATGCACCAGTTGTTCGGCCATATCCCCGGCGCGCTGGACAACAGCCTGCTGATCGCCGAGATGTGCAACGTCGATCTGGACACGAAAGGGTATCACCTGCCCATCTTCGACGTACCCGAAGGTTACGACGCCTCCGGCTATTTGCGCCAGCTTTGTGAAGAGGGATTAATTCGGAAATACGGTGAGGAACGGGCGCGGAGCGACGAGAAGTTGCGCGCCCGACTGGAGCACGAACTGCGCATCATCCGCGGCATGGGCTTCGACGCCTACTTCCTCATCGTGTGGGACTTGTGCGAGTACGCCCGTCGCGTCCATATCTGGTGGAACGTGCGCGGCAGCGGCGCGGGTTCGCTGGTGGCCTATACGCTGG
>CAYXNH010000284.1:0-2881 GCA_964466135.1 uncultured Ardenticatenaceae bacterium | reverse complement strand
GATGCTGAGGGCAAGAACCCGGTCGGAACGCGTATTTTTGGGCCGGTGGCCCGCGAACTGCGCGACAAGGGCTTCGGGCGAATTTTGTCCCTGGCGCCGGAATCCTTATAGCCACGAGGGCATGAGGACTGGAATAGGTAAGCCATGCGAATCAAGGTAAACGATACGGTAGAAGTGATCTCCGGCAATTTCAAGGGTGTGCGCGGCACTGTGCAGCGTGTCTATCCCCGGAAGCAGATGGTCGTCATCTCCGGCGTGAACATCATTAAAAAGCATCAGAAGGCTCGTCCGACCGGCGGTCGCTCGCGTGCCCAAGGGGGCATCATCGAGTTCGAAGCGCCCATTCACGTCTCGAACGTGATGTTGGTCGAATCGGCTACCGGTGAAAAGACGCGCGTCGGCGTTCGCCGCGATGAGAACAACCACGTCGTCCGCTACGCCAAGAAGACCGGCGCGGAGCTGGATTAACGACAGGAATTATTTATAGGTGAGCCAGGCGGCCCAGAGCGGCCCGGAAACCCAATCGGTCTATCATCCGATGGGGAAGGGAAACGCGGCGGCCTGCTACTCAACCTGGAGGAACAAGAATGGCAACGAATTTTAAGCCGCTGCCCGAGCAGTATCGCGAAGAGGTGGTTCCGGCGCTCATGAAGGAGTTTGATTACTCCAGCATTATGCAAGCGCCCAAGATCACCAAGGTCGTGGTTAATGTCGGCTTGGGTGAAGCGCTCGACAATGCCAAGGCGATTGAGTTCGCGGTGGCCGACATCACGGCCATCACCGGGCAGAAGCCGGTGTTGAACAAGGCCAAGCAATCCATCGCCGGCTTTAAGCTGCGCGAGGGGCGCATTATTGGCTTGAAGGTCACGCTGCGAGGCGAGCGGATGTGGGCGTTCCTGACGCGCCTGATCCATGTTGCCTTGCCCCGTACTCGTGACTTCCAGGGGATTTCACCCGACGCTTTCGACGGCCGCGGCAACTACACGCTTGGCCTTCGCGAGCAGCTGATTTTCCCGGAGATCGATTACGACAAAATCGACAAGATTCGAGGCATGGAAGTGACCATCGTCACCACCGCCCGGACTGATGAAGAAGGACGACGACTGTTGGCACTGATGGGAATGCCTTTCCGGCGCGAAGTCGCTGAGGCGGCATAAGCGCGAAAGAGGCGCTTTGGAGAATACAGATGGCGAAGAAATCAATGATCGCACGAGAGACGAAGCGGAAGTATCGGGTTCGCGTTCGAAACCGCTGCCAGTTGTGCGGCCGCCCGCGCGGCTATATCCGCCGGTTCGGTTTGTGCCGCATCTGCTTCCGCGAGCAGGCTCTGAAAGGCAATATCCCTGGTGTCGTTAAGTCGAGTTGGTAGTAGAGGTGCGCTATGTCTATGACTGATCCGATTGCCGACATGCTGACGCGAATGCGTAATGCCCTGGAACGGCAGCAACCGACTGTGGCCATGCCACACTCAAAGTTAAAAGTCTCGATCGCCGATGTTCTGCGGAACGAGGGCTATATCGAGAGCTATGAAGTCGTGGAGACTGAAAAGTTCCCGACCCTGGTCATTCGCCTGCGTTACGTCGGCGGCCGCCGTGACCGTCGCTCGGTCATCAATGGCCTTCAGCGCGTCAGCACGCCCGGTCGTCGCGTCTACGTGGGAAAACGACAAATTCCCTGGGTCCTGAGCGGTCTGGGTGTGTCCATCCTGACGACCTCGCGAGGCGTCATGACGGACCAGAAGGCCCGCCAACTGGGGTTGGGTGGCGAATTACTCTGCAAGGTTTGGTAGTTAGAATTCGACACAAGTCCGGTTTGAGTACGCTGCGAGCGTGCCGGGCCGGGGAGGTTTGATGGTATGTCGCGAGTTGGTAAGTCGCCAATACAACTGCCCAAGGGTGTCAGCATCGACATCTCCGGCTCGACGGTCGCTGTGAAGGGGCCGAAGGGCGAGCTGTCGCGGATGCTCCACCCCGATATGGCGATTGGTCTGGAAGACGGGGTGTTGAGCGTGACTCGGCCGTCGGATAGCCGGCAGCATCGCTCTTTGCACGGGCTGACCCGCGCCCTGTTGAACAACATGGTCACCGGGGTTAGCGCCGGCTACAACAAGGTGCTGCTCATCGAAGGCGTCGGCTATCGCGCCGAGATGAGCGGGAACCGGTTGGTGCTCTACGTCGGATATTCCCATCCGGTCTACTTTGAGCCGGATAACGGGATTTCCTACGCCGTCGAGGATCGCGGCCGCAAGGTGATCGTCAGCGGAATCGACAAGGAGTACGTCGGTGAGATTGCGGCGCGTATCCGCAAGCAACGTCCGCCGGAGCCTTATAAAGGCAAGGGTATTCGCTACGAAAAAGAAATCGTCCGGCGCAAGGCAGGCAAGACCGGCAAGGTCTAATCCGCGCGTCAGCGAATCAGGATATAGAATATCATGGCAAATAATGTGAACGATCCCCGGAAACGGCGCCAGCGTCGCATCCGAATGAAGATCTCCGGCACCCCGGAGCGTCCGCGGCTAAACGTCTTTCGCAGCCTGAACCACATCTACGCTCAGGTGATCGACGACGTCGCCGGCCACACCCTGGCCTCGGCCTCGACCGTGGACAAGGATATCGCCGAGCAGATCGCCGGCAAGAAGAAGGGCGAGCAAGCCGCGATCGTGGGCAAGATCGTCGCCCAGCGGGCGCTCGACGCGGGCATTCAGGAAGTCGTCTTCGATCGAGGCGGCTATATCTACCATGGCCGCGTGAAGGCCTTGGCCGATGGCGCGCGCGAGGGCGGCCTGAAGCTTTAATGCGGGGCATCGTCCCGCCTAGGAGTCTACGATGGGTCAGAGAAGACAACAGAGCTTTCGCGAGCAGAAAGACGATTTCGACGAGCG
>CAYXNH010000283.1:0-2916 GCA_964466135.1 uncultured Ardenticatenaceae bacterium | reverse complement strand
TGCGCGGATCGCAATCTGAAAGATTGCGCCACAGCTGAAGATTGCGCCACAGCCGGACCCCATCCCCGTTTGACACCGTCTCCCGATTTACGTACACTCAAATCCGTCGGGGGCTACCCCGGAGAAGCCTGATCCACATTGTCTCAACATCAGGGAGAACAGGACATGAACAACGCCGCCATAATCCACGAAGCCGTGCGCCGGGTGAAAGCCGGAGATCTGAAACGCTCCACCATCTGCACCCACCTCGACCAGATTCAGGAAGTTGACCCGCGCACCGAGGGGTGCGAGGATTGCCTGAAGACGGGCGACGGCTGGATGCACCTGCGCGTCTGCCTGCATTGCGGCTATGTCGGCTGCTGCAACAGTTCGCCCAACAAGCACGCCATGCGCCACGCCCAGGAGGCCGGCCATCCGGTGGCCATGTCGATGGAGAGCGGCGAGGACTGGATGTGGTGCTACGCGGAGGAAGAGTTCATCGTCCCCCGTCGCGGCTGAGATTTGACCGGCCACCCGACCCGACGACCCGCCGCAGCCCGTTCCGCGCCGGATACAACCCCATGACCCAATCCACCGAACCCAACCCGGCCAACGAAGGCTTTGCCGTCAACTACGAGTTTTTGCGCAAGATCCCGCTGTTCGCCGAGATGCCCGACAGTGACCTGCGGAGCCTGTGCCTGATCGTGCGCGAGGTCAATCTGCCCGCGGGCGAGACCCTGTTTGAGCAGGGGGAAGAGGGCGACACGGCCTATATCATCCAGAACGGGACCGTCGATGTGGTCGGCAAGAGCGGCGGCCGCGACATATTGCTGGCGGCGCGCGGGCCGGGCGAGGTGTTCGGCGAGATGGCCCTGCTGACGGACCAGCCGCGCACGGCCGCCGTCCGGGCGCGCACCGACGTGCAACTGATCGGCATCAGCCGCAGCGACCTGCGCAACCTGCTGCAGATCAGCCCGTCGGCCGCGGCGTCGATGTTCGAGATCGTCCTGTCGCGCTACCAGAACATGCAGCGGCTGATGCGCCAGAGCGAGAAGATGGCCCACTTGGGCACCTTCACGGCCGGGATCGCCCACGAGCTGAACAATCCGGCGGCCGCCGTCCAGCGCAGCGCCGACCAACTGAACCGGCTCTTGTTCGACTCGGCCCGGACGTTCATGCGGCTGGTGCGCGAGGGGCTGACGCCCCACCAGCAGGATGTGCTGGAGCCGACGGTGCGACTGGTGCAGGAGCGCGCCCGGTCGTTGCCCGCGCTCGACGGCCTGGCCCGCAGCGACCGCGAGGCCGAGCTGGAGGAGTGGCTGATGGCCCACGGGGTCGAGCCGGCCTGGGAGTGCGCCTCCACGCTGGTCGATCTGGGCTTCAGCGACGAGCAGCTGAAGGAGCTGGCGGCCGAGTTCGGCGACGAGCATCTGGTCACCATCCTCGACTGGCTCAACAACAACTACGCCGTCTTCAACCTGCTGGAGGAGTTGCAGCAGGGGGCGTCGCGCATCTCCGACATCGTCAAGTCGATCAAGTCCTACACCTATCTCGACCAGGCGCCGGTCGTGCGCTACAACATCCACAAGGGGCTGGAGGAGACGCTGATGATCCTGCGCCACAAGCTGAAGAGCGACATCAGGGTGGTGCGGGAGTTCGCGGCCGACCTGCCGGAGATCGAGGCGCACGGCAGCGAGCTGAATCAGGTGTGGACGAATATCATCGACAACGCGGCCGACGCGCTGCATGAGTCGACAGTTGACGGGCCGACCATCACCCTGCGCACGCGGCAGGAGAGCAACTGGGTCGTGGTGACCATCGAGGACAACGGCCACGGCATCCCGCCCGAGGGGCTGACCAAGGTCTTTGACGCCTTCTATACCACCAAGGCGGTGGGGCAGGGGACGGGCCTGGGGCTGGATATCAGCTACAATATCGTGGTCGCCCAGCACAAGGGGGACATCCGGGTCACATCGCGGCCGGGCCGGACGTGCTTTGAGGTCTGGTTGCCGATGATAGTGGAGAAGGAGTAAGGTTTGATTCGCATAGCCGTGATCTGAACATGCTCAATCGGATCGATATCTATCCCACCCATCGCCACGGCGATCTGTGGCTGCGCGCGGGGCGGCCGCAACCGCTGGGGGCGACCATCGTCCACGGCGGGGTCAACTTCGCCCTCTTTTCGCGCCACGCCACAGCCTGCACCCTGGTCCTGTTCCATCGCGGCAAACGACGGCCGTTCGTGGAGATCCCCTTTCCCGAGGCGTTTCGCGTCGGCCATGTGTGGGCGATGGTGGTCTTTGATCTCGACATCGAGGATATCGAGTACGGCTATCGCGTGGACGGTCCCAATCGGCCGCACATCGGCCACCGCTTCAACAGCCGCAAGGTCCTGCTCGACCCCTACGCGCGGTCCGTGGGCGGCGTCTCCGAATGGGGGGCAGCCCTGCCCAAGACCGATCCCATGCCCTTTCGCGGCCGCGTGCTGCTGGACGATTTCGACTGGCAGGACGACCACCAGCTGGAGATCCCGGCCGAGAATCTGGTCATCTACGAGATGCACGTGCGCGGCTTCACCCGGCACGAGTCGTCGGGGGTCAAGTTTCCGGGGACGTATGCCGCCATTCGCGAGAAGATCCCCTATCTGTTGCAGCTGGGGGTCAACGCCGTCGAGCTGATGCCCATCCAGGAGTTCGACGAGCGCGAGAACGATTTCCACAACCCGGCCACGGGCGAGAAGCTGCTCAACTATTGGGGCTACTCGACCATCGGCTTCTTCGCCCCCAAGAGCGCCTACGCCGCCATGGGCCATCTGGGCATGGAGGCCGACGAGCTGAAGGCGCTGGTGAAGCTGCTGCACCAGAACGGCATCGAGGTGATCCTCGACGTGGTGTTCAACCACACCGGCGAGGGCAACCAGAAAGGGCCGACCATCTC
>CAYXNH010000282.1:0-2990 GCA_964466135.1 uncultured Ardenticatenaceae bacterium | reverse complement strand
TAGGCGTTCTCCACCAGCGCCAGATCGCCCCCGGCCGAGAAGGCCCGCCCCGCGCCGGTAACCACGGCTACGTGCACGTCGGGATCGCGGTCGATCGTGTTCCAGACTTCCACCAGTTCGGTATGCAGGCGAGCGTCGGCCGCGTTGAGCACCTCCGGCCGGTTCAGTGTAATCCACAGGATATGCGGTTCGCGGCGTTCGAAGAGGATGTGTTGGTAGTCGGAATAGTTCATGGTTGCACCAGAGGAAAATGACAGGGTTCGGCGGATAGTCTAGCCCACTCGTCGGTTCGCGCCAATCGGGATCTCGAAGCTCGCCTTGAATCGCGACTTGTCAGTTGCTAAACTACCTGCATATGGAAGATCAAGACCTGATGCGCGAACAAGCGCAGATCCTGACCGACCGCGCCTATCGCCACCAGACTCATGGCGAACTGGGTGACGCCATCGCCCTCTACCGGCGCTCAATTGCCATGTACCCCACGGCCGAAGCCCATACCTACCTGGGGTGGGCCTATAACATGATGGATCGCAACGAAGAGGCCATCGCTGAATGCGAAAAAGCCATCGCCCTCGATCCGGACCTTGGCAACCCCTATAACGATATTGGCGCTTATCTGATCGAGATGGGGCGGCCGGAGGAAGCCATCCCCTGGCTCGAACAGGCGGCCGTTGCTCCCCGCTACGCCACGCCCCAATTCGCCCACCTCAACCTTGGCCGGGCTTACGAACGACTGGGCGAGGTCTACCGGGCGCTGGCCGCCTATGACCGGTCGCTGGCCCTCGCGCCGCTTTACCTGCCTGCTCACTGGGCCAAGACCGCCTTGCTCGGCCGCCTGAACTGACCCGAGCGGCCCATGCCTCGCTCGATCGGCCACATCACCGTCGCCGCCGTCGGCAAGCTGCGCGAGTCGCACTGGCGAGCTGCACAAGACGACTACGCGCGTCGTCTGGGCCACTACACCGATTTTCAGCTTGTTGAAGTGAAGGACGCCGTCGGCAAGTCATTGCCCGATGGTGTGGCTATGGCGCGCGAGGGGGAGCAACTGCTGGCAGCCGTTCCCCCGGGGGCGCGCGCGATCCTGATTTCTCCCGACGGTCGCCGGATGGACAGCCCCGAACTGGCGACCTGGTTGCTGGCGCAGCTGGAGATGACCGGCAAGCTGGCTTTCCTCATTGGTGGGCCGCTGGGGTTTGACCCGCCGGTCGTTGCCGCCGCTCATGACCGGCTGTCCCTGTCGCCTATGACATTCACGCATGAGATGGCCCGCGTCATCTTGCTGGAGCAGCTCTACCGCGCGTTCACTATTCTCCACGGCGTGCCGTATCATAAATAGGACGGAACGGCCGGTTATCAGCGCCGTTGAATCTAACGACTAACGCGCTTCGCCGCTGATCATCCGCCGGGAGATGGCGTTGTGGCGCGGGAGATGGGCGTCCAGATCGATCGTGGTCAGGCGGCCGCCTTCCACAACCACGCGGCCGTTGACAATCGACAGGTCTACCCCGCGCGGCCCGCAAAACAGGGCGGCCGACACCGGATCGTGCCATGCCCCGGCATAATCGACGCGGTTCAGATTCAGGGCGATGAAGTCGGCGCTCATGCCCGGAGCCAGATGACCCACGTCGTCGCGACCCAACACCGCCGCGCTGCCCCGGGTGGCGATCTCCAGCGCCTCGCGAGCCGACATCGCTCCGGCAAGACCGGCAAACCCGCCGCGGCCGCCCGGCGGCTCACTCAGGTAGCGATCCGGGGCGACGCGCTGCAGGAGCATAGCCTGTCGCGCCTCGGCCAGCAGATGGCCAGAGTCGTTGGAGGCTGAGCCGTCGACCCCCAGACCGACGGGCACGCCCGCTTGCCGCATCTCCGGCACGCGACAGATGCCGCTGGCCAGTCGCATATTGCTCGATGGGCAGTGGGCCACGCCTGTCCCTGTGCGGCCGAAGAGGTCTATCTCCCCCTTGCTCATGTGGACGCAATGGGCATGCCAGACGTCATCGCCGGTCCAGCCCAGCGACTCAACATAGGGAACCGGACGCAGGCCGAACACCTCCAGGCAGAACGACTCCTCCTCGATGGTCTCCGCCAGGTGGGTATGCAGCCGGACCCCATAGGCGCGGGCCAGCGCGGCCGATTCGCGCATCAGGTCGGCGGTGACGGAGAAGGGGGAGCAAGGAGCCAGCACCACGCGGGTCATGGCATGGCGATCGCTGTCGTGATAGGTCTCGATGAGGCGGCGGCTGTCGCGCAGGATGAACGCCTCGTCTTCCGTCACACGGTCGGGCGGCAATCCGCCCTGGCTCTCCCCCAGAGACATGGAGCCGCGGGCGGCATGGAAGCGCAGGCCGATGTCGGCCGCCGCCCGGATTTGGCTGTCGAGCGTGCAGTCGTTGGGGAAGATGTAGAGGTGGTCGCTGCTGGTTGTGCAGCCCGACAGCGCCAACTCGGCCAGGCCGGTAATGGTGCTGACGTAGATAGCCTCATCGGTCAGATTGGCCCAGATCGGGTAGAGCGTCTTAAGCCAGGTGAACAGATCGGCATCCTGGGCGATGACCCGCGTCAGGGTCTGATACAGGTGGTGATGGGTGTTGATGAGGCCCGGCAGGACGACGTGGTCGCGCAGGTCGATGACGGTGTCGGCCGTAGCCGGCAAATCACCGGTCGGCCCAACGGCCTCGATGACGTTGTCGCGAATGAACAATCCGCCGTTCTCGATCTCGCGACGCTCGTCATCCATCGTCACCAGGACCCGGGCATTCTTTGCTAACAGAGTAGGCATGTGGCGCTCCCTTCAGGATTGAACTAAACAGTTCCCACCATCAGGCGCATTTGCCGCCGATCGCTCCGGCAAGACCGGGCGGATCGGGCCGAGCAACTGTCGCTATTTGGAGGGAAAACGGGTTGTTATCAGCTTGTGCTGCCCGTAGAGTAGCACGGCGGCGGATTTTGGCAACGACATGCCGGTGAGCTATAATCCATGACGCTCTGTC
>CAYXNH010000281.1:0-2998 GCA_964466135.1 uncultured Ardenticatenaceae bacterium | reverse complement strand
TCAGCTTGCCCCTCCCCATTCTTTCCTTTATTTACTTGTTTAACTTTCATAACCCCCCGCCCCCGCGATATATAAGAAAGTAAATAAAGTAATTAAAGTAAATATAGAGAGGGGAGCCATTCCAACGGCATAATCCGCCGGTTCAGGTAAGATTCCCCCACCACCGCGCGTCAAGGTCACAGCGGATAGACGATCAGCCCGATTTCCGGCACAATCGCGCGTTTTGCCGCCGGATTCGGCCGAATATTTACACGAATTTAATAATGATCTCTTATCCTGATGGGGCCGGGCATCGACCACCTGCATGATTCTGACCTTCCAGACCTGCCACCCGGATAATTATTTACGACAGTCCACCATTTTTTTGCGCGCTGCCGACGGAGAAGGGTATAAATTATGGCCACATTTTTAGTTGATATTCATGATAAAAATAAGAATAAAGCCCCCGGCGAGGCGGCCGAGTTCGTGTGGGACCTGAGCGGCGCCAACAAGACCGCCGCCCGAATCCCCGCCGCCCGGCCGGAACATAATGGCCTGAGCGAGCTGGATATCGAGTTTGAAGGCCTTCTGCCGGCGGCCAAACCTGTCGGCTATTTGTTGGACGACCACGCCGACGATACCGAGCCGGCCGCCGATGAGGCGATAGCCGATGACGAATCGGCCGACGCCGACGACGCCGGCGACTTCGTCGACATGGAGAGCTACCTCGACGAGTTCGACCGCCAGCACACCGGCGACGGCTTCGAGGCCCTGCAAAAGACCCACCAGGCCCGTCGCTCCGCCCTCAGCGAGCTGCCCGTGAGCGATTTCCTCAGCCGCTACATGCTGGAGACCAACCGCCAGCGCCTGCTGAACGCCGAGGAAGAGGTCGAGTTGGCCCAACAGATCGAGATGGGGCGCTTCGCCACCGAGCAGCTGGCCGGGCTGGACCCCGACAGCGACGAGGCGGCCGAACTGCAGCGACTGGTGGCCATGGCCGAGGCCGCCCGCGCCATGCTGGTGCGCTCCAACACCCGGCTGGTCATCAGCATCGCCAAGCGCTACTTCGGCCAGGGGCTGGACTTCCTCGACCTGATTCAGGAAGGCAACATCGGCCTGCTGACGGCCGTGGACAAGTTCGACTACACCCGCGGCAACCGCTTCAGCACCTACGCCACCTGGTGGATCCGGCAGGGCATCACCCGCGCCCTGTCCAACTACGGCCGCATGATTCGCATCCCCGCCCACCAGACCGGCAATGTGCGCAAGCTCTACCGGGCCATCCGCGACATCGAGCAAAATCAGGGGCGCTCGGCCGACATCGAGGAACTGGCCCGCATCGTGGAACTGCCTCCCGACCAGGTGCAGTGGCTGCTGCAGATCACCCGGCCGCTGCTGGCCCTGGAGCAACCGGCGGGCGACGATCAGGATGCCGAACTGGGCGATTTCATCGAGGATCGCGAGATCGAGGCCCCGGCCGATGTCGTCGCCAACAAGCTGTTCAGCGAGCACGTCGAGGAGATCCTCAACGAGCTGACCCCCCGCGAGGCGTCGATCATCCGGCTGCGCTACGGCTTGCAGGGATCGGACGCCCACACGCTGAAGGAAGTGGGCGAGATGTTCAAACTGTCCCGCGAGCGCATCCGCCAGGTGGAAAAGACCGCCCTCAGCAAGCTGCGCCACAGCAGCGCCCTGGGCGAGTTCGCCTACATGATAAACTAGAGACTCGGGTCAAATGAGCCGGCCGAATCAGGAACGCCTTCCCGATTCGGCCTTTTTTGTTGTCAGCTGCCGCCGGCCATCACCGCTTTGGCGATGATCTTCAGCCGATCCAGCTCCTCATAGACGCCGTCGATGATGTGGTCGGGGTCGGGCACGAGGCCCTCGTCGGTGGCCACGCCCAGGTAGACATTGCCGGCGTAGCTGAGGATGCTGATGCCCACGCCCAGACGCCCGGCGGCCGGAACCCAGAACATGATCTCGCGAATCTCCTGCCCGGCCATATAGAGGGGGATGGGCGGACCGGGGACGTTGGTCAGCACAACGGTGGCCTTGGGCTCCAGGATGCGCACGACCAGTTCGCGGAAGGCGTCGGTGCCCATGCCCATCGCGCCCAAAACGCCCAGCGTGACCGGAGCCTCGGCCGAGCGCTTCAGCGCCTGCATCCGTCGCCGCACCTCCACCAGCCGCATGACCGGCTCCTCGATGCCCACCGGCAAGGACAGGAAGACCAGCCCGAACTTGTTGCCCAGCTTGCCGTTGTCGGACTCGCCGCGCAAGTTGACCGGCACGGCGGCGCGGAACTCCAGGCCCTTGTCGCCCTCGCGCAGCGAATCCCCCTTCGACAGCAGATAGCGGCGCAGCCCGCCGGAGACGGCCGTGATGAGTACATCGTTGACCGTGCCGCCCAGTTGGCTCCTGATCTGCTTGATGTCGCCCAGAGGGATGGGATGCGACCAGGCGGCGCGCTTCATGACCCCCAGCTTGCCCTTCAGCCGGGTGCGCGGGTCGGACGGGCGGGCCAGCAGGCGCGTGGCGGCCAGCCCCACGCCCGCCCCCTGCTCGCCCAATTGCCGCGCCCGGTCGGTGTCCCGAACAATGCCGGTCGCCTCACGGAAGGCGCGGTCGGCCGTACGTCGAGCCAGGTCGAAGGTGTTGCCCGCCTCACGAGCCAACCCGTCGAGCAGGCTGTCGCTGCTGGTCGAGACGGTCTCCTCGCTGGGGACGAGCGGCGCGTCGGGCTGGAAATCGGTCATGGCCAGCAGCACCGACACCAGCGCCATGCCGTCGGCCAGGCAATGATGCAACCGGGGCATGACCACGCAGCCCTCGCCGTAGTTCTCGATGACGTAGAACTTCCACGGCGGCCGCGAGAAGTCGAGCGGCTGGGACATCAGGTCGCTGACCAAATCTTGCAGCGCGGCCTGGTCGCCCGGCGCGGGCAAGGCGATGCGCTGCAGATGAAGGTCGAGATCGAAGTAGGGATCGGTCTCCCAATGGGGGCGGAAGCCGGGCACAA
>CAYXNH010000280.1:0-3009 GCA_964466135.1 uncultured Ardenticatenaceae bacterium | reverse complement strand
CAACGCCACCATCTTCCGGCAAGATGTGCTGGCCGGGCTGACCGTGGCCGCCGTGGCCCTGCCCCTGGCGCTGGCTTTCGGCGTCTCATCGGGCGCGACGGCCGCTGCCGGTCTGGTGACGGCCATCATCTCCGGGTTGCTCATCGGCCTGTTGTCCGGCGCGCCCTATCAGATCTCCGGCCCCACCGGGGCGATGAGCGCCGTGCTCATCCTGCTGGTGTCGCGCTACGGCCTGATGGGCATGTGGATCGCCGGACTGATGGCCGGGGTGCTGCTGCTGCTCATCGGCTTGCTGCGGCTCGGCCGATTCATCGCTTTCATCCCCTCGCCGGTCATCACCGGCTTCACCTCCGGCATCGCCCTCATCATCTTCATCGGCCAGATCGACAACTTTTTGGGCATCACCACCCCGGCACAGGACACAACCCTGCTCAAGCTGCTCGGCTACTTCCAGAACGGTGGACTGTCGCCCGATTGGCGCGTCGTCGCCCTGGGCACGGTCGTCATCCTGATCATGGTGTTTTGGCCGGAGCGCTGGAACACCCGCTTCCCCTCGTCCCTGCTGGGCCTCGTCCTGGCCACGGGGATGAGCATCGCCCTGGGCTGGGACGTGCCGATCATCGGCGAGATCCCCCAAACGCTGCTGCTGGCTGACCGGCTGAGCCTGGGCGACATCCCCTGGGGCCACCTGACCGACTTCATCGGCCCGGCCCTGACCATCACCGCCCTCGGCGCGGTGGAGACCCTGTTGTGCGGCGCGGTGGCGGCCAACATGACCGGCATCCGCCTGCAGGCCAATCAGGAGCTGGTGGCCCAGGGCGTGGGCAACATCGTCATCCCGTTCTTCGGCGGCGTCCCGGCCACGGCGGCCATCGCCCGCTCCAGCGTCGGCATCAAATCCGGCGGCCAGACCCGCATGGTCGGCATCATCCACGCCCTGGGGCTGCTGCTGTCGATGTTCTTTCTGGCCCCGGTGATGAGCCGCATCCCGCTGACAGCGCTGGCCGGGGTGCTGATGATTACCGCCGTGCGCATGAACGAATGGGAAGCGATCCGCTTCATCTTCAGCCGCCGTTTCAAGACGGCCATGATCACCTTCCTCATCACGATGGTGGCCACCATCACCCTCGATCTGACCCAGGCCATCCTCATCGGCGCGTTCCTGTCCGGCGCGATCTTCCTCAGCCGGATCGCCGCTCTGGACGTGGAGATTCAGGAAGTTGATCCGGAGAAACTGCGCCTGCGCGGCATCGAGACGGCCGGCAACTGCGACCATGTCCGCGTCGCCTATCTGACCGGGCCATTGTTCTTCGCCGCCACCGGCACGTTCAGCGAAGCCTTCGCCAAACTGGGCGACACCCACGCCCTCATCCTGTCCATGCGCGGCGTGCCTCTCATCGACACATCGGGGCTGGAGGCGATCCGCCGCCTCGACGAGCAACTCCGCCGGCAAGGCGGCACGCTGATGTTCGCCGGCATCCACAAGAACGCCCAACTCATGATGGAGCGGGCCGGACTGGTGGACGAGATCGGCCGCGAGAACTTCTTCTGGAGCAGCGACCAGGCCATCGTCGCCGCCGAGGCCCGCGGCTGCCGTTATTGTCACCCCGTTCTTCGGGAGCCTGAGGCCGCCACGGCCGAATAACTGTCTATTAACATCCTGAGGTGACTTGTGTTTAACCGACGAACCAACCGAATCCAGTTCGGGCTACTGTTCCTTATCCCGGCGCTGCTTGTCGCCGGGTGTCGCCAGTCGGCCGGGGGGGCCCCCGTCAACCGGCCGGAGACGACCGGCGTCCAAATCGGGCTGACGGCCGACCACGACCCACATATCATGCGGCCGCTGGTGTGGAGCGTGACACTGCTCGACGCCGACGGCCGCCCGGTGGAGGACGCGACAGTGACCATCCGCGGCGATATGAGCCACGCCGGCATGGCCCCGGTGGAGGCGACGGCCGCCCATGCCGGCGACGGCATCTACACCGCCGATTTCGAATGGACGATGACCGGCGACTGGATCGTGACCGTGAATGCGGAGCTTGCGGACGGGACCGTCGTTTCCCAAACGTTCGATTTTGCGGTCCGCTTCCAATAACATGGACTGCCCGAAAAGAAGGTATGACAGATGATTTCGCTGGATGACATCTCCGTCAAGGCGGAGGATAATTCGCTCTATCGGCCGCCCGGCCGCGACATTCTGCGGCTGCCGTTCATCGGCCGCGTGCTGCGCGCCCCTCGCAGCCGACTCCTGTTCCAGTTGCCCCTGCTGCTGGCCGCCGCGCTGCTCATCTACGACGGCTTCACCGGCTCGCCCATCGCCCCGCAAAACCTGGCCACGGTCGGCGTCTGGGTCCATTACCGGGGATTCATCATCCTGGCCCTGCTGCTGTTCGGCAATCTCTTTTGCATGAGCTGCCCGTTCACCATCCCGCGCACGGTAGCCCTGCGCTTTAGCGGCCGCGGGCGACGCTGGCCGCGCGCCTTGCGCAACAAATGGCTGGCGGTGGCGGCCTTCGTCGGCTTCCTGTTCCTCTACGAATGGCTCGACCTGTGGGCAAGCCCGGCAATGACCGCCTGGGTCATCATCGCCTACTTCGTCGGGGCGTTCGTGCTGGAAGCGATGTTCGCCGAATCCCCCTTCTGCAAATACATCTGCCCACTGGGCACGTTCAACTTCGCGGCCTCCACCCTGTCGCCGGCGCAGATCACCGTGCGCGACCGTGACGTTTGCCGCGCCTGCCCCGGCAAGGAGTGCATCAACGGCTCGCCCCGGGCGTTGGGCTGCGGCACGGAGCTATTCGCCCCGGCCATGCGCAGCAATCTGGATTGCGTCCTGTGCCTCGACTGCGCCCGCGCCTGCCCCTATGACAACGTCGCTCTGGCCATCCGACCGCCGGGTCGCGAGCTGGTCGATAACGCCTGGCCCCGCCGCTGGGACCTCTCCTTCCTCATCCTGGTCTTCGCCTTCGCCGCGGTCAGCAACGCCTTCGGCATGGTTCCGCCGTTCTA
>CAYXNH010000279.1:0-3063 GCA_964466135.1 uncultured Ardenticatenaceae bacterium | reverse complement strand
CGTTCAGGGCGTAGTGAGGGTTCCCTCGTGTGGGTTCGAATCCCACCTTCGGCATATTGTGAGACTGAGTTATCCAAAGACGGCCCACCTGTTATACTGGTTTGGGCCGTTTTCTTTTTGAGAAACCAGAGGCAGAGGCTATAATGGGCCGGTATTTGGAAGCTGAATACAGGTAAGGGTGATTCTTTATGGCCATTTTCGTTTTCATTCTGATTATGTTCCTGGTGCTGTCGGCGGGATTGTTCCTTGCTTTCCTTTTCACGAGGATGTCCAATGCGGTGACCAATACCCAGATAGCGATGGCGGCCGAGGAGCGCGCCTACAATCCCGGCATGACCTTCGGCCATCGTATTAAGGTGGACTCGAGCTATGATGACCAACTGAAGGAAGCCCGTGTGGAAGCCGCCAAACTCGCCGCTGCGTTGCCTCGCGGCGCGAACAATCGCATTGGCCGCGATGGCAAATCGACGCTCGCTACTGCCGGCAAGAGCGCAGCACAAGATCCTTTGACTGCCGTGCGCATCGCTCGCTTCCATGGTTGGGATGGCGTGCGCACCGGCGCTCCCTCGGTTAACGCCATGGCCGCCGCCGGCGCGCCGGTGGCGGTGGCCGGTGGCGTTCCGGCAGCCGCGGCCGCACCGGCCATTCCCCCGCCGGTTCTCATCACCATTACCGACGGCATGGCCCCCGAAGAGGTGCGCAAGGCACGTGTGGCCAATGCCAAGGCGCAATCGGCATATAACAAGGCGCTCAAGTCGGCCGCTTCTGGCGCGCCTGTAGCTGCCCCGGCTGTTACCGTTGGTGCAGCTCCTGTGGCTGCCGCTGCTCCCGTGGCTGCCGCTCCGACCGTGAGCGTGGCTCCGCCACAATTGGTTGCAATCACTGACAGCATGTCGCCCGAAGAGGTACGCAAGGCACGAGTGGCCAATGCCAAGGCCCAGTCGGCCTATCATAAGGCGTTGAAAGCCGCCGGTGTTAAACCGGCTGCGGCGACTGCCAGTGCAGCCCCTGCGGCCGCTGCTCCTGCTCCCGCTGCTGCTGCCCCTGCGGTTCCTGCTGCTCCTGCCGCCCCAGCGGCACCGATTGGTATCACCCCGCCTCAACTGATTGAGATCACGGACGGCATGTCGCCCGAAGAGATTCGCCACGCGCGGGTAGCCAATGCCAAGGCCCAGTCAGCCTATAATAAGGCGCTTAAGGCCGCCGGTATCGACCCGGCTTCGCTCAAGAAGTAGGCCTTTTGAAACTACCGCAGTCCTGAATAATATTTGGCCGGAGATCGATCTCCGGCCTTCCTATTTATTTGAGTGGAAATCAAAGGTGCTCTCGTGAACCGGGCTGTTCGAGTCTTGCTTTTGGTCACTGCCATTGTTGCACTCGCTTACGCCGGATTGCGAATTATTGGCCTCATGAGCAGCTTAAACGGCTCTCGCGCTGGTCAGTATTGGCTTTGGGCCAAGGGGGATGAAGCCGCACGAGCCGATCTCGTCACCGTACAGCGCGAGGTCTGCCCAGGGGCGCCGTTTATCTTGCCGGCCGATGGCTTCATCGGTTTGTTGTATGCCGATCCGAATGGCCCCTATTCGGCTAAATCACCCCACCAGGGTATCGATATCTTCAGCAATGCCGATCCGGGCGTCGTCCCTGTTCTCGCGGCTTATGCCGGTTACATCAGCCGGGAGGAAGGTTGGCGTAGCGCCTTAATCCAGCGAGTTCCCGATGATCCTCTGGCACCTGGCCGGCAGATATGGCTTTACTATGCCCATATGGCCGATGAAGCCGGCAACAGTTTCATCGAGCCGGCCTTCCCGCCGGGGACGAACGAACTGTACGTGGAGCGGGGAACGCTGCTGGGCTATACAGGCGATTATAACGGGAACGCCTTATGGGACGTCTGGGTTCACCTGCATTTCTCCATTGTTCAGGATGACGGCCGCGGACGCTATACCAATGAGCTTGAATTCGCTAATACGATCGATCCGTCTCCCTATTTAGGGCTTCCAGTCCACTATGCAAACGGCGATGTGCCTATGGAATGTAGCTCCGATCCAGTCTGCTGCGATTAGGGATTAAATAGAGTGTAATTGCTTTATTGTATTAAAAAAGGTGGCGCCTATCGCCCGATGAGCGCCACCCGTCTGTTAAAGTGGGTGGTCTAGCCGATTCTTTCCAGCCCGCCCATATATGGTCGCAGAACATCAGGAACGACTATCGAGCCATCTGCCTGCTGATAATTCTCCATGATCGCTATCATCACGCGCGGCAAGGCCAAACCGCTGGCATTCAATGTGTGGACGTGGCGAACCCTCCCGCCATCAGCCGGGCGATAGCGCACGTTTGCCCGTCGCGCCTGGAATGCCTCGCAGTTACTGGCCGAGCTGACCTCCAGCCATTCCCGGCAGCCGGCCGCCCAGACTTCGACATCGAACTTTTTTGCTGCGGCGAAGCCCAGATCGCCGGTCACCATCTCGATGCGACGATAAGGCAACCCCAACGCCTCGCAAATGTCAGTGGCATGGGTGACCAACTCATCAAGATGTTCATAGCTGGTTTCCGGCGTCGTGAATTTATACATCTCGACCTTGTCGAACTGGTGGCCGCGCTTGATGCCGCGCACGTCACGCCCGGCACTCATCTTTTCGCGACGGAAGCATGGCGTATAGGCCACGTAGTTCAGCGGCAAATCGGCCTCCTCCAGTATCTCGTCTCGATGGATATTGGTCAGGGCGATCTCGGCCGTCCCTAGCCACATGAAGTCTTCCTCGGCGTCGCGATAGATGTTATCGGCGAACTTAGGCAGTTGACCCGCGCCGACGAACATGGCTGAGCGGACCATGAAGGGCGGATAGATCTCCATGTAGCCGTGCCGGTCGGTGTGGTAATCCAGCATGAACTGGATAACCGCTCGCTGGAGGCGCGCCCCGCCGGCCTTCAACACGTAAAAGCGCGAGCCGCTCAGCTTGACGCCGCGATCGAAGTCGATGATGCCCAATGCCGGGCCTAAGTCCCAATGTGCCTGTGGCTCAAAGTCGAATTCCGGCAGCGGGGGACCTTCGGGCGGAT
>CAYXNH010000278.1:0-3091 GCA_964466135.1 uncultured Ardenticatenaceae bacterium | reverse complement strand
AGATGGCGAACAGACCGAACCCGACCCCCACACCCAACGCCGTGCTCGTCAGCAAACCCAGGACGAAGTAGACGATGGAGTTGAAGGCGATGAACGTGAACACAAAGCTCTTCGTTTGCGTCAGCGGGTAATAGATAAACCGGGTGATGATCACGGCGATCATCAGGTTGAACAGGGCACCCATCAGAAAGATAACGAGTTCGGTTGTCATTTCAGTCTCCTTGCATGATTTTGCGGACTGTGCGCATTGTCGGCCTGAAATAGTGATTCTTGACTTGCGGATAGAGCATCGAGACGCCCACACAATATTTACTGAAGCCCATCGGCCGAATGCCCATCTCCCGCATCCGCCGCATGAAGTCGGAGCCGCGGCCGTTGCCCTCATATTTCACCTCGGCGATGGCGATGCCGGGCAATGTCGCGTGGCCGTCGCCGGCATGGAACCGCGGGCCAAGGTCAAGCGTCACCCGCTCGGGGTTATGCCTGCCGACCAGGGTGATCCGGCGATAGGCATTCAGCAGTTTGGGTTCCAGCTCGCCCACGGGCAAAGGAAAATGGCCCTGGACAAACTCGTCGAACTCCGACGACAGATTGGTCAGAAATTGGGGCGTCTGTATCCTGTTTTTCTCGGTGCGAAGCTCGCTGATCTTGTGCTTGATCTCCAGGAAAGCCAGACTGGTGTCGCTGTACTCGCGGGCGCGAACCTTGTAGCGATGCTTGCCGCCGGCCCGATGGCGATGATAGAGAAAGAACGACGGCGTGTCGAAATAGAGCGACAGATAGCGATGGATGCGAATGCCGTCGATCTCCAGCACCCGGTAGCGCGAGGTGAGGGGCGCGAGCGCGTCGAGCAGGTCATCTTCCCGCAACACATATTTCGTCTCCCGGCGGTTCATCAGAGCCACGTCCTGCAACCCGTCCAGACCGATCGGCTCCACCGAGGAAGCGAATCGCAGGAACCGCCACAAGCTGGTGAACTCTTCGACTGACTTTCGAAATCCTGGTGGCGACTCCCATCGGCATGATTCCTCACGCGGATTCGCATATTTTGAGTTGTAAAGCTTCTCTATAAACATCACATCTCCCAACCGTGATCGTGTTCACCGTTGTTTATAAGGTGACGTTTACAGGGAATAAGTAACGATCGGGAGGAAACCAATAGAAAACGGGCTTTTGTTGCCGGGGTTTTCGACAACAAAAGCCCGTGCCATCGCGCTGGAACGCGAGTCGGGTTAATACCCCGGTTCCGGGGCAGGTCATGCGAGTGAAAGTCTTAGTGCGGCGCCGACAACTCCAGCTGGATATTATCCGGGTCGCGAAAGGCCATGACGTAGAGGCCCAGCCCGCCCAGGTCGTGAATCTCGCCGCGGGTGATGCCCTGCTCGTCAAAGTAGGCCGCGGCCGCTTCCATGTCTGCCAGACTGGGGACGGTGAAACTGACATGATCCAACCCGATGCGGTTCTCACTAAAGCGATCGTTCTCCGGGATGGGCGCATTCTTGTCGAGAGGCAGGGTAATGGACAGGACAACGCTGCCGTTGGTCAGGATATGGCGTTTACCCAGATTTAATAGCGAGCGAAATCCAAGATGGCGGGTATAGAACTCGGTGCTGACCGCGATGTCAGACACGGTCAGCGTGATGTGATGAATATCGGTGATAACGACTGGATGGGTCATGATCTTAATCTATCTCCTAATTCCATTGAAGTCCGGCCACCATCAGCGACAAGCAATAACGCGACAAATTCCGCCGGCTTCAGGACAAATATCCCGCGAAACTGCTGGGCCTTGAGGAGGTGCTCATCCCCGGTGACGATATAGCGCGCCTTTCCGGCCACAGCGCACTCAAGATAGCGATTGTCTGTCTCGTCGTCTTCTATCGCCGTTATTGTCTCGTCCGGCACGATGAATATGCCGAATTTCCTGATGAATTCCAGATAACGAAGGATCTCCGGCTCGCCAAGATGATGCCTTTTTACTATTCGCGGGTAGCGTAGCACACGGCCAATCTCGGCAAGAATTGCCGTCGATATGAGCACGTCATACTCATATCGCTGCCATCGCTCGATGATTTGATAAGGATAACCGGATTGCGAGATCAGAGCGCTGATATAGATATTGGCATCAAGCACAATCCTCATGACTTCGCCCGGCCACGGGTAGCCTGTTGCGCGTCGATGACTTCGCGCATGATTTCATCGGGATCGCCCGGTTCGCTTGAGGCCTGAAATTTGCGAATCAGAGATATGAATTCCTCCCGCTCCTGCTTCCACGATTCATACACGTGGACCGGCACGATGGCGGCCGCCGGGTGGCCATGACGACTGATAATAAACGCCTCGCCGTGATACTGAACGCTCTCAACAATTTCGCTTAAATTATTCCGCGCTTTGGCCAAGCCTAATTCAGTCTCAGTCATCATCCACCTGTATCGATATCAAGCATGTACAAATATATATATCTGTACATATTTTATTCGCTTTTTAGCCCTCGGTCAACTATTGGAATTACGTTGCTCGGCCTCCGCCCCCGACGAACCTGCCCTTCCCCGCAACGGCCGCACGTAACCCAGCCATAGAATCACCGCTGCGCCAAGCAGGCTAACGACGAGACTGAGCCACCACGGCACGACGGCCGCCCCACGCGCCAGCGCCCCAAATGCCACCGCCGCCCCCAGGGCCAGCCCGCTCAACAAGGCCACCGACAACGCCTGCAGGAAGCCGAAGCTATGCCACTTAAACGCCGGCGGAAGCGTGGCATCGCGCCAGCGAAAATAACCGGCCAGTGTCGGATCGTCGTCAATGAGCCGTTCCTTGATCTGGTTCATCGCATGCGCGCTCTCCAGCCATGCCTGCCGCAGTCGCGTTAGTTGGGCAATCGTAATGAACCCCAACGCCGACAACAGGACAAAAATCAGGGCAAAGGTGATGTAGAGTTGCTGTTGGGCGGCCGTTTCAACCTGCGTCGTCAGCAACGCGGCGATGAGCGTGCCAAAGGTGACGAAGAAGTATTGCCAGGCCCGCGCCCGATCCTCATTGGCCTGGAAGGCGGTCTGGGCGATGTAGTTGAACTCGGCCGTCACCACCGCGC
>CAYXNH010000277.1:0-3119 GCA_964466135.1 uncultured Ardenticatenaceae bacterium | reverse complement strand
CCGTGGTCTCCTCCCGCCCCAACCCCAAAACGGAAGCGTTAAGGTAGATATTCTCGCGGCCGGTCAGATCGGGATGGAAACCCGCGCCAAGCTCCAGCAAGGCGCTGATTCGGCCGCGAACCATGATCTCGCCGGAGGTGGGCTGGATGATGCGGGCGATGAGCTTGAGGAGGGTGCTCTTGCCGCTGCCGTTGCGACCGACTATGCCCACGCACTGGCCGGGCATGACATCGAAGGAGACGTCGCGGACGGCCCACAGATCTTTGGACTCTTTATGGCGGCGGGAGAACAGGGCGATCAACCATTCGAGAACCGATCGCGGGGTGTCCCGGGTGAAGGTGAAGCGCTTGCTGACGTTCCTTAACCGGATGGCTGGTTGGCTTTGCATACTCATAGGCGCGCGGATAGTATAGCATGTCGGCGTAAATTTCAACCGCCGTGCGGAATGCTGGAACACAATGATCGATCAGAAGACTCTCTCCATTTTGGAGTTCAATAAAATCCGCGAGCTTGTCGCCGGACACGCCAATTTCAGCGGCGGCCGCGAATTGGCCCTGGCCATGCAGCCCACGACCGATATGGCGGAGGCCCGCGCGTGGCAAACCGAAACCCGCGAGGCGGTGTCGCTGTTCGAGACCGATAGCGGCGTGACCATCGGCGGCGCGCGCGACGTGCGTCGATCGGCCGATAACGCCATGCGCGGCTTCATCCTGCCGGCCGAAGATTTACTGGCCATTCAGGCGACCATCGTGGCCGGGCGTAACCTGCGTCGCCAGTTGCTGCGCCTGGAGGACCGCGTGCCCCATCTGGCGGCCGTCGCCAATCTCATTGAGGAGTGTCGCGGCATCGTCAGCGCCATCAGCGGCGCACTTGACGAACGCGGCGACGTTCTGGACAGCTCCAGCTCTTCTCTGGCCAGGGTGCGCCAATCCCAGCGAATGGTCCACGGCCACATCCAGGACAAGCTGCAGCGCATCCTCAACAGCAGCATGGCTCAATTCCTTCAGGAGCCGATCATCACTCAGCGCGGCGGCCGCTATGTGGTTCCAGTGCGGGCCGACGCCAAGGGGCGGCTGAAAGGCATCGTCCATGACCAGAGCGGCAGCGGGGCGACACTCTGGGTGGAGCCGCTCGGTACGGTCGAACTCAATAATGAGTATCGCGGGTTGCTGCTGGAGGAGCAGGAGGAGATTCAGCGCATCCTGCGCGAGCTGTCCAATCTGGTGGCCGATCAGGGCGACGCCGTCAAGCGAGTCGTCGAGCGCATGGCCGAGCTCGATCTCATCTTTGCCCGCGCCGGTTATGCCCTGGTCACGAACGCTGTCGAGCCGGTCTTCGTGCCCTGGCGTGAATCACCAAAAGCGCGGCCTCCCCGTCATCGCAACCAGCTGGAAGGCTGGACGCCGCCACCGCCCGACCTTCACCCCGGTTCGAGCATCTGGATCAAGGCCGCGCGCCACCCGTTGCTTGATCCGGCCAGAGTCGTGCCCACTAACCTGACCCTGGATGAGGATATCTTCCTCGTGCTCATCACCGGCCCCAACACCGGAGGCAAGACGGTCAGTTTGAAGACGATGGGCCTGATGGCCGTCATGGCCCAGTCCGGGCTGCATCTGCCGGCTAATGAGGCGCGACTGACGGTATTCGATGCCATCTTCGCCGACATTGGCGACGAGCAATCGATTGAGCAAAGCCTGTCCACCTTCTCGGCCCACATGACCAATATCGTGCGTATCCTCGCCCAGGTGAACGACCGCTCCCTCGTCCTGCTCGACGAGCTGGGATCGGGGACCGATCCGACGGAGGGCGCAGCATTGGCCCAGGCCGTGGTCAACTTCCTGCGCGACAAGGGGGCGACGACGTTTGTGGCCACCCATTTCCCCGAGCTAAAGATCTACGCCAGCCAGATGCCGGGAGCGACCAATGCCTCGCTGCTGTTCGACATGGAGACGCTGTCGCCGACGTATGAGATGACCATTGGCCTGCCCGGCCGGTCCAACGCCTTTGCTATCGCCCGCCGCTTGGGTTTGGACGCGACGATCCTCGACGATGCCATGCGCCAGGTGAGCGCCGACAGCCACCAGGCCGAGGACTTGCTCGACTCCATCTACACCCTGCGCGAGAAGATGGAGGCTGAAGAAGCCCAAACTCGCAAGGCCTTGCGCGAGGCCGAGGCCGAGCGGGAGCGACTGCGCCGGCGGCAGCAGGAGGTCGAGATCGAGCGGGAGCGCATCCTGGAGGAAACCCGCCAGGAGATGAAGCGGCAGATCGAACTGCTCCAGGCCGAGATTCACCAGGCCCGCAGCAAGCTGCGCGATGCCGCCTCGCTTACCGCGGTCAAGAAGCTGAGCAAGCAGGCGGCCGATCTGGAGGTAGAGCAGCAGGCGGCATTAACGCCGGAGCCTACCGGGGAGCCGGAGGTCAGCCGCGGCAAACGACGCGCCCTTCAGGTGGGGGATATCGTCCAGGTACGCTCGCTCAATGTCAAGGGCGAGATCGTCTCGCTGGGCAAGAGCGAGGTGATGGTGGCCGTTGGCCGCCTGCAGATGCGCGCGGGCTATGACGATGTGGAGTTCCGGGAGCGACCGTCGGATGAGCGGGAGGTCGAAGCTGTTGCCAACCTGCATCCCTCTCCCGGCATCGAGCTGGACATTCGCGGCGTGCGAGTGGAGGACGGCGTGGAGCAGTTGCAACGCTACATCGACTCGGCTTTCCTGGCCCGGCTACCTTTTGTGCGCATCATCCACGGCAAGGGCACCGGCCGCTTGCGCCAGGCCGTGCGCGAATCCCTGAGCGCCAGCAAGCAGGTGCGCGCCTGGGAAGAGGGCAAGGACGGCGAGGGCGGGCCGGGGGTGACGGTGGCCCACCTGGTAGAACACAAGTAGTCGACCGTCACCCGACGTATTAGTCTGTCTCGTACGCCACGCCGGCCTCTTCCAACCGGCGCATTCGCTCCCATTCGGGCAAGTCGCTCTTGCCGCCGGCTTCCTTCAGCACCATGATCTGGCGCATCTCCATGATCTGGTCACGCAAGACGGCCGCGCGCTCGAACTCCAACCGTTGGGCTGCCTGCTTCATCTCTTTCTCAAGCTCGGTGATGATCTTGGCCAACTCCGCCT
>CAYXNH010000276.1:0-3119 GCA_964466135.1 uncultured Ardenticatenaceae bacterium | reverse complement strand
GCTGATCCTGTGGCTTTCATCGCGAGGCGCACTTCCCGCTAAACCGCCGGCATTTCCCCCAATCCCAAATCATCCAATGCCGTCAATGCCCGTTGGAGCATCGGTAGCCAGACCCATTGAGTATCCTGATTGACGCCGCCGCGGCAATACTCCACGGCGATATAGACGCCCATAGCCACGCATAAGCGGTAATCATCCCACAGTTGTTCCCAACCGTAATCCTGAATCCCGCGGCGGATAAGCGCTTCGTGGTAGTGGCGCAGGATAGGCCGTTCCCAGCGACGTCGGGCTTCAATATCCCAATCCAGGGCGATGGCATAGGCCAGATCGTAGGCCCCCAGCCACGTCGACAGACTCCAGTCGAACGGCTGGCGGTCGATGAGATAGAGCGGACGCCAGCCGTCGCGCGGCACCATTATATTATAGCAGCCGGCATCGCCGTGCATGAGGGTGAACCCGTTGAGGTCGCGGCCGCGGGCGATCATCGCCTGAGGGTGGCGGGCGAACAGGTCGTGGATCATGCCGGGCCAGTGGGGCGACAGCTCGCCCGGCAACTCGCGGATAATGTGTCCGGCTCCCGGCTCGGCGATGGCGACGAAGCGCCGGATGTGGGCGGCATCGTGGATGGGCGCCCCGGCCTCGGCCAGTCGATCCGCCCCCCACCAGCGGGCGTGGAGAACGGCGAACGCGTCGGCCAGGGCCAGGCCGTATTCCAGCGAGGGTGTCCGCTCGCAGGCAGTCGTATGCGTCGGTGAGATATCTTCCAGCAGCAGGTGATAGCGCCGCTGGGAGGGAGAATAGAGGCCGTCGTAGCAGCGCAGCAATGGCGCGTCCGGCACATCGAGGTAGTCACGGGTGTAGTAGTCGACTTCCGATGGCCCGAAGAACTCCCCGTCGCCCAGGTCAGTGTTTACCAGCTTAAGGAACAGGCGCGTAGGCCGCTCGCCCGCCGCGTCGGCTGAGTAGCGCAGGCGCAACGCGCCGCTGGTTGACCAGTTGCCGCGGCCGGCATCGACATCGAATGCGTCAACTGTACCGCCGGACAACGCGCCGCTACGACGGAGAACGGCCGTCAGCCATTCCGGCGTTACCTGGTCGATGTGGGTGATCACTTTGTTAAGCATAAGCCCTTGTAAGCATAAGCCCTGGTGCTGGGAATTCGCCAGGGTTGTCGTTGATGCGTGAAGCTGAGGCGCACGGTTAAAGTATGCTCTCTTTTTACTACCTGAACCAGTCTAATATTCCTTTCCGCGGTGCTTCTTGCCCATGGAAAACCAGTCGCTGCCCATCGGGTGACCAAGAGGAGATGTCGGCGACCATGTTCCGACCGTTAACTCGTTCAGGTTCGCCGCCATCCGCTGGAACGATGTAGATGGCCGGGTCTCCGTCGCGCGTCGAGGTGAAGGCGATCTGTGTGCCGTCCGGAGACCAGGCCGGCGCATAATCCCATGCTTCGCCGCTGACCAGAGCTTGCTGGTTGCCGCCATCCGCGTTCATGGTATAGATGTCTGAATTGCCGTTCCGCTCGGTGGCGAACACAATTTGTGTCCCATCCGGCGACCAGGACGGCGCCATGCCCGCGGCCGGGGTGGGCAGCGGCCGCTGGTCCGTGCCGTCGGGATTCATCGTGTAGATCTGCATGTCGCCGCCAAGCTTGGTGCCGAAGGCGATCCGGCTCCCGTCGGGCGACCAGGTAGCGCCGTACTCCTGGACGTTGTTGTTGGTCAGATTCGTGTCGCCGCTGCCGTCGGCATTGATCACGAACACCTCGTGTGTGTCCCACCCGCCTCTACTGGATATGTAGGCGATGCGGCTCCCATCGGGCGACCAGGCGGGCAGGTAGTTGTTGCGGCCGTTATGAGTCAGCTGCCGCAGCCCGGCCCCCTCCGCGTCGACAATATACAGCTCGTTGGCGGGCGATCCCGGAACGACCGGGCCATTGTTCTTCCCGCGCCAGAAGGCGATCTGCTGCCCGTCGGGCGACCAGGCCGCGCCCCAGTGGACGTAACCCGGATCGTCAAACAGGAGCGTTTGGTCGCGCCCATCCACGCCGATAGTATGGAGGAGTGTGGTCGATTGTTGTGCGTACTCCGGTATGGCCCAGAAAGGATCGGCCGCCTCCGGGGCGCCGGCTGCCGGCAATATATCGAACTTGATCAGGTCATAGATCAAGGCCAATTGCTGTTCGCTCACGTCGGGCGGGACAAATGTATCAGCCGTGGTCACGATGATCAGGTCGTAATCGGGAATCAGGGTCACTGTCTGCCCGGCGTAACCCTGGGCCGCGATCGCCCTGTGCCCGGCAAACACATCCGGTTTCCAGTTCCACCATTGCATGCCGTACCACTCGATGGGCATGGTCTGGCTGTTGCCGGGGAATAGACCTTCGGATTGCGGATAGGCCGAGGCATGGACCCAATTGGCGGGGATGACTTGTTGGCCGTCCCACATTCCCCGATTCAGGTAGAGATAGCCGAATTTGGCCATGTCGCGCGGCGTCAGTTGCAGGCCGATGCCACCGATATTCACCCCGTTGGCGTCCTCGATCCAGTCCCAGGTGGTGATGCCGAGCGCGGGAAAGAGCCTTTCGGCCGCGTATTCTTCCAGTGATCGCCCGGAGAGTGCGCTGAACGCGGCCGAGAGCAAATTGGAGTCGCCAGAGCTGTAACTCCAGGCCTCGCCCGGCCGAAAAGCGACGCCGTTTTGCAGCACGTAGTTGGTGATGTCCAACCGGTTGAAGAACTCAATTCCGGCTTCGGGACCGCCCTCCATGGCAACGGCCGACAGATCTTGCTCCAGTTTCCCTTCATCCCAGGCGATGCCGGAGCGCATTCGCAGGAGATCGCCCAGCGTGATGCCGGCCAAATCGCGATACCGGCCATCTTCGAAGGTGGCCGGTAGCGCCTTGCCAAGGGTCGTGTCCGGGCCGGAGATTGTACCATCGGCGATTGCCATACCGTAGAGCGCCGACACGACGCTCTTGGTGACCGAGTTAAGCGTGTACGGGTCGTCGGGGCTATAACCGTTGAAGTATGCTTCGTGTACCAGGTAGCCGCCCTTGACGATGAGAAGGCTGTTGAGATAGGGTAACTCGCGTGCGACGGTTGCCTCCAGCGTGG
>CAYXNH010000275.1:0-3124 GCA_964466135.1 uncultured Ardenticatenaceae bacterium | reverse complement strand
ACGATGATGCCCATGTAGAGCCAGGTTACGTAGGGCGTCGTGTCGGATAGTTTGTGAGCCGCTTTTTCGCTCATGGATGGTTATCCTGTTGTGGAATAATGAAGAGTCGGGCGGTCGCAATCTGCGCCCCCCGACTCCATTGGTTGTTGCCGGTTACTCGCCCCAGCACTCAGCCAGCTTGATGCACATTTCTGTAGCGTGGGCCATATCCTGCACGCTGACCCATTCCAGCGGGCCGTGGATATTTTGCATGCCGGTGAAGAGATTGGGCGTCGGCACGCCCTTTTCGGTCAGGCGCGAGCCGTCGGTGCCGCCGCGAATGGGCAGGAAGAAATGCTCGATGTTCGCCCGGCGATAGGCCTCGACGGCCATGTCGATGGGGCGCATGTCGTTCTCCAGCCAGTAGCGCATGTTGCGATATTGCGGCAGGACCTCGCAAGTGATATGGGCGCGGGGTTCGGTGGCCTGGATCGTGGCGCAGACCTGCTTGATCAGCTCTCCCTGTCGCTCCAGTTCATCCATCTCGAAATCACGCATGATGAAATGGAGTTCGGCCGCCGCCGCCGTCCCGCTCATGGCGTAGAGATGGATAAATCCCTGTCGCCCTTCGGTGGTCTCCGGCGTCAATGTCACCTGGGGCATGGTGTCGACGATCTTGGCCGCCAGGTGCAGTGCGTTGACAAGCTTGTCCTTGGCCCAACCGGGGTGGATCGGTACGCCCTGGACTTTGACCACGGCGCGGTCGGCCGAGAAAGTCTCGTAGACCAGTTCGCCGCGGTGCGCTCCGTCGAGCGTGTAACCGACAGCCGCGCCCAAATCGGCCGGCAGCTCGGCGTGGACGCCGCGGCCGATCTCCTCGTCGGGGGTGAAGCCGATGCGGACTGTGCCGTGGGGAATATCGGGATTGTTTAGCAGGTGACGAGCGGCGGCCATGACGATGGCCACGCCCGCCTTGTCGTCCGCGCCCAGCAGCGTCGTGCCGCTGGCGGTCACGATGTCGTCGCCGATGCGTTCCTTCAGATAGGGCGAATTATCATACGTCAGCACCTGCTCCGGATCGTCGGGCAGGGGGATGTCGCCACCCTGGTAGTTGCGATGGACGAGAGGTTTGACGCCCGTGCCGTTATAAGCCGGGCTGGTGTCCACGTGGGCCAGAAGGGCGATGACCGGCGCGTCGCGGTCGATGGTGGCCGGGATGGTGGCCAGTACCGCGCCATAGTCGGTCAGGCGCACATCTTGCGCGCCGATCTCCTTCAGTTCTTCCACGAGCAGGTTCAGCAAGTCGTATTGCAGCTCGGTGCTGGGCGAAGTGGGCGAGGATTCGTCGGCTGTGGTGTCGATCTTCACGTAGCGCAGCAGACGTTCCTCGACCTCGCGATCGAAGTTCATGGTCATTATAACCTCGTATTGGTAGTAGAGACGGGTCGCCGACCCGTCTCTACAAAATAACAGTTATCAGACGCCGACCGGGTAGCCCGGGCCGAGCGGAATGCCGATGACGTACCACAGGATGAACAGGATGATCCACGCCACGGCGATGATCAGGGTGTAGGGCAGCATCAGGGCGATGACTGTGCCGATGCCCGTATCCTTTTGATAGCGCTGCATGACGGTGATGATGAACGGCAGATAGACCATCAACGGCGTGATGACGTTCATGGGCGAGTCGCCGATGCGGTAGGCGGCCAGCACCGTCTGCGGGGCCGTGCCCAGTCGCATGAACAGCGGGACGAAGATAGGGGCGAAGATGGCCCATTTGGGCATCGAGCCGGGGATGATGATGTCCAGCAGCATGATCACGATGATGAAGCCGACCAGCAGCGGCACGGCGCTGATGTTGGCCTGTTCCAGCCAGCCGGCCAGGGTCACGGCGATGACGTTGGGCATGTTGCTGTAGTTGAAGTAGGCGATGAACTGGGCGATCATCAGCAGCATGAAGACCAGACCGGCCAAACCGGCGAAGGTCTTGGTGATGGCCTTGATGACATCGTTACTGCCGCTGAACGTCTTGGCGCCGTAGCCATAGCCGATACCCGCCATCAGGAAGACGAGCGTGATGATGAAGAGCAAGCTGTCCATGAACGGCGTCGCGCCGATGATGCCGCCCGTCTCCGGATGACGCAGGGGCGCGCCGGGGAAGATCGTCAGCAGGGTGACGAGGAGGACGACGGCCAGCGCTCCGATTCCCGCCCATTTCATGCCCCGGCTCTGGGCTTCCTTGTCCAGCACTTCCGTCCCGCCAACGTCGGTGCCGGGCGCGGGCTTGTAGGCCCCCAGTCGCGGTTCAATGATCCGGTCGGTGATGACCGCGGCCACGATACTCAGCAGGATCGACAGGACGACCTGGAAGTAAAAGTTGGAGACGATGGTGATCGGTTCTCCACCTGCCAGGGCGATAGCTTCATTGGTGATCTCGGTCAGCATCGCGTCGAGTGGGGTGATGAGGATATTGATGGCGAAGATGGCGCTGACGCCGCCATAAGCCGCGGCGACACCGGCCAATGGGTGTCGCTTCACGCTTAGGAAGGCGGCCGCGCCTAATGGTATGAGGATCAGATACCCCGCGTCTGTGGCCACGCTGGACAATACGCCGACGAAGATGATGATGAATGATAGCGCCCAGCGCGGCGAGACTTCGACCAGTTTATGGATAAGGGCCGTCATCAGGCCCGATTCTTCGGCCACGCCCGCGCCCATCATGGCGATGAAGACGACGGCCACGACACTGAATCCGGCGAAGTTCGGCACGAATGAGGTGAAGATGAAGCGGATGCCGTCGACGGTCAGCAGGCTGCGAATAGGGATGGTTCGCTCCTGGATCTCGAAATCGATGTCCCACGGATCTTCAGGGTACGACTCGAGCGGTTCAGTTGTGTCGGCATAAAAATCGACCTCTATGCCGTCCTCGCGAATGGGTACAGCGATCTCCTCGGTGACGCTGACTCCCATCCAGCTCAGGATGGCCGAAAGGGCGATGACGCCGATGATCAGATACAGGAACATCAAAACCGGATGGGGTACCTTGTTGCCGATACGCTCGACGGCCCCCAACCAACCGCCGGACTTTTTTGGTTTACTTGCAGCGGCCTTGGCCATGGTTCTCTCCTTTTGATTCCTCAGTAAT
>CAYXNH010000274.1:0-3149 GCA_964466135.1 uncultured Ardenticatenaceae bacterium | reverse complement strand
AGAGCGACGGTCTCCAAAACCGTAGGCTGCGGGTTCGATTCCTGCACCCCCTGCCTTTGGCGGCCACTAAGGCCGTAGCCTGTTCGAACAGGCACCGATGAAAAGGCCGGCCCGACAGCCGGCCTTTTAAGAGCATCGGTTTATAGACCGGCGAGACAAGACCGTAAGAGGATAAATAGCGTGGCGAAGAAAGAAGAAACAACGGCGGTAGCCCAGGAAAACGCGCTCAGCCGCTACTTCCGCGAGACGCGCGGCGAATTGCGCAAGGTCGTTTGGCCCACGCGCGAGGAAGCATGGCGCCTGACATGGATCGTATTGGGCGTAACCTTCGCGTTCGCGTTGTTCCTGTGGGCCGTCGACTTCATGTTCTCGAATATGATCAGGCAGTTGATTCAACTGATCCTGGGCGGCTAGGCAGATGAGAGCGATGGATAACGAAAAGGATTTGCTGGACGAACTGGACGATTCCGACGATATGCCGGAATCGGGATTGCTCGCCGCCACGGCCAACGACGCCATGGGCGAGGACGGCCGCGCCTGGTACGTGATCCACTGCTATTCGGGTTACGAAAACAAGGTCCGCCACAGCATCGAGCAGCGCATCGAGACGATGGGCATGCAAGACCATATCTTTGATGTGGTCGTCCCCACCGAAGAAGAGATCGAAATCAAGGAAGGCAAACGCCGCACCGTCGAGCGTCGCGTCTTTCCCGGCTATCTGCTGGTGCAGATGGTCCTCACCGAGGAGTCGTGGTACGTCGTGCGCAACACGCCCGGCGTCACCGGCTTCGTGGGCATGGGCGACGACCCGACCCCTCTGCGAGACGACGAAGTGGCCAAGATCATGAACCGCATGGAAGCCGAAGCGCCCAAGGTGAAGTTCGACTTCCAGATCGGCGAGAAGGTGCGCATCGGCACCGGCCCGTTCGCCGATTTCATCGGCTCGGTGTCGGAGATCGACGCCGAGCGCGCCAAGGTGCGGGTCATGGTGTCGTTCTTCGGCCGTGAGACGCCGGTCGAACTCGATTTCCTGCACGTCGAAAAGGTCTAGACTGTGGCGCAATCTTTAGTTTGCGTTATAGCGTATTGAAATCAGGAGGAGCCTGCCCAGGCAGGCGTCAGGACTCCGGGAGTAAAAATGGCAAAGAAAGTTAAGGCAATAGTCAAGATTCAGATTCAGGGCGGCAAGGCAAACCCCGCCCCGCCCGTCGGCACGGCCCTCGGCCCGCACGGCGTCAACCTCATGCAGTTCTGCAAGGAATACAACGCCCGCACCACGAACATGGTGGGCCAGATCGTCCCGGCCGAGATCACCATCTTCCAGGACGCCAGCTTCACCTTCGTGCTGAAGACGTCGCCCGCGGCCGACCTGCTGAAGAAGGCGGCCGGCATCAAGAGCGGCTCGGCCATCCCCAACCGCGACAAGGCCGGCTCCATCACCCGCCGGCAGTTGCAGGAGATTGCCGAGATCAAGATGAAGGACCTCAACGCCCGCGACGTCGAAGCGGCCATGGCCATCGTCGCCGGCACCGCCCGCAGCATGGGCATCACCATCACGGACTAATGACAAATGACGAATGACGAGCGACGAATGTCCCGTCATTCACCTGTGGGAGAGCGGCCGAAATTATAGCAGACCGCTCGCCAAGACAACTCCTGTTGTCCCAAGACAACTCTTGTTGTCCCAAGACAACTCCTGTTGTCCAACCACCAAGGAGATAATCATGCCTAAAAGAGGACGCAAGTATCAAGAGGCCGCGGCCAAGGTCGATCGCAACAAGCTCTACAGCCGCGAAGAAGCCATCAAACTGGTCAAGGAAACGGCCTACACCAAATTCGATCCCACCGTTGAGGTGCATATGCGCCTCGGCGTCGACCCGCGCCACGCTGACCAACAGGTGCGTGACGTGGTCGTGCTGCCCAACGGCCTGGGCAAGACCGTGCGCGTGCTGGTCTTCGCCGAGGGCGAGGACGCCAACGTCGCCCGCGAGGCCGGAGCCGACTATGTGGCCGACGACGAGATGCTGAAGAAGATCCAGGAAGGCTGGACCGACTTCGACGTGGCCATCGCCGTGCCGGCCATGATGGGCAAGGTCGGCCGTCTGGGTCGTGTGCTCGGCCCGCGCGGCCTGATGCCCAACCCCCGCGCCGGAACCGTGGCCCCCGCCGCCGACCTGCCCCGCCTCATCGATGAGGCCCGCGCCGGCCGTGTGGAGTTCCGCGTCGACAAGACTTCCAACATCCATGCCCCCATCGGCAAGGCCGGTTTCACCGAGGAGCAGCTGGTCGAGAACCTGTCCGCCTTCATCGGCGCCGTCAAGCGCGCTCGCCCCGCGGCGGCCAAGGGCACCTACATCCAGAGCATCACCGTGGCCAATTCGATGGGCCCCGGCATCAAACTGGACACTTTGGAAGCGACGTTGTAAAATAGTTTTTCAAGTTAACTCGTTGTCTCTACCCAAGACAGCCGGTGGGCGCGCGATTGAGCGCCCTTAATTCCCGGCCGAGGTGGAGTGATAAGCGAATCATTCGGGATGCGGCCCCACGGCCCGAACCCCGCACTCGCAAGTCCTCCTGTCGGCCCCCCGGTAAGAGGACTTTTTAATTGGAGTGAATCGGTCAACGGTTCATTCATCAGTGGAGGTGAAAATCTTTGGCAATTAACAAGGAACGAAAGGATGAGTTGGTGGGGCAGTATCGCGAACTGCTGCAGAACAGCTCGGCCATCTTCCTGGCCCAGTATGCCGGCATGTCCGTCAAGGAGCTGGAGGCGCTGCGGGTCAAGGTCGGCGACGCCGACGGCCGCGTCAATGTGACCAAAAACACATTGCTGCGCATCGCCATGGAAGAAAACGAGCTGCAGCCGCCAGTCGACCTCCTGGCCGGGCAGGTCATCACCAGCTTCGCGCTGGGCGAGGCCCCCTCGCTGGCCAAGGTGCTGGTCGATTCGGCCAAGACCAACGACAAGATCAAGATCATCGGCGGGATGTTGGGCGACCGTCGCCTGTCCCCCGCGGAGATCGAAGCGCTGGCCACGTTGCCGTCGCTCGACCAGTTGCGGGCCCAGATTTTGGGTCTGATCAACGCGCCCGCGCAGGGCATCGTATCGGCCGTCACCAATGGCGTGCGTCAGGTCGTCAATGTCCTCG
>CAYXNH010000273.1:0-3218 GCA_964466135.1 uncultured Ardenticatenaceae bacterium | reverse complement strand
CGGATCGGTTGGATTGAGCCATACCCGATGAAGTATAGCACACGGCCGCCGCCGGCGGATCGCCGGGCGAAGCCTAGCCCGACGGCCGTTTATCTTCCTGTAACAATTGGGTCAGCAGGGCGATGTCGTTATGTAAATTGCGTTGCCGCACGTGCAGGTAGAGCATGTACAGCAACGGCAGAGCCGACATCGCCGCGTAGCCGCCGATGAGATAGCGAATGAAGAGATTGGGATCGCTGATTTGAGTCTGCAATCCCGGCAAGGCCAGCCCCAGACCGCCGATCGATGCGGATCCGGCCCTGGCGCGGCTGCTCAGCCGGGTGGCCACGCGCGTCTTCAGGTGGTCGGCGTAGTCGATGAGGTTCTGCAGCCGAATCCGGACGAGAATCCAGGCCGTGCCCAGGATGGAAAAGGCGATGACGTTGATCAGCAGGGTGATGCCCATCTTGGCCGAGTCGAGGCCGCTGAACTCCTGCAAGCCCTCGGCCGCTCCGGCGGCGGCTTCCGTCGTCCCGCCGATCACGACCGGGTGGATGTCGCGGAAGATGCGAATGCTGAGATAGGTCAGGATGATGGTGACGAAGGAGATGATGGCATAGACGGCCGCATAGCGGGCGCGCTTGTGGGGATCCTCGATGGCCCCGCGCAGCATGAAATAGGCGGCGTAGACCAGCCAGGCCACCGTGATGAGCGTCAGTCGCGGGCTCCAGATCCACCAGGTGTTCCAGGCCGGCTTGCCCCAGAACGAGCCGCCGATGATGGTCATGGTCAGGAAGACGAGACCGATCTCGACGGAGGCCAGCGCGAGGGCGTCATAGATGCGATTCGGCCGTCGCAAATAGAGGAAGCCGCACAGCAACGCCACGGCGAACACCACCGCGCCGACCCAGGCCGCGCCGACGTGGAAGTAGAACAGGCGCTGGACATTGCCCATCGTCGTCTCGACGGGCGCGAACAGAAAATTGGCGCCGATGGCGATAGCCATGGCGACCACGGCGGCGATGGATGTGATTCGGATCAGCCGATCCAATCCGGGGCTGGATAATGATGAAGGGGTCATAATAAATTTTCCTATTCAGGTGAAGCTGGACTCCCGATCCACACTTCGAACTTCGTCATGACTCTACCACAAACTGATAGGTCAGGAAACCAACGACGAGCATCAGCAGGTCGTAGGCGATGACCAGCATTACCGGCGCCCGCACCATCGCCCAGGAGGCCTCGCCGAGCATGGCCGAGGCGATGTAGGTCGTGGTGGCCATGGCCGCGGGCAGCACCAGCGGCAGCGACACAGGCAACAGCAGCACCGGCAGCAGCACCTCCCGCGTGCGACTCTGGATGGTCATCGAGGTGATGAGCACACCGGCGGCGATATAGCCGATCGTGCCCAGCGCCAGGACGAGCATCACCATCGGCAGGTAGAAGGGCTGGTTAAAGAAGACGGTGAACAGGACGACCAGAATGGCGTCGAGAGCCAGAGTGAAGAGGGTGATGCTGATGACCTTGCCGGCATAGAGGGCGGCGCGGGGGATGGGGGCCATGAGGATGGCGTCGACCACCTGATTTTCGCGGTCGAGGGTCAGCGAGCGATTGAGGCCCAGAATGGCCGCCAGCAACACGACGACCCACAGAAGCGCCGGGGAAACGTTGCGCCCGGCGCTGAGGTTGACATTGATCGCCATGCCCAGGGCGAAGTTGAACATGATGATCGTCGCCAGCGAGAACATCACCATGACGCTGACGGTCTGGCGCGTGCGCCCCTCGATGCGCAGGTCTTTCCACACCACGGTCCATACGGCCGCCAGGAATTCTTTCATGAGGCCATTGTCACTTCGGTGTACAGGTCATAGGCCGCCGATGGGCTGATTTCCAAGCGGCCGACTTCGCGGACGATGCGGCCCCTGTACAGGATGGCCAGCCGGTCGGCCAGTCCCAGTCCATGGGCGAGGTCGTGGGTGATCATCAGAATGGTGCGGCCGCGGGCCTTCTCCTCACGCAGCAGGTCATCCAGCAGTTGCGCCGCCTCCTGATCCAGCCCGGTGTAGGGTTCGTCAAGCAGCAGCACGTCCGGTTCGTGGAGGGTGGCGCGGGCGATGGTCAGCCGTTGCACCATGCCGCGCGAAAATGTGCCGACGGGGTCGCGCTGGCGGGCGAACAGGCCTACCTTGCGCAAGGCCTCTGCCACGCGCGCTTCGGCATCATCCAGCTGATAGAGCCTGGCGAAGAAGGCCAGGTTTTCGGCTGCGGTGATGTCGCGATAGAGGAGTGAATGATGGGAGACGAAACCGATGTGGCGGCGCACCCGGTTGGCCTGTTCGGGCAGCTTCCAGCCGCCGACGCGCACCTCGCCGCCCGACGGCCGCAGCAAGGTGGCGATGATGGTCATCAACGTGGATTTCCCGGCCCCGTTCGGCCCCACCAGGGTGACGAACTCCCCCTCGGCCACGGTCAGATCGACGCCGCGCAACACCGGGTTGAGGCCATACTGCTTGACGACGCCTTTGAGACGAATCATTAGGCTGGATTGTAGGCGATTGGCGACAGCGGACAAGTTCGGCTAGGCATCCGCCGATAAATCCGTTTTATCTGTGCCCACGGGCGTTCTCAGTTTGGGGTTGTTGGCGTGCCGTTCGCGGTCGCGGCTGGTTTTCTTGTCCATCGTGACCTCGAAGGCGGTCGCCAGATCGACGCCGGTCTGGTTGGCCAGACAGATGAGCACAAACAGCACATCGGCGAACTCCTCGGCCAGGTCGCGCCCCTTGTCCGACTCCTTGAAGCTCTGGTCGCCATAGATGCGCGACATCAGCCGGGCGACCTCGCCGACCTCCTCCACGAGCACGGCCAGGTTGGTCAACTCCGAGTAATAGCGCACCCCGACCGTCCTGATCCATTCATCGACCCGTTCCTGGGCCTCCCGCAAAGTCACATCATTCATAAAGGAACCCACAAGTTAAAACCCGGTTGACTAACCGCCTGTATTCCCGTGAGGGCGCGCCGGGGCTGACGGGTGAGCCTACCGCTTCAGAATATCATAGTAGACCGGAGGCAGGCGACGGGGGGTAATCTGCTCGGCGGCGAAAGCGACCCGCAGCAGGAGATCTTCCTCCCACGGCCGCCCCATAGCTTGCATCGATGTCGGCAGGCCGCGCGAATCATAGCCGGTGGGGAAGGCGATGGCCGGCAGTCCGGTCAGGTTGCCCGGCATGGCAAAGCGCATC
>CAYXNH010000272.1:0-3236 GCA_964466135.1 uncultured Ardenticatenaceae bacterium | reverse complement strand
CAACCACACCTGCGCCCTGACCTCGACCGGCGCGGCCGACTGCTGGGGGGATAACACATACGGCCAGGCGACCGACCAGACCGGCCCCTACACCCAAATCAGCGCCGGCGGCTACCACACCTGCGCCCTGACCTCGACCGGCGCGGCCGACTGCTGGGGGCTGAACAGCCTGGGCCAGGCGACCGACCTGGCCGGCCCCTACACCCAAATCAGCGCCGGCGGCTACCACACCTGCGCCCTGACGCTGGCCGGAGCGGCCGACTGCTGGGGGGATGGCGACTACGGCCAGAATGCCAACCAGACCGGCCCTTACACCCAAATCAGTGCCGGAGACCACCACACTTGCGCCCTGACCTCGACCGGTGCGGCCGACTGCTGGGGGTATAACGGCGACGGCCAGGCGACCGACCAGACCGGCCCCTTTGGGCCATCTGTACCGCCAGCCTCACTAACCATCACCAAGGCCACCAACCCCGCCGGCGGCACCGACTTCCCCTTCGTCCTCGACCCCAACGATAACAGCCACTTCCTGACCAAGTGGGGCAGCGCCGGCAGCGGCGACAGCGAGTTCGATACCCCCTATGGCGTGGCCGTCGACGGGAGCGGCAATGTCTACGTGGCCGACACCGGGAACAGCCGCATCCAGAAGTTCGGCGCCGGCGGCGCATACGTAACCCAATGGGGCGGCCCCGGCAGCGGCAACGGTCAGTTCAACAATCCCCGTGGCGTGGCCGTCGACGGGAGTGGCAATGTCTACGTGGCCGACACCTTCAACCACCGCATCCAGATTTTCGACGGCGACGGCACCTTCCTGATGGCCTTTGGCTGGGATGTTGTGAGCGGCAACATCGACACCGATTTTGAAATCTGCCTACCGGGCGATACCTGCAAGGGCGGCTTGTCAGGCAGCGGCATCGGCCAGTTCAGCACTCCCAACGGCGTGGCCGTCGATGGGGCCGGCAATGTCTACGTGGCCGACAGCGGCAACAGCCGCATCCAGAAGTTCGACAGCAGTGGCAACTACCTGAGCCAGTGGGGCAGCTACGGCAGCGGCAACGACCAGTTCAATAATCCCACCGACGTGGCCGTCGACGGGAGCGGCAATGTCTACGTGGCCGACAGCTGCATCAGCCGCATCCAGAAGTTCGACAGCAGCGGCAACTACCTGAGCCAGTGGGGCAGCTACGGCAGCGGCCCCGGCCAGTTCAATTATCCCTACGGCGTGGCCGTCGACGGGAGCGGCAATGTCTACGTGGCCGACACCGGGAACAGCCGCATCCAGAAGTTCGACGGCGCCGGCGTCCACCAGACCCAGTGGGGCAGCACCGGCAGCGGCAACGGCCAGTTCAATTATCCCTACGGCGTGGCCGTTGACGGGGCCGCCAATGTCTACGTGGCCGACACCTACAACCACCGCGTCCAGAAGTTCGGCCCGGTGTCTGTGACGCTCGACGACGGCCAGAGCCACACCTTCCCCGGCCTGCCCGCGGGCGACCACGAGGTGGCCGAGCTGGTGCCCGACGGCTGGACGCTGGACGTCATCAGCTGCGACGGCGGTAGCCCGGTCGTCGCCGGCGACGGCGTCAGCGTGACCCTGGCTGCGGGGGACGATGTGACCTGCACCTTCAGCAATATCGCCGCCCCGCAGACAGCCTCACTGACCATCACCAAAGACACCAACCCCGCCGGCGGCACCGACTTCCCCTTCGTCCTCGACCCCAACGATAACAGCCACTTCCTGACAAAGTGGGGCAGCGCCGGCAGCGGCGACAGCGAGTTCGATACCCCCTTTGGCGTGGCGGTGGACGGGAGCGGCAATGTCTACGTGGCCGACACCGAAAACCACCGCATCCAGAAGTTCGACGCCGGCGGCACGTACGTGACCCAGTGGGGCAGCTTCGGCAGCGGCAACAGCCAGTTCAATTATCCCGTCGGCGCGGCCGTCGACGGGGCCGGCAATGTCTACGTGGCCGACACCGACAACCACCGCATCCAGAAGTTCGACGCCGCCGGCAACTTCCTGCTGGCCTGGGGGTGGGACGTCGTCGTTGGTGGAGGCTCTGGTTTCGAAGTCTGCGACCCACTCGACACCTGTCAGGCCGGCAACGCCGGCAGCGGCAACGGCCAGTTCAATTACCCCTACGGCGTGGCCGTCGACGGGGCCGGCAATGTCTACGTGGCCGACACCTACAACAACCGCATCCAGAAGTTCGACAGCAGCGGCGCGTACCAGGACCAGTGGGGCATCCTCGGCAACATCGACGGCCGGTTCTATAATCCCGCCGGCGTGGCCGTCGACGGGGCCGGCAATGTCTATGTGGCCGACACCCTCAACCACCGCATCCAGAAGTTCGGCGGCAACGGCAGCTGGCAGGCTACGTGGGGCGGTCCCACCAGCGGCAGCGGCAACGGCCAGTTCAACGCTCCCATCGGCGTAGCCGTCGACGGGAGCGGCAATGTCTACGTGGCCGACACCAACAACTACCGCATCCAGAAGTTCGACGCCGGCGGCGTCTACCAGACCCAGTGGGGCAGCAACGGCGCCGGCAACAGCCAGTTCTCCTTTCCCATTGGCGTGGCTGTCGACGGGGCCGCCAATGTCTACGTGGCCGACACCTACAACCACCGCGTCCAGAAGTTCGGCCCGGTGTCTGTGACGCTCGACGACGGCCAGAGCCACACCTTCCCCGGCCTGCCCGCGGGCGACCACGAGGTGGCCGAGCTGGTGCCCGACGGCTGGACGCTGGACGTCATCAGCTGCGACGGCGGTAGCCCGGTCGTCGCCGGCGACGGCGTCAGCGTGACCCTGGCTGCGGGGGACGATGTGACCTGCACCTTCAGCAACAGCCAGACGCCCACCGGCGGGACGATTGAGGTCCGCAAGGTGGCCCAGGGCGGCGGCAGCACCGAGTTCGAGTTCGACCCCAGCTGGAGCACGACCAACTTCAAGCTGACCGACGGCGGCTCGTATGTCACTAATCCGCCGCTACAGGCGCTAACGCCTCCCGCCACCTACTCCGTCAGCGAGGTCAACATGCCGTTCGGCTGGATGCAGCAGAGCGCCACCTGTGACAACACGGCCACGACGCCGGTGGAGACGGTCGATCCCTCGGCCATCCCCATGGCCGACGGCGACAAGTGGGTCTGCACCTTCACCAACGTCCGTATCCCCGCCGGCCTGACCCTGACCCCCTCCTACCTCGTCTCGCGGGTGGAAGAGGGCGCGACCTCCGGCG
>CAYXNH010000271.1:0-3269 GCA_964466135.1 uncultured Ardenticatenaceae bacterium | reverse complement strand
GGGAGCGGTCCCGGCCTCCGGTTGTTCCCCCATCACCAATTTCACACTGAACAAAATAATAACCATCCCGGCCAGCATGCCGAGGCTGAACGTCTCGTGCAGGAAAAGGACGGCCCAAATCGAGCCAAAGACAGGCACCAGGAAGGTGACCCCGGCGGTGCGCGTCGGCCCCACCCGCTTGAGCAGGTAGAAGTAGAGCACGTAGGCGAAGGTCGTGGCGATGAGGATCATGGCCGCCAGCGCGGCGATGGCCGCCGCCGACGGCCGGGTGGCGGGGACGGTCAGCGTGCCGGGGGCGGCCAGCCACACCCCCGCAGCCAGCAACTGGACGGCCGAAGCCAGGGCCGCCGGCAGACCGCTGAAATGTTTGGCGGCATAGACGGCCCCCACGCCATAGCAGAGGGCGGCCAGCAGCGACGCCAGCACAGCGATGAGGATGGCCGAGTCGAGCGACAGTTGCGCGCCGCCCATCAGCACCGCTACACCGGCCACGCCCAGCAGAATGCCGATGAGCTTGCGGCCGTTCAGCGATTCGGCCCCCAGCGCGGCGGCGACCAGGGCGGTGAACAGCGGCGTGGTCGAGTTCAGGATGGACGCCAGCGACACCGGCAGCCGCAACTCGGAATAGGCGATCAGGCTGAACGGCAAGGCCGAGTTGAGCAGACCGACGATGAGGTAGTGGCGCCACTTCTCCCGCAGCCGCAGTGTGGCGCGCAGGTCGCCCTCGCCGTGGGTGAGGCGAGCGACACCCAGCATGATCAGCCCGGCGATGACCACCCGCAGCAGCATGAGGTACAGCGGGCCGAATTCGGGCACGGCCACGCCGATGAACAGGAAAGACGCGCCCCAGACGGCGCCCAGCAGCGTCAGCGCCGCGTAGTGGATGGGTTTCATGGAAATCCTTGGGAATGACGAATGACGAATGACGAATGACGAATGACGAATGACGAATATTGTATTTTGCCCCACTTGGCGACGAATTCGGACGGCTTCATGCCCCCGATTGTAACCTGTTGTGGCCCAACCTGTTAGCTGTAGCCAAGCCACGTCTTGGTTATCCTGCATGGCCCCGCGCCGGTTGTCCCGTCCGTACGATTGCGCATCATGACCGGCGTACGGTTTGAATTCCCCACCGGATAGGGTACCATCAAATCCCAACCGAAACGGCACGAATAAGGAAAACAGTAAAGCGAAGATGGCAAACAAGACATTACCCGGCCGAGACGAAGATTTCTCGGAATGGTACAACCAGATCGTCATACAGTCCGAGATGGCTGACTACGCCCCGGTGCGCGGCTGCATGGTCGTCAGGCCGTATGGCTGGGCGCTGTGGGAGAACATATCGGCCTGGCTTGACGCCGAGTTCAAGAAGACAGGCCATGTCAACGCCGCATTTCCCACGTTGATCCCGTTGTCGTTCTTCGATAAGGAGAAGGAGCACGTCGAGGGCTTCTCGCCGCAACTGGCCGTCGTGACCCATGGCGGGGGCGAGGAACTCGAAGAGAAGCTGGTGGTTCGCCCGACATCCGAGACGATGTTCGGCTACATGTATTCCAAATGGATCAAATCCTGGCGCGACCTGCCGGTTTTGATCGTCCAATGGGGTTCCGTCCTGCGTTGGGAGCTGCGCACGAAACTGTTCCTGCGCACCGCCGAGTTCTATTGGCATGAAGGCCACACAGCCCACGCGACCGCCGAGGAAGCCCAGGAGGAGATGCTCCGCATTCTGGACATCTACGAGAAGTTCTCGCTCGAAGAGGCGGCTATTCCGGTCATCAAAGGGCGCAAGACCGACTCCGAGCGCTTCCCGGGGGCGCAGATCACCTCATCGATCGAGGCCATGATGTGGGACAGGCGCGCCCTGCAGGCGGGCACTTCCCATTACTTCGGCCCCAACTTTGCCAAGGCGTTCGACATCCAGTATCTTGACCGGAACAACACCCTGCAATACTGCGAGACGACCTCCTGGGCCATCTCCAGTCGCATGATCGGCGCCATCATCATGGTTCATGGCGACGACCAGGGGCTTGTCCTGCCGCCGCGCCTCGCGCCGATTCAGGCGGTGATCGTCCCCATCTTCAGGAGCGATGCCGAGCAGGGGGCGGTGATGGAAGCCGCCGACCGTATCTTCGAGGAGCTAAAGGCGGCCGGCGTCCGCGTCAAACTGGATGACCGCGACAATGTAAGCCCCGGGTTCAAATTCAATGATTGGGAGATGCGCGGTGTGCCCGTGCGGATTGAGATTGGGCCGAGAGATGTGGAAAACAGGTCCGCGGCTTTGGCCCGCCGCGACCGGCCGGGCAAGGAAGGCAAATCCTTTGTCGCTCAGGCCAACCTCGTGCCGGAGGTGAAGGGGCTACTGGATGCGATCCAGAGCAGCCTCCTGCAGCGGGCCACCGAATACCGCGATGCCCATATTCACGAACCCGCCGGCTACGACGAGTTCAAACAGATCGTCGCCGATGGCTGGGCCTATGCCTGGTGGTGCGGCAGCGCGGCGTGCGAGGCCAAAATCAAGGAGGAAACAAGGGCCACAACGCGCTGCATTCCGGCCGATCAGCCCGAGGGACATGGCTCTTGCATCTATTGCGGCCGCCCGGCGACGGAGCGGGTGTACTTCGCGCGCGCTTATTGACAGGCGCGGGAGATCAGCACACGGAATAAATTCCGTGGCTGCCAGGCAAAACCGGCTAAAGCCGGTTGGCCGTGCTCCTCGGCAACCTGTTTCAACAGGTTTCGTGTATCAGCGGCGGATTTCAATCCGCCTGACAGGTGGGCGCACCGCATGGCCCGGTCAAACCGACTACCCCTCGCGCCCCCCTGTCAGGTCTCAGCGCATTGCGTGCCGGGGTATTCAGGCAACCTCATCGGCAAAGACCATGCCCCGTTCGGCCAGCGCCGCGCGCAGCATGGGGATCACCTTCGGCCCCACGCCGTGAAGTTTCAACAGGTTGGCCGCGCCGGCGGCGGCGACCTGCTCCAGTGTGGTGATGTCGGCCGCCAGCAGCGCGCGCAGTGCCGGCTGCGACATGCCACGCGGGAAGCCGTATTGTGTCGGGTCGATTTTCGATTGAGCCATAAGTTCCCTCACGGCTAGTGGGCGGCGCGCTCGCTTTCCACCGCCGCGGTGGCCACCGCCGCCCGCAAATTCTTCCCAAACGGCGGGTAGACGATGCCCGCCTCGGTGACGATGCCGGTCACATAGCGGTGGGGAGTCACGTCGAAGGCCGGGTTGCGGGCGGTGATGCCCTCCGGGGCGATGCGTTGGC
>CAYXNH010000270.1:0-3288 GCA_964466135.1 uncultured Ardenticatenaceae bacterium | reverse complement strand
TAAGGAACGAAAATTCGTCCCCTTCCGATGCAGCGGTTTGTGGCGTTTTCTGTCTTAGCGTGGTATTCGGCGCAGAGAGTTTCAGAAAGGAGAAACGTTAGCTTTGCCAACAATTAATCAACTAGTCCGCAAGGGACGGAGCGTTAAGCCAAAGAAGAGCAAATCTCCGGCACTGCAATACACTTTAAATTCCTTCAAGCAGCGGCGTACACGCCAGCCGATGGGCGCGCCCCAGAAGCGCGGGGTCTGCACGCAAGTGAAGACCATGACCCCCAAGAAGCCGAATTCGGCGCTGCGCAAGGTGGCTCGTGTTCGCCTGTCCAATGGCATTGAGGTGACCGCCTATATTCCCGGCGAGGGCCATACGCTGCAGGACCACTCGGTTGTGCTGGTTCGAGGCGGCCGTGTGAAGGACCTGCCCGGTGTGCGCTATCACATCGTACGCGGCACGCTGGATGCCGGCGGTGTTGTCAACCGCAAGAAAGGCCGTTCCAAATATGGAACCAAGGTGGCAAAGAAGAAGTAATCGGTCATGTTGACCGTTTTGGCGGCCGAAGTCGGTTGCCGGGGAAAGTAAAGTCATGTCCAGACGAATTCGTCCTGAAAAACGTGAAATACAGCCCGACGTGCGCTATGACAATCTGCATGTGTCGATGTTCGTAAATCGGCTCATGTATGACGGCAAGAAGAGCGTGGCCCAGGGCTTGATCTATGACAGCTTCGATATGATCGAAGAGCGCGTCGGCCGTCCCGGGCTGGATGTGTTCGAGCAAGCCTTGCAGAACGTCATGCCCCAGATCGAAGTACGGCCGCGCCGCGTCGGTGGCGCCACCTACCAGGTTCCGATTCCTGTGGAGCCGTATCGCCAGGTCTCGCTGGCCATGCGCTGGCTGTTGACCGCCGCCCGCAACCGTGGCGGCCAGACGATGGCCGACAAGCTTGCAAACGAATTTATCGACGCGGCAAACAACCAGGGATCGGCAGTCAAGAAGCGCGACGATACGCACCGCATGGCCGAGGCCAACCGCGCCTTCTCCCACTTCCGGATTTAATTGAGTTATGGCTAATTATCCGCTGGAACGAATCCGGAATATCGGCATTATTGCCCATATTGACGCCGGTAAAACGACGACGACCGAGCGCGTCCTGTATTACACGGGTGTGATTCATCGCATGGGCGAGACCCACGAGGGCACGGCCACGATGGACTCCATGGATCAGGAGCGCGAGCGCGGTATCACCATTTCGTCGGCGGCGACCACGGCGTTCTGGCTCGATCACCAGATTAATATCATCGACACCCCCGGGCATATTGACTTCACCGCCGAGGTGCAGCGCAGCTTGCGCGTCCTCGACGGCGGCGTCGTGGTTTTTGACGCTGTGGCCGGTGTCGAGCCGCAATCCGAGACTGTCTGGCGCCAGGCTAACGGCTACAACGTCCCCCGGATTTGTTTCGTTAACAAAATGGACCGCACCGGCGCTGATTTCAAGCGCACGATCGGCATGATTAAGGATCGTCTGGGCGCGAACCCGGTACCCATCCAGTACCCCATTGGGGAAGAATCTTCCTTCCGGGGCATCGTCGACCTGCTCGATATGCAGGCCTACTACTGGAATGATGACGATGCCGGCGCGCGGGTGCAAACCGCGCCGATCCCGGACGAGATCATGGAAGCTGTCGAGGATGCTCGCCATCATATGATGGAAAGTATTGCCGAGACCGATGACGATCTCATGATGCGATATCTCGAGGGCGAGGAGATCGACATCTCGGAACTGCGGACGGCCCTTCGTCGGGCCACCGTCGAAAACCGGGCCACCCCTGTCCTGTGCGGCAGCGCCTTGCGCAACCGCGGCATTCAGCGCATGCTCGACGCCGTCGTCTATTACCTCCCGTCGCCGCTGGATATTCCGCCTATAGAGGGAACCAATCCTTACACCGATAAGGTCGAGATCCGGCATGCGTCGGTCGACGAACCGTTTTCGGCGTTGGTCTTCAAGATTGTCACCGACCCTTACGTGGGTCGCCTGGCCTACTTCCGCGTCTACTCGGGTTCGGCCACTGTGGGCGACTCCGTGCTGAACAGCACCAAGGACAAGCGCGAGCGCATCGGCCGCATCCTGCGCATGCATTCCGACCACCGCGAAGACCTCAAGGAGATCAAGGCGGGTGACATTGCGGCGACGCTGGGCCAGAAGAACACCTTCACCGGCGATACGCTGACCGATGCGAAAGCCCCCATCATTCTGGAGGCGATCGAGTTCCCTGAGCCGGTTATCAATCTGGCCATTGAGCCGAAGAGCAACCTGGACCAGGACAAGATGGGTAACGCCCTTCGCGCGCTTTCGGAAGAAGACCCCACTTTCCAAGTGAAGGTAGACGAACAAACCGGCCAAACGGTCCTCTCCGGCATGGGCGAACTGCATCTGGAAGTCCTGGTCGACCGCCTCATGCGCGAGTTTAAGGTTGCGGCCAATGTCGGCCAGCCCCGCGTCGCCTATCGCGAGACGATTACGCGACCGGTTGACAAGGTGGAAGGCCGTTTCGTGCGTCAGTCCGGCGGTCGCGGTCAATTCGGCCACGTCGTGCTGCGCGTTGAGCCGCTGGAGCCGGGAGCAGGCATCGTGTTCGAGAATGCCATCATCGGCGGCTCCATCCCGCGGGAGTTTATCGGCCCGACGGAAGCCGGTATCCGTGAGGCGCTGGAAAGCGGCGTGTTGGCCGGCTATCCGGTGGTCGACCTGAAGGCGACCCTGATTGACGGCTCGTTCCACGAGGTTGACTCTTCGGAGATGGCCTTCAAGATCGCCGGTTCAATGGCGATTAAAGAGGCCCAGCAGCAGGGCAAGCCGGTCTTGCTGGAGCCGATGATGGCCATTGAGGTCGTCGCGCCGGAGGAATACACCGGCGATGTCATCGGCAATCTTTCGGCCAATCGCGGCATGATCGAGGGAATGGAATTGCGCTCCGATGGACTGCAAGCGGTTCGGGCGCTCGTGCCTTTGGCCACCATGTTTGGGTATGCGACGCGCTTGCGCTCGATGACCCAGGGCCGCGGCACTTTTACGATGGAATTCCATCACTACGCGCCGGTCAGCGAATCGGTTGCGCAGGAAGTCCTGCACGGCCGTCGATAGAACCGACTGCGTATTTATATCGATAGCTTATCAGGTAATTATTGATTTCGGCGGCACGACGCCGACGAAGACATATAGAGAAGGAAGCGATTACGATGGGCAAGGAAAAATTTCAGCGCGGGAAACCGCATGTCAATATCGGCACGATCG
>CAYXNH010000269.1:0-3290 GCA_964466135.1 uncultured Ardenticatenaceae bacterium | reverse complement strand
GGATTTCAGTCCCGCGGAACTTCGATTTCTTCTGAAGCTGTCGGTCGAACTCAATGCTGCCCGATATGGGGGCTACGAGAAGGAGCATCTGGTATGCATGAATATCGCCCTCATATTCGTGAAGTCGTCCACGCGCACGCGCTGCGCGTTCGAGGTCGCCGCGTTTGATCAGGGGGCGCATACCACCTATCTGGGGCCGGACGGGACGCAGATAGGCCACAAGGAGTCGATGAAAGACACGGCGCGGGTGCTCGGCCGACTCTATGACGGCATTGAGTATCGCGGCTACTCCCAGCAGACGGTTGAAGACTTGGCCCGATATTCCGGTGTGCCCGTCTGGAACGGGCTGACCAATGAATTTCATCCCACACAGCTGTTGGGCGACGTGTTGACCATGAGCGAGCATTCGACCAAGTCGCTGGCGGATATCGCCTACTGTTTCATGGGGGACGCGCGGTTTAACATGGGCAACTCGCTCCTCATCGGTGGCTGCAAGTTGGGGATGGACGTGCGCATATGCGCCCCTCGCAATCTGTGGCCGGCAGCGCATCTGGTGGAGGCAGCCCGCGCTATCGCCGTCGAGACCGGCGCGCGCCTGACCCTGACCGAGGATGTCGAGGAGGGGGTGCGAGGCGTTGACTACATCCACACCGACATCTGGGTGTCGATGGGCGAGCCGGACTCGGTGTGGGAAGAGCGCATTGGCCTGCTGAGGCCGTATCAGGTGAACGCCGAGGCGATGCAACTCAGCGGCAACCCGGCGGTCAAGTTCATGCATTGCCTGCCTTCGTTCCACAACCGGGAGACGAAGGTCGGCGAACAAATCTATCAGAAATACGGCCTGGACGGCATGGAAGTGACCGAGGAAGTTTTCGAATCTCCGGCGTCGATCGTCTTCGATCAGGCGGAAAATCGCCTTCACACGATCAAGGCCGTCCTGGTGGCGACACTCGGCGATTGACAGGCGATGGATCAAGTGGTGCGTCGCGGTCAGGCGACCGCGACGCACCATCTGTGGAAGTCCGACAAGGGTGGGGGACTACAAGCTCTCAAGCTCGTCGATCATGCCGCGCAGGACATCATAGCCGCCTTGCCAGAACGCGGGGGAGGCGATGTCGAATCCCGCCTCGCGCAGCACCTTGGCCGGCTCCTCCGATCCTCCATAGGACAGGAGCTTCATATACCCGGGGACGAAAGAATCCCCTTCGGCGCGATACTGCCGGTAGAGCGACAGGACCAGCAGTTGGCCGAAGCTGTAGGCGTAGGTGTAGAAAGGTGTATGGTAGATGTGGGGGATGACGATCCATTCGAGTTGGAAATCGTCGCTGACGTCGACCGCGTCGCCGAATTGGGAGCGCAGATTGGCAAGATAGGCAGCGCACAGGTCGTCAAACGTCCCACCGCTCATGATGCGACGGTGGGCGTCGCGCTCGAACAGGGTGAAGTGCGACTGCCGCTGGACGGTGGCGTAGGCGTCATCCAGCGCGTAGGCCAGCAAATCCCGCCGCACGGCCGGGTCTGATTCCTCGGCCAGCAGGCGGTCGGTGAGCAGCATCTCGGCGAAGACGGACGCGGTTTCGGCCAGAGGCAGGGGCGCGTGGAAGGTGAGGTGGGAATGGCCGCCGGCGGCGATGCCGTGGATGGCGTGGCCCAGCTCGTGGGCCAGCGTGGCCACGTCGCGCGCCTTGCCGGTGTAGTTCACATGCACCCAGGGGGTCATGCCGGGGGTGACGCTGTAGCAGAACGCACCGCCACGTTTGCCCGGCCGGATTTCCGCGTCGATATGGTTGTCATCGAAGATGCGCCGGGCCATATCGGCCACGGCCGGCGAGAATCGCTGGAAGCTGTCCATGATGAGGTCGACGGCGGGGCCATATTCGAATGGCTTGTCGGCCGCGGCCAGCGGTGCGTAGATGTCATACCGTCGCAGCTTGTCGACCCCCAACCATTTGGCCTTCAACCGGAAATAACGTTGAAAGAGGTCGTTGTTTTCGGCACAGACGCCCAGCAGCACCTCAACGACGTCATCGGGAATGTCATTGTACAGGTTCCGGGCCGAGATCGGCGTTGGATATTTGCGCAGGGTGATGGACTCGGAATACCAGTCCCGCACGCGGTGATTATAGATTTGGGCCAGGACGTCTCTGTTCTCCCCGTAGACGCGGAACAGCTCCTGATAGGCGGCGGCGCGGATGTCGGGCGAGGCGTGACGGTACAGGGCCGCCACCTGGTCGCGGGTCAGCGTCCTGGTCTCGCCGTCCACGGACACGTTGAACGCGAACGAGTTGGTGATCATGTCATAGAGGTTGGTCATGGCGTCGATGCCGTTGACGTCCTTCAGGTTGATGATCTGCTCCTCGCTTTCGCTCAGTGTGTAGGGTTTGAACTTGAGCAAGTTGTGGATGTAGTAGCGGTAGTCGCCTTCCCGGGGGATGAGTCGCTCGGCCGCTTCGTCGGATAGCCCCTTCAGCCACAGGGAAAAGAACAGCACGCGATTGTGGCTTTCCGTCAACGCCTGATAGACGCGGTCGCGCAGATTCAACCCGGCCTGATTCTTAGTATCGGCATAGAAGTTTAGCGAGGCATAGGCGCCGATCAGTTGGCCGCGACGCAGGATCGCCTCGTAATCGCCAAGGAGTTGCAGGAACTCAGCCTGCGATAGCGACTCCGTCAGTTTTCCCCGCTCCTTCTCGAAGGCGGTGACGTGTTCTTTCAGTTCGTTCAATGCTGTTTCGAGCGAGCGTTCGACGGGTTCCGGGAGCAGGTCTTCCAGGGACCACTTTGTCGGGGTTAGGGCGTGGGACATAATCGGACCTCCAAAGTATGATCAAACGGATGGGTATTGATTTTAGCATGAATTGAGGAGGACGGGTGCCCCAGGGTGGTCCGTTGCGGACAATGACGAACCCCGATAAACAGGTTATAGGCCCCCCCTCTCCCCGGAATAAATTGAATTAATTGATTTAATTGAATAATTCGTCGAGCCTGAGAGATTAAATCAATTAGATCAATATAATCAATATATTATTATGGGGGGGGCCTGTAGCGCACGCTGTCAGCTTGCCGACCAAACAGCCCCCGCGCGGCCGCAGGGGGCGAGGAACCTGCAGCGCAACCCATATTAGTATGATACCAAAACTGCCCGAATGATTTTCGGTCGTGTCCGCTTGCCAGTCTGAGGGGAGATCCGTAGGGAAGGAATGATCTGAAAATCTGACCATTGCCCTAACCTAGGAAACCAATAAAATTGGGACATTATTCGTTCCGGCTTATCATTCCGATTCTCTCAT
>CAYXNH010000268.1:0-3363 GCA_964466135.1 uncultured Ardenticatenaceae bacterium | reverse complement strand
AAGGGGCTGGGCGGGGCGCTGCTGCGCGAGAAGATCGTCGCCGCGGCCTCGCGCCGGCTGATCATCATCGCCGATGAGAGCAAGCGGGTGGAGCAACTGGCCACGCGCGCGCCGGTGCCGGTCGAGGTGATCCCATTCGCCCGGCGGCCGGTGGGCGACTATCTCGCCTCGCTGGGGGCGAGGGTGGTCGAGCGGCGGCGTGACGATCGGCCGTTCATCACCGACGAGGGCAATATCATCCTCGATTGCTATTTTGCGGGGCTGCCCGACCCGCGGGCGACGGCGCAACTGATTCGCGCCCAACCGGGCGTGGTGGAGCACGGGCTGTTTTTGGGGATGGCCACGCAAGCGGTCATCGCCGGGGAGCGCGGCCTGGTGGTGATCGACCGGTAGGGGCAGGTTATTTGCAAGTAAACAAATTAGGGGTAGGGGCGAGGCAGCGGCGAAATCATCACCGTTTTGCAGAACCACCTTCATTCGCCGCTGCCTCGCCCTCTTCGATTCGCAAGCTAAAGCTTACGCCACAGTTCCCCGCTGCCTCGCCCTCTTCGCAGAAGGGTCAGGCAACCGGGAAGGGCCGCCGCGCGTCTCCATGGCGATGATTGCCCGGTTGCCTGACCCCTACGGTACCCTTGGTTTATTTGTAAATATCCAATAAACCCGCCCCACCATTAAGGCGAGCAATAGACGGCCGTCTGATTGTCGAAATAGTTATAGCTGTAGAACGGGCCGCCAACTTCCTCGACCCGAATGTGAATCTGGTCGAGGCCGCGCATGCCGGACGGAATCTGATAGGTGGCGGTGACGACCCCCGTCGGCCCGGAGTTAAAACTCCCGACCACGTAGCCGTCGACCCCCAGCGTGCCCATGTAGTTCATCATCACGGCGAACGTTCGATTGGCCGGGAAGGTGGGATCGGTGCGAATCACCACAACGTCGTCACGCAACACGCCGCAGATGGCGAAGGTCGGCGTCGGCAGCGGCTCGGTCTGGTTGTTGAACCAGTTGTAGGAATAGAACGGGTCGCTCTGGGTGCGGATGGCGATCCGTTCCAGCCCCTTCAGCAAAACCGGGATGGGGAAAGTGGCCGTCATCTCGCCGCCCGCGCCGGAGTAGAGCGTGCCCACCGGCGTGCCGTTGATGCCCAGCGTGCCCATATGGCCCATCGTCACCAGAAACGTCCGGTCGGCCGGGAAGTTATGGGTGCGGATGGTGACCGTCTGGTTGATGTTCACCGAATCAATGGAGATAGTAGGAATGGGGGCGGGAGCCGGCTCGCTCATATTGTTCCAGAACCAGTTGTAGCTGAAATATCCCTGCGGGCTTTGCAGCCGGATTGCGATCTGCCGCGCGCCAACCAGGTTGGGCGGAATGGGATAGGTGGCCGAGAACGCGCCCAGCAGCCCCGAGTTGGTGATGGCCACAGGCGTGCCGTTGATACCCAGCGTGCCGATGGGGCCCATTGTGACGACGAATTCCTGATTGGCGGGAAAGTTTTGGGCCAGGATGGTGACGCCGCCATCGACGACCACGTTCTCGATGGTGAACGTCGGCACGGTCTCGCCGTCCTGGGCGGCCGCGCGATTCATCAGCACCAGAAAAACCATCAGAATGGCGACCGACAACCCAACCTTCGTTCGCATCCCACGGCCGGCGAATCGTTCGATGATATGTGTCATGATTGTTTTCCTCTCCAATACTCGACTGCTTTTATTTGGTCTGGGCCATCGGTGCGGGGTAGCCTGAACCGATGGTCGCGCCGCCGGCAAACAGGCAAGGGTCGCCGACAATGCGCAGACGACCCTCGAAGCAATCATGCCACAGAGGGGGGAGAGGTCACATGAAACGAACGTGAAAAATGAGTGATTAGGGTAAAATCCAGCGGATTTCGTCCGGCGGTGGCGGCGGGCCGAGGTAGTAAACGTCCACATAGCTATGCCAGGACTGGTACTCATCTTCGTCATAGCCGAGATCGATGAAGCGTCCCTTGATGCCGCCGCCCGTGTCGCCGGCGAAGCCCACGCCATAGCCGGGCACGTAGAGATAACTGCGAAAAGGGACGACCTTGGGGTCGACGGCGATGACCCCCGTGCCGGCCTGCACGCCGCTGGCGGTGATGCCGTAGCCCGGCTCGCCGGGTTTCTTGCCCGCGCTGGTGGCCGTGTAGGACGTGACGCGCATGTTGACCTTGCGCCAATACTCCACCGGGCCTTCGGGGGTGTCGATGGTGCGGATGATGATGTTGGTGCCGTAGCGCAGGACGCGATTGACGGGAGCCACGGTGACGACTTCGCCGGCCGGCTCGCGCGAGACCTCGACGCCATTCTCCAACAGCACGCGAATTCGGCGCTGCATCATGCCGTTGCTGCCCGCCGACTGTTCAACCAGAGTATCGATCTCCAGATCGGCCGCCGCCTCATAGACCGTCTCGAACGGGATCACCACGTCCTCGGCGTCAACGCGCTCGGTGACGCGCACGACCTCGATGGTGTCGCCGGGGGCCACCGTGGCGTCGATGGCCGGGCGGGTGTAATCCAGCGGGCCAAGGGCGATGCCGTTGTCGGCCAGCACCCCGGAGACGATCGTCGCGCCGCTGTGGACTTCAACCGTCTGGCCGTCGGCAGCGACGATATAGGGCGCGGCCCGCTCGACGACGATCTCCATATCGTCGGTCAGGTCGGCCTCGCGTGGCGGGGATACGTCATCCAGCGCCCCCAGGCTGACCTCCGACTCCAGCAGCGCCGCGCCGACGGTCAGGGCGGTGGTACGCAAGGCCCAGCGCTGGTCGCCGTCGGTGATGATGACGCGCTTGTAGGGATCGAAGACGAGGGTGACGGGCAGGGCCGCCGCGTCGATATTCTGTGGGTCGACCGGGGAACCATCGGCCAGCAGGCGCGACCCCGGCGGCGGGGCCAGCCCGGCCTCGCTCAGGAAGCCGCCCAGCGTCTCGGCTTGCGTCCGGTAGGTCGTCACGCTGCCGGAGCCGATCACCGTGATCTCGGCCGCGCGGTCGATGGCGATGGGCGTGGCCGGATCGGCGGGGGCGTCGAGGCGAGGCGCGACGGTATCCTCGGCCGCGGGCACAAGCCCGGCGGCGGCGAGTACCTCGCCGACTGTCTCATAACTGCCGGTCACCGGGATCGTCGTCGCGCCATCCTGAACGGTGTAGGTCGGCGCCGCCGTCCGGCAAGCCACGGCCAGAGCCGGCACGATGATGGCGAAGAGGATTGCGATTCGAAATCGGTGACGCATAGGGAGAGAAGAATCAAAGGAAAAATGCGCCCATGAACCCGATGACCGACCAGGTGGTCCTGGGCACCCGGAAGAGACATCTTAGTGCTGCTTCCTTCCGGACCTGACACG
>CAYXNH010000267.1:0-3382 GCA_964466135.1 uncultured Ardenticatenaceae bacterium | reverse complement strand
TGGAAGGTGCAGGTGGCCGGCGAGATCGCCCATCGCCTGCCCGATCTGTTCGACGAGCCGGATTATTACGATCCGTTGCGTTTCGCGCCGGAGCGCGCCGAGGACAAGGCCGACCGCTTCGCCCTGATCGGCTTCGGCGGCGGCGTCCACAAATGCATCGGCATGAACTTCGCCAACAACGAGATCAGCGTCATCACCGCCCTGCTGTTGCAGCATTTCGACCTGGAGCTGGAGACGCTCAAGCCGGGCGTGGCGCGAGGGACGGGGGCCAATCGGCCGACGCCGACCATCGTTCGCTATCGCCGCCGGGTGCAACCCGAACACGTTGCGACCACGGTCCCGGCGACGGCCGCGGAGGGCTGCCCGGTTCATTAAATCGGCGCGGCTGAAACCTGCATCAGGCCGAAAAAGTTGGTAAAAACAGGATAGACCGGCGCGGGCGCGTCTCGCGCCGGTTATTAAATATGAGGAGCTATTCATGCTGGATTTTTCGCAATTGCAAAGTCGTCACATGACGATGGGGGAACTGGTCGCTGACCTGACGGTGGACGACTTGCGCGACCTGACGAACGAGATGATCGACCGTCAACTGGAGCTAATCGCCGATTGTGAGGATTACGACGTGGTCTTCATGCCCGATGACCCCGCAGCCGAGGACAAATACGCCACCAACGAAGCCGAGGCCAACGTGGCCTGGACGCTGGGGCATGTCATTGTCCACGTCACCGCCTCGTCGGAGGAGAAGGCTTTTCTGGCCGCCGAACTGGCGCGAGGCATCGACCGGGATGGTCGGTCGCGCTATGAGACGCCGTGGGAGACGGTCACGACCATTGAGCAGGTGCGCGCCCGGCTGGAAGAGAGCCGCCGCATGCGTCTGGCATCGCTGGACATGTGGCCCGACGAGCCGGATTTCAGCCTGACGATCACCTATCGCTGGCTGCGCGGCCCGATGAACGCCGTCGCCCGCTATGTCATGGGCTTGCTCCACGACAACGACCATCTGGAACAGATCGCCGAGATCGTGCGACAGGCGCAGGTCTCGCGGCAATACGCATAGCTGTTCGCCATATTGAATCGGGGAGGCACGAGGACGCAATGACCACCGAAGCAGCCTTGTCCATTCAGGGTCTCGTCAAATCATACGGCCGCGTGCCCGCCCTGCGCGGCGTCGATCTGGAGGTGCGGCGCAGCGAGGTGTTCGGCTTCCTCGGCCCCAACGGGGCGGGCAAGACGACCACCATCCGCTGCCTGCTCGACCTGATCCGGCCCGACAGCGGCGAGATGCGCGTGCTGGGGCTTGACCCCGCGGCCGATCCCGTCGGCGTGCGGCGGCGCGTCGCCTATCTGCCCGGCGAGTTGAATCTGGAGCCCAACCAGACGGCCGAGCGCACCCTGCGCTATCTGGCCGCGCTGCGCGGGAACGACGTCGATTGGGGGCGCGTCCGCAAGCTGGCCGACCGCCTGCAACTCGACCTGAAGATGCGCATCAGGAACATGTCCAAGGGCAACAAGCAGAAGGTCGGCATCGTGCAGGCCTTCATGGCTCCGGCGGCGCTGATGCTGCTGGATGAGCCAACCTCGGGCCTCGACCCGCTGATGCAGCGCGAGGTGCACCGGCTGGCGCTGGAGGCCCGCGATGAGGGGGCGACGGTGTTCTTCTCGTCCCATATCATCAGCGAGGTGGAAGCCATCGCCGAGCGCGTGGCCGTCATCCGCGACGGCCGCATCGCCCAGACGCTGGACCCGCACGAGTTGGTCGCCCTGTCCGTGCGGCGGGTGCGGGTGCGCCTGCACGATCCGCTGCCGGATGACGCCGGCCTGGCGGCCGTGCCCGGCGTGACCGGCATCGAGCGCAATGGCTCCACGCTGACGGTGCAGATTGAGGGGGAGATGGACGGGCTGATCAAGGCCCTGGCTCCCTATCGGGTCATCGATCTGGAGATCGAGCGGCCGTCGCTGGAAGAGATTTTCATGAAGCTGTACTCATGACGGGGGCAATGAAACCATGCACGGCTTGATGACTGAATTCACCCAAACGTTGCGCCGCCTGCGCGGGCAAATCCTCGGCTGGGGCATCGGGTTGGCTTCCTACGGCCTGCTGATGGGGGCGATGTTCAGCAGTATCAATCAGATCGAGGGACTGGATGAGTTGCTGGCCAACTACCCGCAGGAGTTTCTGGCCTTCATGGGCGATGTCTCCACGTTTTCCACCCCGAGCGGCTACTTCGGGACGTACTTCTCGAACCTGGTGCCCCTCTTCCTGGTCATCTTCGCCGTCTCGACCGCCGTGGGGTTGCTGGCGGGCGACGAGGAACGGGGCACGCTCGACCTGGTGATGGCCTATCCGCTCGGCCGTTGGGCGCTGTTCGCGGGGCGAGCGCTGGGGTATATCGTGGCCCTGGGGCTGGTTCTGTTCATCAGCTATCTGGGCTGGCTGGTGGTGCTGCCGTGGTCGGGCATGGGTGTCAGCGCGCTGCATCTGTTGCGGCCGTTTGTGCCGCTGTTCGGGCTGATGTTGCTGTTTGGCGGGCTGGCGCTGCTGCTCAGCCTGCTGCTGCCGTCGGCGCGAATGGCGTCGACGGTGGCCGGCGGCTTGCTGGTGGCCAACTTCCTGCTGGCCGGGCTGGCCAAGATCAACGACAGGCTGCAACCGATCATGGACCTGACGCCTTTCGCCTTCTACCAGCAGGGGGACGCGATGGACGGCCTCAACTGGGGCTGGGTGCTGGGGCTGACGGCCGTCGGGCTGTTGTTTATCGTCATCGGCGGGTTCGTCTTCAATCGCCGCGACATCCGCGTTGGCGGCGAGAAGGGCTGGAGTTTGGGTTAGCGCAGTCTCTCATCCATCTGCGGCCGCATCAAGGCGACCGGCCACGGTACGTCCCATGAACGAACACCCCATCTACACCATCGGCCACTCCACCCGCTCGCTGGAGGAATTCATCGCCCTGCTGCGCGAGCATGGCGTGACCCTCGTGGCCGACGTGCGCACCGTCCCGCGCTCGCGCCACAACCCGCAGTATAATAAGGACACGCTGCCCGAATCGCTGGCGGCGGCCGGAATCGGCTACCGGCATCTGCTCGATTTGGGCGGACTGCGGCACACGACGGCCGCCTCGGTCAACACCGGCTGGCGCAACACCTCGTTTCGTGGCTATGCCGACTACATGCAGACGTCGGGCTTCGAGGTCGGGCTGGGGGAATTGATGGACCTGGCGCGCAAGGAGACGGTGGCCATCATGTGCGCCGAGGCCGTGCCCTGGCGCTGCCATCGCTCGCTGATCGGCGATGCGCTGACCGTGCGCGGCATTGACGTGGAGGATATCATCAGCGAGGGCCACACCCAACCCCATCACATGACACCCTTCGCCCACGTGGAGGG
>CAYXNH010000266.1:0-3383 GCA_964466135.1 uncultured Ardenticatenaceae bacterium | reverse complement strand
GCCTGGTCTTAAACCTGACAGGGTGGCGGACAGGAGTTCGCTCAAAACCTGTCAGGTTGGTGTGGTCGAGATTAGTGGGGCCGGATTCAGGCTCCTTCGGCGCTCCACTCGTGCAGGACGATCATGCTGAAGATGTCGGACTCGGTGATGATGCCGATCACATGATGGTCGTCGTCCACGACGGGCAAGCCGCTCACCCGGTTCTCCAGCATCAGGCGGGCCACCTCGCCGATGGTGGCGTCGGCATGGATGGTCTTGGGGTTGCGGGTCATGAGCTTGTCGATCTTGAGCGTCGAGAGCAGGTAGTTCATTTCCCAGATGCTGAGCGAGGTGGCGGGCGACGGTTGGGCGCTGCGGATGTCGCCGATGGTGACGATGCCCACCAGGCGGCCGTCGGCATCGACGACAGGCAGGCGGCGAATCTCCTCGTTCACCATGATTTGGTGCGCCTCGGGCAGCGTCGTCTCCGGTGTGATGGTGATGATGTCGGTTGACATCCAATCCTTGACACGTTCTTTCTTCATGAGGTCAGGGCTCCATAGAATCGGCCGGTTCGGCCGCGATTGTTCGAACATCGATACTGTCATTATACCACGCCGGCCAAGCCGCTTGGCAGTAACAAACGTCATGCCGCGGCCATGACGTTTGACGGGGTTGGAGCGGGAGAAAGAGGACGGGCGGCGCCACCTTGGGAATAGCGCCGCCCTAAGATTGAACAGTTCCCATCAACAAATGGGAATGGGTAAGGAGCACCTATAAAATAGTGTGCACGCCTTACGGCCAACCTTACGGAAAGATGAGAAATTCACGGAATATTTACGGTTCAAGGCTCTATGGCCGATGGGGGCAAGATGATCCTTCGTGCTGAGAAACTGGAAGATGTGGCGGCGATCCGGCTGGTGAACCGGCTGGCTTTCGGCCGCGAGGACGAGGGGGCGCTGGTCGACGCCTTGCGGGAGGCGGGGGCGGTCATCTGCTCGCTGGTGGCCGAGGATGAGGGCCGGGTCGTCGGGCATGTCCTCTACAGCCCGGCCACGCTCGACGACGAGGGCGACCCCCCACCGGTGGCCGGCGATGGGGCCACGGCCGTGGCCGCCCTGGGGCCGGTGGCCGTCACGCCCGACCACCAGCGACAGGGTATCGGCGACGCGCTGATTCGCGCCGGGCTGGACATTTGCCGCGCACAGGGCTACGGGCTGGCCATTGTGCTGGGCCACCCGTCGTATTACCCGCGCTTCGGTTTTCGGCCGTCGCGGCCGCTGGGCATCCGCTGGGAGCACGACGCGCCGGAGGAGGCGTTCATGGTGATGGAACTGGCGGCGGGGGCGCTGGATGGCGCGCGCGGGGTGATTCGCTATCGGCCGGAGTTTGACGGGGTGTGAGTTAGTGGAGCGATGCGGCGAAGGCGGCATGCTCGGTCGTCTTTAGCCCGGTCTGCAAGGCCCCCAGCAGTCCGGGCAGATCGTCGGCCCAGAACAGGTTGGAATCGAAATGTAGTCCGGGGAACATCCGACTGCGGGTGATGCCGTCCTCGTCCGGCGCCACGGCCTCATAAAGCCCCTCGTTCAGCCGATACCAGAGCGTCTCCCGCTCGTGGGTGAGCAGGACGATATATTCCTGTACCCCGGTGCGGCGATAGACACGCAGCTTCTCGTGGAGATCATAGGCGGCGCTGGTCGTGGCGATCTCGACCACCAGTTCAGGCGCGCCCTGGAGATAGCTGCCCGCGGGGCTTGTCTGCCCGCCGTTCAGGATGCACAGAGCCGCGTCGGGTTGAACTTCGTTTTCCGCATCCAGTCTAATAGTGGCGTTGTCCAGTAGCCTCAGGCCGGGGGTAGAGGCTTGATAATTTATCAACCAACCCATTATTACCGCATGACGATGACTATGTTCCAAACTGACGGGAGACGGCACGTAGACAACTCCTTCGATTAACTCGGCCTTCTTGAGATGGGGCTGCGCGGAATAGCGCCGCTCAAATTCGACCAGCGTGAGGTGGTCGCCGGTTTGGAGCGGGGGGATGATGGTGTCGAGCTTTCGGGGTTTCCCTTTTTCCGGAATCCTGACGGTCATGTTGATTATCTCACTTGATCGGTCCAAACTCCTCTCGGCTGATTCCCAACTCACGTATGATGGCTCTCACTGTTCCTGACGCCAAGTCTTTTCCCTGCCAGTCAGGAATTGCCGTAATCTTTTGGTTATCCGGGTTAAACCAAATTCTATGGCTGCCTTTTCCCGATCGCATCTCTTCGCATCCAAGCTCTTTCAGCCGTCCGGCAATATCGCGGTAGCGCATTATACATTAACCAGAAGGTCCACAGTCTGGGCACGGTCTCCGACCAGAGGCCGCAGCGCGGGCGGAATAGGCAGGCTTAGCTCAGTCCAGGCTTCCAGCAGCGCATCCAGAGCCTCCTGGACATTAGCCTGTATCACTTCCGGGGTGTCCCCTTCGGTGACCAGACCGGGCACATCCGGGCTGGTGACGGTAAATTGACCGTCCGGATTGGGTTCGAGGTAAAGGCGAATTGAGTAAATGGACATGGCGGATATTCCTTCGAGTTATCTGACCCCATTATAGCAGAAAGAGAAAGGGCGCTGCATCGGTGTTCGATGTGGCGCCCTTTTTATTGATTGATTCGAGGTTTACACCGCCTCAACCTCGCCCGTCTCCACCACCCGGAAGTCCAGATCGCCATCGACGACCTCGACCACCACGTGGTCGCCGTCGCGGACGTCGCCCTGGATGACGCGGATGGCCAGCGGGTCGATGATGCGTCGCTGCAGCACGCGCTTGAGCGGCCGCGCGCCATACACCGGGTCGTAGCCTTCCTCGATCAGCAGGTCGGTGGCCGCCTCGGTCAGCGACAGGCTGATGTTGCGCTTGGCCAGCAGCCCGCGCACATTGTTGAGCTGAATCTCAGCGATTTCGCGTAGTTGTTCGCGTCCCAGCCGGTGGAAAATGACGATTTCATCCACCCGGTTCAGGAACTCCGGCCGGAAATGGTTGCGCATGGCCTCCATGACCCGCTCCTGCATCACCACGTCGTCGATGTCGTCCAGAATGTACTGGCTGCCGACGTTGCTGGTCATGATGATAACCGTGTTGCGGAAGTCGACTGTGCGCCCCTGGCCGTCGGTCAGGCGGCCGTCGTCCAGCACCTGCAGGAAGACGTTGAACACCTCGGGGTGGGCCTTCTCGATCTCGTCGAACAGCACCACGCTGTAGGGGTGGCGACGGACGGCCTCGGTCAGCTGGCCGCCTTCCTCATAGCCGACGTAGCCGGGGGGCGCGCCGATGAGCCGGGCCACGGTGTGGCGCTCCTGGTATTCGCTCATGTCGATGCGCACCATGTTGCGCTCGTCGTCGAACAGGAATTCGGCCA
>CAYXNH010000265.1:0-3388 GCA_964466135.1 uncultured Ardenticatenaceae bacterium | reverse complement strand
TGATGAAGTGGCTGCGGGTGCTGTTGGCGATGACCATCGCCAGCGTCGTCTTGCCGGTGCCCGGCGGACCGTAGAAGATGAGCGATGAGAGCTGGTCGGCCTGGATGGCGCGACGAAGCAGCCGGCCGGGGCCGATGATGTGGCTTTGGCCGACAAACTCATCCAGCGTGCGCGGCCGCATCCGGGCGGCCAATGGCGCTTCCTGTCGAATACGTTCCTGGGCAGCGTGGGAGAAGAGATCGCTCATAGGCGAATTATACCGTCCGCCGGCGTGCGGTGCAGTTGATGGCGATGGAAATGTCGGAACGCTCAGGAATATTTCGCCGAGTTGAGTGATCGCGGGGGATGGTTGTGTTACTATTTAGTTCGGGTCCAATGACAAGCGATCCGCCGGTTCCATTGACGCAATATCACGGTGAAATCAGACATGAAATTAGCAGAAGCATTAATCTTGCGCTCTGACCGCAAGAAACGACTGGAGTTCCTGAAGGAGCGATTGGTTCGCGTGGCCAAGGTGCAGGAAGGCGATCGCCCGGCCGAAGATCCAGCTGCGCTGCTAGATGAAGTGGACCGGACGGTGACCGACCTGACGCGCCTCATCCGCCAGATCAACCGCACCAACACGGCCGTCCGGCTCGATGACGGCCGCACCATCGCCGACGCCATCGCCGACCGCGACGATCTGAAGCTTCGCCATTCGATCCTCAACGGCCTGATTCAAAACGCGGCCATCAAGCAGGATCGATATACCAAAAGTGAGATTCGCTTCCAGACAACGATCGATGTAGCTGCCTTGCAACGGCAACTCGACAACCTGGCCCAAGCGTATCGCGAACTGGATATGAAAATTCAGGCGGCCAATTGGCTGTTTGATCTGATGGAATAACGTTGAAGTTGGTAGCCGAATCGGTCGAAGCGAGTACAACCCCATTGGAGGCGGGGCAAAGCCTTCAACCATCTTGACGTGAAAGGCCACGTCAAATACTCAACCGCGTATGCCCCGTAATGTTACAGGGGTACAAGGTAAAGCGTAAAGTCACAACCAACGTACTGATCGACCGGGACGGTGAGGGTGGGTAAGGGGACTTCAACAAGGTTCGGAGGATAGATAAAATGGCAATTAAAGTTCAGCGTTCCATGATTGATGCCAAGAAGTTCAAGTGGGAAGCCGGCAGCGGTGACGACAAGACCGATGTGAAGCACGACCGCTTGATGTTCAGCCGTCGCCAGGGGTATGAAGTGGTCCGGATGATCCAGAAGGTTGTCAATCACTTCGGCTATGAGACCGAGGAAGATGTCAAGCGGGTTGAGGCGGCGATCCGCAATGATTTGCCGGGCAACGTGCGCAGCCAAAAGAATGTGCTCAATTGGCTGGTTGCCCATCTGTCCTGATCCGGCGGACAACATCTGTCAGGCAGAACATGAAGAGGCCGGGGTCGTTCAATTCGATCCCGGCCTCTAGCCGGTTTCTTCGATAACTACTGCAAGCTGCTATGGATGGCGTAGAGGAAGACGCCGGTCGCCACGGCCAGGTTGAGCGATCCGGCGCGGCCGCGCATGGGCAGTCGGATTAGCTCATCGCAGGCGTCCGTCTGCTCGGCCGATAATCCTTCGCGCTCGCTGCCCATCAGCAGCACAAGCGGCGACGTATAAGCGACCGAGCGATAATCGTCGCGGCCGTGGGCCGAGGTTCCATAGAGCCGGTAGCCGCTCTTTCGCCTCCATTCAGCGAAAGCCGCAAACGTGGCCGACACCACCGGCAGGCTAAACACGACCCCCATGCCGGCGCGGATGGCCGCCGGATGATAGATATCCACGCCTCCGTCGAGCAAAAGCAGCCCCGATGCGCCCACGGCGTCGATGGTGCGCAGAATCGTGCCGACGTTGCCCGGGTCCTGCGGAGAGACCAACGCCACCAGCCAGGGATGAGTGTCCGCTCGCAGCGCTTCCAGAGGGGTATGGCGCTGCCGGACGACCGCCAGCAAGCCTTGCGGGTTTTCCTTGCCGGCCAGGGCGTGCATGACTTCGGCCGACACCGGATAGACGGGGGTTCCGCCGGCCGACGCCATGTCCACCAGCTCGCGGCCGAAGGCGCTGACGAGCAGATCGGGCGCATAGACCAGATAGGCCACATCACCCGAGGCCAACGCCTCCCCGGCGTGGAAGATGCCCTCGGCGACGCAAAGCCCGGTCGCCTCGCGGTGCTTGCGTTGCGCCAGAGCGCGAACCTGTTTGACGCGGGGATTGGACGTGCTGGTGATGAGGTCCATCGACTGCAAATCGCGATTACAACTGGAATCCGCCGCGATAAGGCACGACCTTGTAGCGAAGGTCGGTGACGTACTTCTCAAGCTCATCGTTGAGGTCGTTCCACAACTCGCTGTCCAGCAGGCGGGCCATCGTTTGCTCGTCGCCACAGACGAAACCGATCAGCCGGTTGGGGCCCTGGCCATAAGCCGTGTGCCATGCCTCGCTCATCTGCAACCCCATCGTTTGCAGGGCAGGCACGTACTGACCCATGATGAACTGGTAATAGTCCTGCAAGGTGTTCTGGTTGACGTCGTATTCGAGTAGCAGTTTCAGCCCGTTTTCGTCCATCTTGACCTCGTACCTCCCTATTCTAGCCGGACGCGGGCACAATACCACAGGCCGGAGGTTATTCTCATCAAGATGACGCGCGCTCCGGCGGCTTAGGCGCGCATCAGATGATCACACCCGGCTGTTTACCGCCATCGCCCCATGATGTACAATGCAATTGAAAGGCCGTCGCGGCCGCGCTTAAGTTAGCAACAGGAGATCTGCCCATGAACGGCTGCCGAAGTTCGCTCTATTGCATCCTTCCGCCCTACATGTTTCGCGAAATCGTCGAAAACGGCACGGCCGACCAACGGCAGCAAGCCCTGCGCAACCTTGTTTCGGTCGAAGCTACGCTGGTGCAGCGCGACGTCATCGCCAAAGAGGGACCCTGGGAGCCGCTCATGGAAGCCATGAGCACAGAAGTTAACCGCACTATCTACACGGCCGACAACAGCAGCAGCCTACCCGGTCGTCAGTTGCGCAGCGAGGGCGGCCCGCCCACCGGCGATCCCGCGGCCGATGAGGCCTATGACGGCGCGGGCGCGACCCACGCGCTCTTCTCGGAGATATTCAATCGCAACTCCATCGACGGCAACGGCATGCGCCTCGACTCCACCGTCCACTATCGAACCGGCTACGACAACGCCTTCTGGAACGGACGGCAGATGATCTACGGCGACGGCGACGAAGATTTGCCCGAAGCGCAACGCCTTTTCAATCGGTTCACCATCGCCGTCGACATCATCGGCCACGAGCTGACCCACGGCGTGACCCAGCACACGGCCAACCTGATCTATCAGGGCCAATCGGG
>CAYXNH010000264.1:0-3394 GCA_964466135.1 uncultured Ardenticatenaceae bacterium | reverse complement strand
ATCTCTCCAAAGTGTGCGGCAAAACTCCCTGTAAGTGATTGACTCAAACATTTTTCTCCACGAAATCGTTTGGTCACCACTTCACCTCATTTTTTAGAAAGCGATAGCCCTGCTTCATAAGCATACTTCTTGTCAGTGTGGTCACCTGCGGTAAACTTCATTCTATCGGCACTCTCGCAAACGCTCCAGCGAGACATGGCCAAACCCGCAAGCAGGAGAATTTCTGAACCATGAGCCAACGAGAAACGTTAACGGTCGAAGTGGCCGGACTAACCCGCCACTTCCCGCTCTTCGAGGTGGCGCCCGGCGTGCGCATCGCCGTGTTCAACATGCTGGGCGACACCTATGTCGTGAAGGCTGCCGCGGCCGCGCTCGCCGAGAAGCTCAAGGATGTGGATGCCGATGTGCTGGTGACGGCCGAAGCCAAGAGCATCCCGCTCATCTATGAGATGAGCGCCCTGATGGGCCTGCCCTACGTGGTCATGCGCAAGGCCTACAAGAGCTACATGGGCGATGCCATCAGCGCCGAGACGGTGTCGATCACCACCGGCGCCCCTCAGACGTTATTTCTGGATGAAAAAGACCGCAACCTGGTCAAGGGCAAGCAGGTCATCGTCGTCGATGACGTCATCAGCACCGGCAGCACGCTCAACGGCCTGGAGAAACTGGTCATCAAGGCGGGCGGAGAGGTCGCGCAGGTCGCGGCCATCTTTACCGAAGGCGACGATGACTGGTCGCGGGTGGTGGCACTTGGTAATTTGCCGGTCTTTAGATCATAAGGTATGTCGGACTCAAAGAGTGGTATACTCCAGATGTGCGAATCTATTTGGACACCTGCAGCATTCAGCGACCGTTAGACACGCTCAACCAAACTCGGGTGCGTTTAGAGGCCGAAGCCATTTTAAGCGTACTGGAACGGATTGAGATCGGAGAGGTCGAACTTATATCATCCACTGTATCGGAACTGGAAGTATTACAGAATTCACTAGCAGTACGCCGCGAACATGGAGAGCAAGTCCTAGCGCGCTCTACCTCAGTCGTCATTGTTGATGAAACCATTGAGAAACGAGCGCAGGAGTTCATTCAACAAGCGGTAAAGGCAATGGATGCTCTTCATCTTGCGGCTGCAGAAAGTGGCAGTGCTGATTATTTTTGTTCGTGTGACGATAGTTTTGTGCGCAAGGCTAAAGACATTACCGATTTACGCACGACAATAGTATCGCCATTAGAACTATTTGAGGCCCTTGAAAGGAAATGATCGCCGAAACCCGTCCTCTCGTAGAAATAACAATTGACGCTATGCGTCTGCTCTATCGCGAACTCGGACTTGTCGATACAGTGCGTTTTATCAACCAGTTCACTACCGGCTTTGGCAACTATACTGAGGAACGAAGAGCACTGATTGAGAATCAGACACTTGACGAAGCGATGGCTGACATTCGCACATATCAAGCTCGCCGTGCGCACCTTAGGAAGGAAAACGCCTCATAGACATAATGAGCGCGGTGCGTAGCATTTGACTTCATGGATTCAGCCACGCTGACCATCTTTAACCACCTTTTCGCCTCGGTTGCCGAGGAGATGGGTGTCACGCTCGGTCGCACAGCCTACAGCCCCAACATCAAGGAGCGGCTCGATTACAGTTGCGCCGTCTTTCTGGCGGGGGAGCAGCCGGAGATGCTGGCCCAAGCCGCCCATATTCCCGTTCACCTGGGGGCGATGCCTGCCTCGGTTCGCGCGGCCGTTGCCCTCTGTGCGCCTTTTCACCCGGGAGATGTCGTCATCCTCAACGATCCCTATCTGGGCGGAAACCACCTGCCGGATATCACGCTGGTGTCACCGGCCTTTATCGGTGACGATCGGTCAGTGGCCACCGGCCATCATTTCCTCGTTGCCAGTCGTGCCCACCACGCCGACGTCGGCGGCATGTCACCGGGGTCGATGCCGCTCTCGACGGAACTTTATCAGGAGGGGATCATCATCCCGCCCATCAAATTGGTGGACGGCGGGATACGTAATGAGGCTGTGTGGCAGCTCATCTTGCGCAACGTGCGCACGCCGTGGGAGCGCGAAGGGGATTTGGCGGCGCAACTGGCAGCCCACACCGCCGGGGCGAACCGGCTGGCGGAGATCGCCAATCGCTATGGCCTGACTGAAACGTTGGCGCATGCCCGCGGACTGCTGACCTACGCCGAATCACTGACCCGCGCCGCTATCCGCCTGATCCCGGACGGCCGCTACACGTTCACCGATTACCTGGACGATGACGGGCAGAGTGATGCGCCGATCCCCATTTGTGCGACCCTGACTGTGGAAGGCGATGAATTGACGGCCGATTTTGCGGGCACGGCCGAGGCGGTCGAGGGCAATCTCAACGCCGTGCCGGCTATCGTCGATTCGGCCGTGATCTATTGCCTGCGCTGCGTGGCGCTGGCTCTGCTGGAGACTGACCTGCCGATGAATCAGGGCGTCTTTGCGCCGGTGACCGTCCATATACCCGCCGGCTCCTTGCTCGATCCGCGGCCGCCGCATGCCGTCGCCGCCGGAAACGTCGAAACATCCCAACGGATCGTCGATGCGGTTTTCGGTGCCCTGGCCCAGGCCTTGCCGGGTATAATCTCCGCGGCAAGCCAGGGCACGATGAATAATCTGACTTTTGGCGGCGTCTATCCCGACGGCTGGGCCGCGCCGTCCTCTCACTTCGCCTATTACGAGACCATCGGCGGCGGCGCGGGGGCCGGACCGGACGGTGACGGCGCATCGGGCGTTCACGTCCACATGAGCAACACGCGCAACACACCGGTCGAGGCGCTGGAATACGGGTTCCCCATTCGTATTGAGGAATACAGCCTGCGCGAAGATTCGGGCGGCCGAGGACAGCACGCCGGGGGCGAGGGACTGGTGCGAAGCATCAGGTTTCTGGCTCCGGCCACGGTGACGATCACCTCGGATCGGCGAAGGAGAGGGCCATACGGTCTGGCGGGCGGCGGGGACGGCGCACCCGGCAGCAATGCCCTAATCACCGGTGATGAATCCGTCCCGTTGCCCGGCAAGGCAACCCTCGCTGTCCGTCCGGGCGACATTGTCCGGCTGGAGACGCCCGGTGGAGGGGGATGGGGCGATTCAGAATGAGCCGAGTGCATTCTATATATTCCCCCTAAATTTTTGCGCGATGTTTCCCCATCGGTACAATCAAGTTTAAGTATTGTTGGAGAGGCAATTTCGGCTCCTTTTTGGATATTTACAAATTAATCAATGGTACCGTAGGGGTCAGGCAACCGGGTAACCATCCCCATGGAAACGCACGGCATCCCTTCCCGGTTGCCTGACCCTTCTGCAAAGAGGGCGAGGCAGCGGCGAATGAGGGTGGTTCTGCAAAACGGTGATGATTTCG
>CAYXNH010000263.1:0-3411 GCA_964466135.1 uncultured Ardenticatenaceae bacterium | reverse complement strand
AAAGACGAGGTAGCGCATCCCGTAGCATTGGGCGTAAGAGTAGATGAGCGCCTCGCCGGAGATCTTGCTGGCCGAATAGGGGCTTTCGGTGAAGGCGAAGTCGGCGTAGGACTCCTCGGTGATATAGCGCCGGATGTCGCCGTAAACCTCGCGCGAGCTGCTGAAGACGATCGGCAGCCTGTTGTGACGGCAATACTCCAGCACGTTGAAGGTCATGACGATATTTTCCAGCGCGCGTGCCGGCTGCTCTACCAGTTCATGGACCTTGGCATGGGCGGCAAAGTGGACGACGACGTCGAGGTCGGTCGGATAGGGCACGTGGCCCAGGCCGCCGCTAAAGTCGGCGAACGGCGCGGCGAGGTCCTGCAGCAGCGTGGGGAAGGCGTCGGTCCAGGAGTTCGGCCGCACGTCCACGCCGAAGACCTCATGCCCGCGCTCCAACAGATAGAGCGCCAGATTGGTGCCGATTTGGCCGCTGGAGCCGGTGATCAGGATGCGCATGTGGTTATGCCGCCCGGTGGTCAGCCTATCGCCCGGCCTGTTCCGGTGTCTGCGAGATCGGGGACATACCGTCCGGCACTTCGACCCGCGCCACCTGCTTCAACTCGTCGCCGATATCCTGGCTATCCCCAGCCTCGTGGGCCGATGGTGTGGCTACCGTCCCATCTGGCTGTTCGCGCGCTTCCCGCAGCAGGAGGATGGCGAACAAAATCACGCCGCCGACGATGGCCATGTCGGCCAGGTTGAAGATGTACCACGGCCCGACGTCGATGAAGTCGGTGACATGGCCCTGCCGCAGCCGGTCGATCAGATTGCCCAACGCACCGCCGAGTTGCAGCCCCAGCGCCAACCGCAGCAACCATTGCCGGCCGGGCAACGTCAGGTTGATGTAGACGATGGCCCCGGCGACGACGACGGCCAGCCCCGCGAAAAACATCCCCGTGCCCTGAAACAGGCCGAAGACCGCGCCCGTGTTGGCGGTGTGGGTAATTCGGAAGATATTCTCCAGCGCGGGGATGGGCGCCCAGTAGCTATAGAGAGGGATGCGCGTCTCGACCAGATTCTTGCTCCACTGATCCAGCACCAGCACCACGGCCGTTATCAAAAAGGGTAACAGTTTCTCACCAATGCCCGCCGGGGGTGGAACGGCGGCCGTCACCGATCGGGCATCCAGGTTTTCCGGCTCAATCATTCGCGCATTGTACCAACCCCGGCCGCCCGTGGCCACACCGGATTATCGAATACACAGGCGCCGCGCGACGGCCTGGTCACAGGGTCATCGATCGCGCCCGATATTGCAACGCTTCCGCCAGATGCGCCGGGCCGATCGCCTCTGCCCCGGCCAGGTCGGCGATAGTGCGGCCGACCTTGAGCACCCGGTGAAACCCCCGCGCGCTGAGGTTCATCTGGGACATGGCGCTTTTCATCAGGCGACGGCCGGTCTCGTCCAGCTCACAAAAGTGTTTCACCTCTCCCGGCCCCATCTCGGCGTTGGCGTAAAGACCCGTCTCCTTGAATCGCTCTGTCTGCCGCGCTCGCGCCGCCTCCACACGGGCCCGCACGTCGGCCGAGGATTCGTTGCGCGTCGTGGCCGCCAGCTTCTCGTACTGCACGCGCGGAACCTCGATATGCAGGTCGATCCGGTCCATCAAAGGCCCGCTGACCCGCTTCTGATAACGGGTGATCATCGCCGCCGAGCAGGAGCAGGCATGGGTCGGGTCGCCGTAGTAACCACAAGGGCACGGGTTCTGCGCGGCGATGAGCATGAAGTTGGCCGGATAGGTGACGCTGCCCGTGGCCCGGGAGATCGACACCTCGCGCGGCATCCCCTCCAGCGGCTGGCGCAGTACCTCGATCAGCCGCTCGCCAAACTCCGGCAACTCGTCGAGGAACAGGACGCCCCGATGGGCCAGCGAGATCTCTCCCGGCCGCGGCCACTGCCCTCCGCCCACCAACCCGGCATAGCTGATCGTGTGATGGGGCGAACGAAACGGCCGCGCTCGAATCAGCGGCGTCTCCGCCGGCAGCATCCCGGCCACGCTGTAGATCTTGGTCACCTCCAGCGCCTCATCGATACCCATGCGCGGTAAAATGCCCGGCAGCGATTTGGCGATGAGCGTCTTGCCGCTGCCCGGCGGCCCGGTCATCAGCGCATTATGACCTCCGGCGGCGGCCACTTCCATCGCCCGCTTGACGTGCTCCTGGCCCATGATGTCGGCGAAGTCGGTCGCGTAGAGCGGCTCGCTGTCGAACGCCTTGGTGAGATCGATCGTCACCGGCTCCAGCGGCCGCATGCCGGTCAGATGGTCGACCAGTTCGGCCAGATTGCGCACGGCAAACACATCCAGGTCGGGCATCAGCGCCGCCTCGGCGGCGTCATCGGCGGGGACGAACAGCCGGCGCAGCCCCCTCTCGCGGGCCATGGCCGCCAGCGGCAACACCCCCTTGGTATGGCGCAGCGCCCCCTCCAGCGACAACTCACCGAGGAAAAGCGCGCCCTCCAGCAAATTGGCCCAGACTTGCGAGGTAGCCGCCAGCACGCCTACGGCGATGGGCAGGTCATAAGCCGGGCCTTCCTTGCGCAGGTCGGCCGGGGCCAGGTTCACGGTGATGCGGTGCAGCGGAAAGTTGAAGCCGCTGTTCTTGATGGCGGCGTAGACCCGATCGCGACTCTCGCGCACGGCCGCGTCCGGCAGCCCCACCAGAGCGAAATAGGGCTGTCCATTGACGATATCGACTTCAACCTCGACGGGTTCGGCATCAAGGCCGACGATGGCCGCGCTGAGCACTTTGGCAAGCATGGCGGGGATTATACAGGAAAAGGCCTCTGAGGTCTCACAACCCGTAACCTGAGAATACCAGACCCCGTATGCTCGCCGGCGGAAGGTATTGGATTTAAACTGGAATCTCTACAAAGCCGCCAGAAGGCATGGCATCAGTAACTTCACGAATATCATCTATATGCAAACGGATTCGTGGCCAAGAAGTTGAAAGCAGTACAACGACCGCGATTCGGCGCCCACGCAAATTTTGCTGATAGCGTAAGTTCTGATCCGTTGTTATGAATAGCTGGTAACCAGCCGCTTCAGCAGCCTTGAGTAAATCTCCATTCGATAGGTTAGACCAGCCTTCTTCATAAGAGGTTTCACAATATGTCCTGTCAAATGCTGCTTCAAGGGCACCGGTGTTCCCTGATCAAATAAAATCTTCATGCTCAGACGACGACCGCTAATGTTTCGAGTTCATGGTTAAGCAATGCTTCGACCTGTTCCCGTTTCACACCCGGGAACCACTCTAAAAACTCTTCTACAGTCGCGCCGTCTCGCAGGTTCTCAAACAGGGCAGCAACCGGAACTCGTGTGCCCCGAAAAACCCAAACCCCACTTACTTTGTCCGGGTCCCGTTCGATTG
>CAYXNH010000262.1:0-3459 GCA_964466135.1 uncultured Ardenticatenaceae bacterium | reverse complement strand
AGGCAGGTGTCGGCCACCTCGCGCGCCAGCCGCCCGGCCTTCAGCTTGGCCATCGACACCTCTTTGGTCAGGTCTTCCCCGGCGACGAGCAGGCGCACGCAGTGGTAGTTGAGTTGGCGCAACGCCTCGACCTCGGTCAGCAGTTCGGCCAGCCGGAAGTGGATCCACTGATTGTCGACCAGCGGGCGGCCGAACGCCTGGCGGGTGCGCGTATAGTCGATGGTCATGCGGATGATCTTCTCCATTCCGGCGGTGCTCATGATCGATGCGGCCAGACGTTCGCGCTGGAACTGCCGCATCTGCAATGCGAAGCCCATGCCCTCCTCGCCGATGCGGTTGGCCTGGGGCACGCGCACGTCCTCGAAGGTCAGGATGGCGGTGTCGCTGGCGTGATTGCCCAGCTTCTCCAGCTTGCGGCTGACGCTGAATCCGGGGGTGTCGGTGGGCACGACGATGAGCGACATGCCGCGAAAGCCGCGCTCGCCGCCGGTGCGCACCAGCAGGGTGATGAAGTCAGCCTGGGTGCCGTTGGTGATCCACATCTTTGCGCCGTTGATGAGGTAGTCGTCGCCGTCGGGCACGGCGCGGGTGCGGATGGCGGCGACGTCGGACCCGGCGTCCGGCTCGCTGACGCCGATGGCCGCCACCATCTTCCCGGCGATGGCCGGAGCCAGGAAGCGCCGCTTCAGCTCCTCGCTGCCGAATTCGGCCAGGGCGGGGGTGGCCATGTCGGTGTGGACGGCGATGCCCATCGGCACGGCGGCGCAGTCGGCCCGGCCCACCTCCTCCAGCAGGACGACGTTGTACCAGTAGTCAACCCCGCCGCCGCCGTATTCCTCGGGGTAGCTCAACCCCAGCAGACCCAGATCGCCCATTTTCTTCAGCACGGTGTGGGCGGGCCAAATTCGCTCCGCCTCCCAGGCTTCGACGTGGGGGTTGATCTCGGATTCGACGAATCGGCGCACCGTCTGCCGGAACGCCTCATGCTCGGCGGTGAAATACGAGAACATTCAATTCCTCCTGACCGGGCGCGCTTCCCGGCGGCGTTTAGCGGTTGACTTGTTTGAAGGACCGGATGGTGTTGCGCCAGCCGATGTCGTTCAGGCCGGGTTCAAACGGCAGATAGTAGCTGACGCGGTCGAGCAGGCCGTCGTAGCGGGCGTGGATGATCTCCGGCAGCTCGACCCAGCGGCCGGTGACGGCGAAGGCGTCCATGATCTCGTCGGTGATGAGGCGGCCCATCTCCGGCCATTGTCCGGCGCGAGCCAGCTTGCCCAATTCGGCCGACACGCCTTCCCAGCCGTGCAGCTCCATGACCGTCTTGTAGGCGGGCGTGCTCATGTAGAAGGCGATCTGCTGCCGGGCGTGGGCCTCTGCCTGGCGAGCCTCCCGCGCGGTGTCCGTGGGGATGACGAAGACGGCGGTGTTGACCTTGAAGTCGGCGCGGGTGCGGCCGCTGCGGGCCAATCCGGCTTCGATCTCCGGCAGGGCGATCTCGCGCAGATAGGGGACGGTGTGCAGGGCGTGGATGTGGACGCCATCGGCATGCGAGCCGGCCAACCGCAACATCTGCTTGTTGACGGCCGCCAGGTAGATGGGCGGCCGCGGGTAGTCGATGGGGCCGGGATCGAAGAACGGCGTCATGAGAGCCAGCTTGAAGAACTCGCCGGCGTAGTCAAGCGGCGTCCCGTTTTGCCAGCAGTCCCAAAAGGCATGGATGGCCTCGATGGTCTCGCGCATCCGGGCGATGGGTCTTTCCCATTTGACGCCGAAACGCAGGACGTTGTGGGCCTTCACTTGCGGCCCCAGACCGAGGACGAAGCGGCCGCGCGAGTAGCGTTGCAAGTCCCAGGCCGTGTAGGCCAGGATGGCCGGGCTGCGCGGAAAGGCGACGGCGATGGCCGTGCCCAGCGTCAGCTTGCCGGCGTGTTCGGCGGCCAGGGTGAGGTTCAGGAACGGGTCGCTGCTGGTTTCGGCCACCCAAAGGCCGTCGAATCCGAGCGCTTCGGCCGCGGCGGCATAGGCGGGCATCTGATCCAGCTTCGGTTGCAACAAGCTGACGTCGAATTTCATGGCGCGGCTCTCTCCCTGCGAAGTGGCTGAAATCAGGCGGCCAGGGTGACGACCCCCATCAAAATCAACATGACCATGGTGAGGATGCCGCAGGCAGCCAGGACGGCGATCATGATGGCGATGGACAGGACGAGGCCGGTCGGGTTATCAGAATCCATAGATACGTGCTCCGGTTGGTGATAATGGCCGAATTGTACTCCGGATTGGCGCGGGCGCAATGAGCCGGCCGACGTGGTTACATCCGAAAGACGCCGTAGTGTGGCGGGCCTGGGCTGATGAAATCCGCGTTATGGGCCACCGACAGGCCGATGCTGAGGGCCATGCGCGTGTCGCGCGGGTCGAGGACGCCGTCGTCCCACAGGCGGGCCGTGGCGTACCAGGGGGATGACTCATGCTCGAACTTCTGCCGGGTCATCATCCGGGTCATGGCGATCCGGTTGGCGTCCGGCTCCTGGCCTCGCTTGCGGGCCTGCTCGGTCTGGACGATGCCCAGCACCCCGGCGGCTTGCTCCCCGCCCATGACGGCCACGCGGCTGTTGGGCCAGGCCCACAGGAAGCGCGGGTCGAGGGCGCGGCCGCACATGGCGTAGTTGCCCGCGCCATAGGAACCGCCGACGATGACCGTGAACTGCGGCACGGTTGAGGTGGCCACGGCGTTGAGCATCTTGCTGCCGTGCTTGATGATCCCCTCGCGCTCGTGCTGCGTGCCGACCATGAAGCCGGTGATGTTTTGCAGATAGATGAGCGGGGTGCGCGTCTGGTTGCACAGCTGGATGAACTGGGCCGCCTTGTTGGCGCTCTCGGAGAACAGCACGCCGTTGTTGCCCAGTATGCCCACCGGCCAGCCGTCGAGATGGGCGTGGCCGCAGATGAGCGTGGGGCCATAGTCGGGCTTGAACTCGAGGAAGCGCGAGCCGTCGACCAGCCGGGCGATGATCTCGCGTATGTCGAACGGGATGCGCGGGTCGGCGGGGATGATGCCCAGCAGATCATCGGGGTCGCAGGCCGGCGGTTCCGGCGCGACGCGACGGGCCAGGCCGGCAGCGGGCTTGGGCCGGCCCAGATGGGACAGGATCAGGCGGCCGAGGCGCAGGGCGTCGGCGTCGTCTTCGGCGGTGTAGTCGCTGAGGCCGGAGACGCGGGCGTGCATCTCCGCCCCGCCCAACGTCTCGTCGTCGGTCTCCTCGCCGATGGCCATTTTCACCAGCGGCGGCCCGCCCAGATAGACGGCCGCCCGGCCGCGCACCATGACCACGTAGTCGCTCATGCCGGGGATGTAGGCCCCGCCGGCGGTGGACGAGCCGAAGACGAGCGATATCTGGGGGATGCCCGCGGCCGACAGGCGGGCCTGATTGGCGAAGGTGCGGCCGCCGAGGATGAACACCT
>CAYXNH010000261.1:0-3492 GCA_964466135.1 uncultured Ardenticatenaceae bacterium | reverse complement strand
GCGAGATGGCCCTCATCGACGACGCCCCGCGTTCGGCGGCGGCCATTGCCCTGGAGACGACCGAGACCTGGACGCTCCACCGCGAGGAGTTCGTGGCCTACCTGCAGGATAACCCCGATCTGGCCCTCCACGTCCTCAGGACGCTGGCCGGGCACATCCGGCGGCTCAACGTGCAACTGGCCGACATCTTCTTCCTCGACCTGCCCGGCCGACTGGCGCGCACGCTGCTCAACCTGGCCGACCAGTACGGCCGCCACACCGTCGATGGCACCATCATCGACGTCTCGCTGACGCAGACCGACCTGGCCGAGATGACCGGGGCGACACGTGTCAGCATCAACAAGGCCCTCGGCCGCTTCAAGCGATCCGGCTGGGTGCGGGTGGCCGGGAAAGAGCTGACCGTCCTCGACCGCCAGGCGCTGGAGGAGCTGATCGCCGTGTCGGGCGGGAGAGTCTGACCGGTCACGAGGTTCCCCATCAACTAACCGATAGCTAAAAAAATCGGCAGAAACCGGCCCAATCATTACCCCTGTTCGTCCCAAATCGGGTATAAACGCGGGATTGCATGCCGGGAGCGCCCGGCGATCATCGTATGAGCGTAACCGACACCGATAATCCGATCACCGACCGGCCGGAGCCGCCTGCCCCGGCCGTTGCCGCGTCCCGCGACAGGGGCGCGGCCGTCGTCATCCTGTTCCTCATCCTGGCCCTGGCCGGGTTGCTGCGCTTCTCCGGCAACAACTGGGATAGCGGCAGCCACCTCCACCCCGACGAGCGATTCCTGACCGACCTGGCCGCCAATCTGCGCAGCAATGACAACCCTCTCGACTATCTGCGCACGTCGGTCTCGACGCTGAACCCGTATAACGCGGGGCGCAACTTCTACGTCTACGGCAATCTGCCCATGACGGCCACACGCCATGCGGCCGAATGGACCGCCGGGCTATGCGACAGGCTGGCGGAACGAACCGGGGAGCAGTGGTGCAAGCGCAACTACACCGGCTATGACGGCATCCACATCGTCGGCCGTTTCCTGTCGGCCCTGCTCGACGTGCTGACGGTGGCGGTCACGTTCCTCATCGGCCGCCGGCTGTACGGCAAGTGGGCCGGGCTGATCGCCGCCTTCCTGATGGCCACCTCGGTGATGGCCATCCAGCAGTCGCACTTCTTCACGGCCGACAACTGGGCCACGTTCTTCACCACCCTGGCCATCTATACCGCCGTGCGGGCGGCCACCATCGGCGACGACGAGCCGCGCTGGCGCTTGCGCTGGTACGCCTTCTTCGGGCTGGCCCTGGGCATGGCGGCCGCCTCGCGCATCAACATGGTTCCCCTGGCGCTGATCATCAACGTCAGCGCGCTCATCTGGCTGGGGAAGAGAATTACGAATTACGAATTACGAATTACGAATTTGGGGACGACCGACGCCGGGGACTCTTCATCCGTCATCCGTCATTCGTCATTTGTCATTCCCCGTGATTTTGAGCGGGCCGTCATCGCCGTCGCCCTGGCCGCGTCCGTGTTCATCCTGACCTTCCGCGTGGCCCAACCCTACGCCTTCGTCGACGCCGGGATGGTGCGGCAGCAGGCGCTGGCCGAGACGGGCGTCGAGCCGAACGCCTTCGTGGTGGCCCTCAAGGCGATGACCGGCCTGAACCCGCAGTTCCTGTCCAACATGAGCGAGATCCAGCGGCTGCAAGCCCCGGACGCGCTCTTCCCGCCGGCCGTGCAGTGGGTCGACCGCCCGGCCATCGTCTTCCCGCTCACCAATATGGTCCTCTATGGCATGGGTCTGACGGCGGGCATCTTCGCCTGCTTCGCCGTCCTTTGGGCCGCATGGCGGATATTCACATCGAAAGGCGAAAGGCGAAAGACGAATGACGACTCCTGTCGTCCGACGAAATTACGAATGACGAGTGACGAATTAAGAGAGGCGGACGGCGATTCTGAACTCATCACTCAACACTCGTCATTCGTCACGCCCGAATGGATGCTGCACGCCATTCCCGTCTCCTGGACGCTGCTCTACTTCCTTTATATGGGCACGCGCTGGGTGAAGTCGGTGCGCTACTTCCTGCCCATCTACCCCACGCTGTTTGTGCTGGCCGGGTGGGGGATCGTTTATTTGTGGCAAAGGGCGAAGGCGAAAGATGAATTTCGAATTACGAATTACGAATCAAGAGCCGCCTCTGTCACTCGTCGCGCGCTGGTGGGGTTGCTGGCGGCGTTGATCTTGCTGCCCAGCCTGTTGTGGGCGGTGACGTTCACGCGCATCTACCGCCAGCCAATGACCCGCATCGCCGCCTCGGACTGGATTTTCGACAACGTGCCCAGCGGAGCTACGCTGCTCTACGACACGGCCGACGGCGTGACGAAAGAGATGAATCTGCCGCTGAAGGGAATGCTGTTCACCGAGCAAGGCGCGCCCCTCTATCTGGACTTCACCCTGCCGGAGGGCGGCGTCATTCGCGCCGTGCGCTTCAATTACCTCGACGATCCCGATTTTGACCTGGAAGGCGCGGCCGACGACGCCGAGACCATCCGTGTTTATGTCAACGACGGCCCGCCGGTGGAGCACCCGCTGACGCTGGACGGAGAGAAGCGCGCGGTCATCGTCGAACTGCCGTCCACCCCGATCCCCAAGGATCAGCCGGTGCGTCTCACCGTAGAGGCGGGGCCGGGTGGCCCCATCCGCGCCGGGACAAGCCTGCTGGTCAACGAGGTCTGGGACGACCTGTTGCCCGCCGGCACCGGCGGCCGCAACCCCTACGGCGCCTACTACACCGAGGTGACCGGCGGGCAACGGCCCGTCGTCAACCCCGACAGCCCCGAGAAGCGCGAGGAAGTCATCCGCTGGCTCGACGAGGCCGACTACATCATGATCAGCAGCCAGCGCGCTATCTGGAGCCTGCCGCGCATCCCGCTGACCTATCCGATGATGATCGAATATTACGAGTCGCTGTTCGACGGCTCGCTGGGGTTCGACCTGGTGGCCCAATTCCACGAGGACACCCGGCTTGGCCCGCTCTATATCAGCGACACAACCGGGCAGATCGGTTGGGGCGAGCAACCGAACATCGGCTGGCCCCCGCCGGGCGATCTGGCGGCCGAGGAAGCGTTCAGCGTCTACGACCACCCGCCGGTGTGGATCTTCCGCAAGAACGAGAACTACAGTTCCGAGAACACGCGGGCGCTGCTGGAGCGCGTCGACCTGAGCAACGTCCGGGTACAAAACCCGCTGGAGGCGACGCGGGCCAAGGGCGGCCTGATGCTGACCGACGTCGAGCGGGCCATCCAGCAGGCGGGCGGCACGTTCCGCGAGGTGTTCCACATCGACGGCACACTGGCCGAGCATCCCTGGCTGGCGGCCGTCACCTGGATGGCCGCGCTGATCTTGCTGGGTTGGGCGGCCTTCCCGCTGACCTACGTCGCCCTGGGCGGCCTGCCCGACCGCGGCTACGCCCTGTCGCGGGTGCTGGGGCTGCTGGTCAT
>CAYXNH010000260.1:0-3496 GCA_964466135.1 uncultured Ardenticatenaceae bacterium | reverse complement strand
GGCCGTTGACCTTGATCAGGTCGCCGCGCTCCATCCCCTTCGAACGCGGCCGCGAGCCGATGAGCAGCGCCCAGTTGACGCCGTCGAAGGCCACGCGCGGATCGTCGCTGATGACGATATTGTCGAGCAGAGGGAAGGCGCAGTCATCAAGCTCCATGACGACCCCCTCCAGAGCCTGCAGCGCCGGGGTGATCTCCAGCAAATGCAGGGCGACGCGGGTGTCGGGGCCGAAGACCTCGCCGTTGGCGATTCGGGGCAGAATGGAGTAGCCGATCTGGCCGGCCGCTCCCGTGACCGCAACTTTTACAAGCTTGGACATGAGTGTACTCCTTAATCTAATGCCGGAGCGCGGTTCCGTGATCCGCGTTGATCATCCGCCTCCAGGACGGTTGGTCGGGCAAAGGAATCCGCGCTGCAATGGGAATTTTGAAAGGTTGTCGGGTGTGCCGCGTCAATCGCGAGACGATCGATGGCGACATCCTTAATTATCGCCGATTAAGCATAATGGGCAACGTCAACCGCCGGACGGCCGCATTCTCTGGCGCACGACTTCGTACATCATCACCGCGGCCGACGCCGACAGGTTCAGACTATCCACCGATCCCGCCATGGGGATGCGCACCCGCCGGTCGGCCGCCGCCAGCCAGGCCTCGCTCAACCCCCACGCCTCGCTGCCGACGACCACGGCCAGCGGGCCGGTCAGGTCGCTCTCGGTATAGAGGGCCTCGGCCGCGGGGGTGGCGGCGACGATGGCGATGGCTCGCTCGCGCAGCCAGGCGATGGCTTGTTCGTTGCTGGTGGCGACGGTCGGCACGGTGAAGTAGGCGCCCAGGCTGGCCCGAATGACGTTGGGGTTGTGGAGGTCGGTTCCCCGACCTATGTCGGTCCCCCGCCCGTCGGCCGGTGAGGGAGCGATCACCGCATCAACCCCGGCGGCGTCGGCCGTGCGCAGCACCGCGCCCAGATTGCCCGGCTTCTCGGCCTCCTCGATGACGACAAGAAAGGGCACGCCGCGAAACTGCAATTCATCCAGCGCGAGCGACCGGTAGGCGATGACCATCAGCAGCCCCCCGCTCTGGCCGCGATAGGCCATTTTGGCGAAGACGTCGGCCGAGACCTGGAACAGCTCGCTCGCTCCCGTCGCCGCCAGGGCGCGCAATCGCTCCGCCGCTGTCTCTGCCTCCGAGCCGTCGATCAGCTCCGGGCACAGGTAGGTCTCCACCGGCACGACGCCGCGGCCGAGGGCCACCGTTATCTCGCGCACGCCCTCGACGACGGTTTGCCGCGCCTCGTCGCGAGCGCGTCGGTCATTGAGCTTAATGATGCGCTTGATGCGCGGGTTCTGCAGGCTGGCTATAGTGATCATGGGAGGTTTTCCTCAATACTTCCCTTCCCGATACGCCTCTTTGCGAGCCATATAGTTGCCCACGGCGCGTGGCCCGGCCGAACGCTGGGCATTCGTCAGCAGGCCGACGACCCTGGCCGGCACGCCCAGCGCCAGCATCTCCGGCGGGACGTGCATCCTCGGCGGCACGACGGCCCCGGCCCCCACCACCGCCCCCCGACCGATGACCGCCCCGTCGAGCACCGTGGCCCGGATGCCGATGAGCGCGCCGTCCTCGACCGTGCAGCCGTGGACGACTGCGCCGTGGCCTATGGTGACCTCCCGGCCAACCACACAGGGAAAACCGGCCGAGACGTGCAGCACCGCGCCGTCCTGAATATTCGACCGGTCGCCGACGATGATGGGGGCCTCGTCGCCACGCAACACGGCCGCAAACCACACGCTGACATCCTCGCCCAGGGTCACATCGCCGCGCACGACGGCCGTATCGGCCACCCAGACCCCGGGCGCGAGGGTCGGTTCTATTCGTTCTTCATCGGTATTGGTCATCGTTCACTGTCCGGAACAGGGCGGGCAGGCCGGTCAGGCCAGCCTATCATGTGCCGGATTTTAGCAAGCGATGAAGACCGGGCAACGAGATCGCCCCATGTTCCTGGCGGATGAACTGACCGCCGGACAATGGCTAGTGCGACTTGCTCAGCCAGCCTTCCTCGCGGGTATGCTCCTCATCGATCCGGCGGCGTCTGGCCCGCAGGATGCCCCCGCGGCTCAGATAGCCGACGATGCGGCGCGGATCCTCGCGGCTGACCACCGGCAGGCGACCGATGTCGTTGTGGACCATCTTGTTGAGCGCGTCGTGGATCATCTCGTCCGGATAGGCAACGACAACCGCGGTAGCTCCCGCATGCAGGACGGACAGGTCCCCGCCGGCCGGTTCTTCGAGGGCGACCAGCAGGTCACCCCGCGTGATGATGCCCGCCAGGCGATCATCCTCATCCACGATGAGAAAGGCCTGGTGGCGCACGTAGTCCGGCTCACCGCGAGCGATGTGATCGGCCAAATCCTTCACGCGCATGTCGCTGGGCAGGTTGAGCGTCGTCGTGACCATCATATCGCCGACGGTGATCTGCTGCAGCGGGTCGGCATCGTATTCGGCCGGCACACGCAACCCACGCCGGGCCAGCTTTTCGGTCATCACCGTGTTGCGCATGAGGATCAGCCCCACGGCATCGGCGATGACGCACACCAGCATCAGCGGCAGGATGGCGTTGTAGTCCTGGGTGATCTCGAAGCCAAAGATGATGAAGGCGAACGTGGAGCGGGAGGCCGCGCCAAAGACGGCCGCCATCGCCGCCAGAGCGAACGCGCCCGGCTCCAGGTGCAGCCCCGGCATGGCCGAGTTGAGCAGGATGGCCATCGCGCCGCCCATGGCCGCGCTGGCCATGAACAGGGGGGCGAGCAAACCGCCCGATGTGCCGGAGCCTAATGACACCAGCAGCGCCAGCGTCTTGAAGATCATGACCGACAGCAACACGCTGAGCGTGAGCTGGTTGTTGAGAATACCGGAGATCGTGCCATAGCCCACGCCCAGTACGCGCGGCACGAAGTAGCCGATGATGCCCAGGCCGAAACCGCCGATGACCGGCAGCCAAAATTTATTGACGGGTATACGGTCGAAGAGGTCTTCCGTCAAATAGAGTAACTTGGTGAAGCCGACGGCCACCAGCCCGCAGAGCAGCCCCAGCAAGATGTAGAACGGCAGGGCGCGGGGGATGCCGAAATCGGTGATCGACACCTGGAACAGCGGGCCGCGGCCCAGGAACGGCATACGCACGGTCGTGGCCACGACGGTGGCGATGACCAGGGGAATGAACGAGCGCGACTTGAACTCAAAGAGCAGCAGTTCAATGGCGATGATCACCGCCGCGATGGGGGTGTTGAATGTCGCCGCCATGCCCGCCGCCGCGCCGCAAGCCAGCAGCACCTTGCGCTCCACGGCCGTCGCGGGCAGGATCTGTCCCAGGAGTGACCCCATCGCGCCACCGGTCTGGATGATCGGCCCCTCCGCGCCGAACGGGCCGCCCGTGCCAATGGCCACGGCCGTGGCGATGGGCTTGAAGATGGCCACGCGCGGGCTGACCCGACTGCGGT
>CAYXNH010000259.1:0-3500 GCA_964466135.1 uncultured Ardenticatenaceae bacterium | reverse complement strand
GCCTCTCTGGCGGCCATGGCCGGGGTGATGTACGGGACGGCCTTCCCCATCCTCAGCTACAACATGGGCATGCTGGTCGGCTGGCAGGCGTTCATCGCCGCCGTGTTGGGAGGCATCGGCTCTATCCGCGGGGCGATGGTCGGCGGCTATATCCTGGGCTTCACCCAGGTGTTCGTCGTCGCCTTTTTGCCGTCCACCTATCGGGACCTGCTGACCTTCACCGTGTTGCTGCTGATTTTGGCCATCAAGCCGACGGGACTGTTCGGCGTAGCGCGCAGGACCAAGGTATAGCCGATGAGACGATATGGCCTGCATATTCTCGCCGTCGTTGTCTTTTTGCTCACGATCGTTCCCTCCTGGCTGGGGGTTTATAACGGCTATATTCAGTTCCTGTTGATGCTCATCGGCATCAACATCATGCTCACAGCCAGCCTGAACCTCATCAACGGCTACATGGGCGAGTTCTCGGTGGGCCACGCGGCGTTCATGGGGTTGGGGGCCTATGTGACCTCGCTGCTGACGGTGTGGCTGCTGACCCATGACAATGTGTTCGGCCCGCCGGTGCTGGCGCCCGGCTTCTCGCTGGTCATCTTTCCGCTGGCGCTGGTGGCCGGGGGCGTGGCGGCGGCGATATTCAGCCTGCTGGTGTCCATCCCGTCCTTCCGCACGCGCGGCGACTACCTGGCCGTCATCACCCTGGCGGTGAACTTCATCTTCAAGAGCCTCATCGAGAACATCGGGGCCATCGGCGGCCCGCGCGGCTTCATGGGGATGGGCGAGGTGCTGGCGGTCATGAACGGCGTCATCCGCGCCCCGTGGCTGATGATCTGGACGTTCTTCTCCTGCCTGGCGACGCTGTTCATCATTCGTAACTTCGTCTCCTCCACCTACGGCAAGGGGATCGTGGCCATCCGCGAGGACGAGATCGCCGCCGAGGTGATGACCGTCAACACGCGCCGCCTGAAGATGGTCGCCTTCATGCTCGGCTGCGGCCTGGCCGGGGTGGCCGGGGGGCTGCATGCCCACCTGTTGGGCTTCATCAACCCCTCCAGTTACTTCATCCTGCAATCGACACTGGTCCTGGTGATGGTCTATCTGGGCGGCATGGGTTCGCTCAGCGGGTCGATCATCAGCGCCGTCGGCTTCACGATTTTACTGGAGCTGCTGCGGCCGTTCGGCTTGCTGCGCTGGGTGGCCACGCCGCTGTTGCTCATCCTGCTGATGCTGCGCCGCCCCACGGGCATCATGGGCGACCGCGAGCTGCATGACGTCTTTCCGCGCTTGCGCAAATATTTTCCGTCGGCCGAGGAGCGACTGCTGGAGCAATGACCGACGAGCGCGCGTCACACGATCCCGAACAGCCGGCGGAAGCCGCTCCCCTGCTGGAGATCAGCCACCTGAAGCATTATTTCGGCGGCCTGGCGGCCGTCTCCGACTTCAACACGCGCCTCTATCCCAATGAGCTGGTGGGGCTGATCGGTCCCAACGGGGCGGGCAAGTCCACCGTGTTCAACCTGCTGTGCGGGCTGTATCGGCCGTCGGAAGGGGATATCACGTTCGACGGGCGACGGCTCAACGGCTTGCGGCCGCATCAGATCACCTCGCTGGGTATCGGCCGCACCTTCCAGAACATTCGGCTGTGGAACGGCATGTCGGTGCTGGACAATCTGCGCATCGCCCACTTCTCGCAGATGAACTACGGCATCCTCGACGCCCTGACGCTGTCGTCGCGCCTGCGACGGTCGGAGCGCAAGGTGCACGAGGAGGCGCTCGATCTGCTGCGCCTGTTCGGGCTGGAGCAACACGCCGACGAGCGGCCGCCCAATCTCTCCTATGGCGTCCAGCGACGGGTCGAGATCTGCCGCGCCCTGGTGATGAAGCCCCGGCTGCTGCTGCTCGACGAGCCGGCGGCGGGCATGAATCAGGGGGAGATCAACGATTTGCTGGAGTTGATCCATTGGGTGCGCGACCAATTCAAAGTCACCATCTGGATCATCGAGCATCAGATGCGCGTCATCATGGGCGTCTGCGAGCGCATTCAGGTGCTCGACTTCGGCAAGATCATCGCCGAGGGCACGCCGGAGGAGATCCGCAACAATCCCCATGTCATCGAGGCCTACCTCGGCGAGGAAGTCACATGACCGGAGGAACGCGCTCGTGACCCTTCTGTCGATCCGGGACCTGGTCGTGCGCTATGGCGCGATCGAAGCGCTCCACGGCATCTCGTTCGATGTCGAGGAGGGGGAAATGCTGACGCTCATCGGCGCCAACGGGGCGGGCAAATCGACCACGCTGTGGACGATCATGGGCCAGATCAGCGAGTTGGGCGGGCAGGTCGTTTCCGGCCAGATTTCGTATAAAGGTGCCAACTTGCTCGCCCTGAGCGGCAACCGGATCGTGAGTGAGTACGGCATCACCCTGGTGCCCGAGGGGCGGCGCATCTTCGGCAATCTGACCGTGCTGGAGAACCTGAAGCTGGCGGCTTTCACCCGGCGCGACAAGCACGCCGTGGCCGAGGACCTGGAGCGCGTCTTCGCCATTTTCCCGCGGCTGGACGAGCGCAAGGGCCAGCTGGCCGATCTGATGAGCGGCGGTGAGCAGCAGATGCTGGCCATCGGCCGCGCCCTCATGATTCGCGGTCGCCTGATGCTGCTCGACGAGCCGTCGATGGGCCTGTCGCCGCTGCTGGTGCAATCCCTGTTCCGGACGCTGGACGAGATCAACAAGTCGGGGGTGACGATGCTGCTGGTGGAGCAGAACGCTCACCTGGCCTTGAAGTATGCCAATCGCGGTTACGTGCTGGAGACGGGCAACGTCATCGCCGGCGGCCCGGCGGCCGAGCTGGAGCAAGACCCGCGCGTCAAGCAAGCCTATTTGGGTGGCTGAGCCAAACAAGGGGATCCCCATAAAACTGCACAACTGAGAGGCGGCTTAACAGGACACCCTGTGCGGTTACAACGGCCCATGGCCTATGGTATACTGTGCCCGTCTGATTGCTCATTAACGGGATTGTTTTCACCCAACCCGAACCCTGACGTGGCCGCGCCTCGATGCGCCGCCATGAAACATCGAGATAACCGACTCAGCCCGGAAGCGCCGGTACCATCGGCCGTCGTTTCCCGTTGGCAAACAAGCGAGGGTGCACATGAATCTGTCACTGTACATCGAATCAAAATTCATCGTCTCCCACCTGCAGGGTGAGCCGCTGCCGGCCGGGTCGTCGCATCTGTGGCTGGCCGAATCGCCGCCATCGTTGCCTGACGCATTGTTTGAGGAGCTGGGTTATTTCGGCGCGCTCGATGAGGAGCCACACGAGGCATACCACGCGGCGGACGATGAGACTGAGGGCGACTACGACTCGCTGTTCGCCGTCTTTGCTGAGCCGGCTCTCAGCATCGCCCGCTGACCCCCCTTTCAATACTTCCGATTGCGGCCGCGGTTATGGGCAAGCAGCCCATACCCCGGCCACGAACCCATGATTACGCCGGATGAGTTCGTCC
>CAYXNH010000258.1:0-3502 GCA_964466135.1 uncultured Ardenticatenaceae bacterium | reverse complement strand
AGCGCGCTCAAGGGATTCACCAGCAGCATCGCGCCACGCTCCGTGCTCACCTGCCGGCCCAGCGGGATGCACGCCTTGGTCGACGTGACCATGTACTCCGCCCAGGTTCCGTCGCCGGTCAGCGAGGCCGAGCAGGCCACGCGCCGCCCGAGGTAAAAACGCGGGATGAGGCCTTCGCCGGCTTTGACGACCGTCCCGCTGCCTTCCAGCCCCGGGGTGAAGGGGAATTGCCGCGGGCCACGGTAGCTCATGCCGGAGAGCGCGCCGAGGTCCGAGGGGTTGATCGGCGCGGCCGCCATGCGAATGAGGACCTGTCCCGCTTGGGGCCGGGGCACGGGCAGTTCGCGCCACGTCAATTTGCCGTTCGGTTCATCCAGTTGTATGGCGTGCATCGTCGCCGGGATAGAATAATTCATGGTCGCCTGCTATTAAGGGTGCGATTAGCTGAGTGAATTTGGAACCCATCCCGTTCCAGCGTCGCTTCATTTAGCTCCATGGGGTCTCCTTGGCAGAGATGGCAGGTTAGCAGGTTTTGTCACCTGTGCAAGGTCGACAGGAAGATGACCGATCTGAAAATTTCCATTTAGCAAGCCGCGCGTGGATGGACCACGAATGAACGCGAATGAACTTGAATGAACGCGAATTGGGACGTGGTGATGGATTTTATTCGCGTTCATTCGCGACCATAAGCGATCCTCTCTTGGCTCCCCGCGAATAAATACGAATGGACGTGAATTAGCGCTTGGTGAAGACCATGCGTTTCCATTCAAGCCGGGGCGAGCCGAAATTGATGAGCAACCCGACGGGTTTCCCGCTCGCTTTCAGATAGTTGAGGATCTGCGCCTGCTCCATATTGGTCAATTCCTTCATCGCCTTGATTTCGACGATGACCTGATCGTAACAAAGAAAATCGGGGATATACTCCTTGACCAGATAGCGTCCCTTGTATGCGATCCGGATCAGGGGATGGGCGACGAACGGAATGGCGCGACTCCTCAATTCGATGTCGAGCGCCTCCTGGTAGACCGCCTCCAGAAACCCGGCCCCCAGTTCATTCGACACCTCCAGCGCTGCCCCGACGATCCTGAAGACCTCATCCTTCAAAATCAACTCGCGATCGTCCCCGTTCATTTCAACGCCTCCTTAACTAAAAAATATTCCCATCCACTATCGCCCATCCTTCTATAATTGGTTTTCATTCCTGTCCATTAGTGGGTCCTTCCTGATTTTCCACGAATTAACGCGAATTAACGCGAATGGGTATATGGCGAGTATCCTCGACCCGATGCCATCCGCCTCCATAAAAAGCGGCCCCCAATACTCTCCCTTCTTCATTCGCGTCCATTCGTGTCCATTCGTGTCCATTAGCGGACCCATTCGCGGTCATTCATAGGTAGAAAAAAGTGTAGCATTGCGGCCAGGGCCGGGCAAACGGGCCGGGAGGACGAGAAAGGGAGCACCTGTCGCCCCCACTGTGCTAGAATGAAGCCGGAGCAACGCCCATGATACCGGTTGAGATTTGTATCGAAGCATCCGAACCCACGGCCGTGGCCCAAGCTGTCGGCGCATCTTTTCTTGGTGGTGCGGCCACTATCGAACTGTGCGCGGCCATGGATCTGGACGGCCTGACCCCCTCGCCCGACTGCCTGGCGGCCGCCCGTCAAGCCTTCGGCCAACGACCGGGCCTGATGGCCATGATTCGACCCCGCGCGGGCGATTTCTGCTACACGGCAGATGAACTGGCGCCGATGGCGGCCCAGATCGACGCGGCCGCAAAAGGAGGTGCCGACGGTGTGGTCTTCGGCGTGTTGCGTGCGACTGATGGTCAAATCGATTCGGCCGCCAACCGGCGACTGCTGGCCGCGGCCCGCGAGCGCGGCCTGAAGGCTACCTTCCACCGTGCCTTCGACGCCACACCGGACCCCGACGCCGCCCTGGACACGTTGCTCGAGTTGGGCTTCGACCGCGTGCTGACCAGCGGCCTGCCCTGGGGCCAACCGGGCACGGCACTGGACGGCGCGGCGCAGCTGGCGCGAACCATCCACCGCGCCGGGGATCGCATTGAGGTGGTGGTGGGCGGCGGTATCAATTCGGCCAACGTGGGGCCGCTGCTGGCTCGGCTGCCGCTCCACGTCGGGCGGGTGTCGCTCCACGCCTACTCCGGCGCGCAAATCGACGGCCGGACAGCGGTTGAAGCGGTCCGGGCGCTGGTGGCGGCGGCCGGCGCCGAGGCATCCCGCAGCCGCAAACATGCTGGAGCAGAATAGCGCGGCCGCGACAGGTGCCCTTGCCGCGGATCGTGATAAACTCTTCCTGACCCAACGATCGACAGAATCAGGAGCCACCCGCATGTCCCTCCTTTCCGCCCTCCCCGCCTACCAATCCGACGGCCTCATCACCGGCTACCGCTTGCTGAACGAGCACAAGGCCACCCTCGACCTGCCCAGCGGCCGTGCCATCGTCGTGGCTGAGGCCGAAAGCGACAAGGTCTGGGCCGGGACGATCCGCACGATAGCGCGCGACGAACCGCGGCCGGACTTCATCGTCTACGAGCGCTTCGAGCAGGTGGAAGACAGCGCGTTGCTCCAGGCGCAAAAGATGGGCGTGAAGCTGGTGACTCTCCGGCGGTTCGCGCAGTTGCTGCCGGAGTTGGGCCGCTAGCGAGCGGATATCCCGCCACTTTTATTGCGAAAACCCCATCCCCGCTTATAATTGTTGCAATGGCGCAACAGCATCCGGCCGATCGCAGCCCGAAGGGCGCGCCGGAACGGTTCGATCAGGAGAGTTATGGCCGAGAACACGCTCGTTCCCGTCGAACAGCGGGAAGTCACCTTTTATGAAGACGAATTGACGGCCGTCCGCGCCGCCGATGGGCACATCTACGTCTCCCTGACCCACTTGTGCGATGCCCTCGGCATCGATACCCAGGGGCAAGCCCGCCGCATCAAGCGTCAGCCTGTTTTGGAGAAAGGGTATAGCTGGGTAGACATTTTGTCTACTCAGCCCGTCCCCCAACGCCGTCGCTCCCAGGTCCTGCGGGTCGATCTGGTTCCGCTGTTTCTCACCGGCATCAGCACCAAAAGTATCGCCGACGAGACCCACCGCCGCAAGCTGGAGCGATTTCAGGAGGAGGCCGCCAAAGTCTTGTGGGAGGCGTTCCAGCAGGGCCGCCTGACGACCGACCTTGACTTCGACGCGCTGCTGGCCCAGGACACGCCGGAGGCCCAGGCCTACCGCATGGCCCAGGCCGTGCTGCAACTGGCGCGCAACCAGCTGCTCATGCGCTCGCAACTGGCCGACCACGAGCAACGGCTGGAGACCATCGAGGCCCAGCTGAGCGACACCGGCCGCAATGTGACCCCCGACCAGGCCAGCCAGATCAGCCAGGCGGTGAAGGCGGTGGCCCTGGCGCAGGGCAAGAAGAGCGGCCGCAATGAGTTTGGCGCGGTCTATGGCGAGCTGTACCGCAAGTTCGGCATCACCGGCTACAAGATGCTGCCCG
>CAYXNH010000257.1:1909-3533 GCA_964466135.1 uncultured Ardenticatenaceae bacterium | reverse complement strand
CGCCCGCAGCGAGACGGCGGCCGAAAAGCCGTCGTTCCGGGCCGCGTTCAAGCGCCGTCGCTGCCTGTTGCCGGCCACCGGTTTCTATGAGTGGCGCAAGCTGAACGGCGGCAAGCAGCCCATGTATATCCACGCGGCCGACGGGGGGCTGATGTCGCTGGCCGGGCTGTGGGAGGTGTGGCACGCGCCCGACGGCGGCGAGCTGGAGACCTGCACCATCCTGACGACGGCCGCCAACGGGCTGATGGCTCCCATCCACGACCGCATGCCGGTCATCATCGACCCCCTCGACTACACCATGTGGCTGGACGAAAAAACCCCGGCTGATCAGCTGGGGCATTTGCTACGGCCAAGTGATGACGACCGGCTGGCGACTTACGCCGTCAGCACGGCCGTCAACTCTCCCAAAAACGATTCAATCGAATTGATCGACCCGATCTAGTTGATGCGCTCCAGACGCCAGTCGTCGAGGAACCAGCCGTTGTTGGCGATGCCGAAGCGGTTGCGGAACGACGCGCCGAGGCGGACGGTGCTCTCCCGGGTGACGGTGAACTCATAGACGCGGACGTTGCGCTGCCCGGCGGTGACGGTCGACCAGCCATTGCTGTTCTGGTTGTGGATGACCTGAATCTCGCCCGCCAGCGGGTTGGTGCTGAACTCGCGAACGCCGTTGTTGTTGTAGCTGTTCACGAGGTCGGGGAAGAAGTTGAGCGTCATGCGATAGCGGCCGGGCTGCAGTTGGACGTCCTGGAAGAAATGGAAGATGGTCGGCGCGTAGCCCTTGAAGGCCTTCATGGTCTTATCGCCGTCGAAGATGAACATGTTCCATTCATGCTCGGCCAGCTGGGCGCGGGTGATGACCCGAATCTCCGGCCGGGCGAAGTTGCCGCCGTCGCCGGGTTGCAGGGTGTTGGGGCCTTCGTCGATGGCCACCAGCCAGCCTTCGGGGATCTGCAGCTCGCTGTAGATGTGGTAGTACCAGTCGCCCTCAAAGCTGCCGTTGGTGAACAGGTTGGTGGCAACGACGCCGGGGGCGGAGGGCGTGGCCGGGGCTGTAGTGGTGGTGCCGCCGCCGGAAGTCGTGCCGCCCTTCGCGCCGGGGATGAACAGCGTCTGTCCGGCGTAGATGAGCCGGGCGTTGACGATGTTGTTGGCGGCGACGATGTCGGCCATGGGCACGTTGTAGGCCATCGAGATGCGGAAGAGGGTATCGCCCGGCTGGACGACGTGGTTCACGCCGCCATCAACCGACGTTCCGGGGACGAACACCCGGGTGGCGGTGGCCGCCGGCGGCGGCGTGGCGGCCGGCGCGTCAGCGCTGGGGATGATCAGCTCCTGCCCGGCGATGATGAGTCGGGTGTTGGTGATATTGTTGGCCTGGGCGATGGCCTCGACCGACACGCCGTAGGCCAGCGAGATGCGGAAGAGCGACTCGCCCGGCTGGACGACGTGGATGGTGTCGGCGCGGGCCACGGGAATGGCGAACAGGAGCAGGAGAGGCAACAAAAGGGTAACGATAATCAGATTCTTGTGTTTCATATTTAGTCTCGTCTGAAAAACATATCTCCGGGAGATAGGGTGATGAGGCCGCATTATCCAATGGGTCGACCGGTAATGCAACACC
>CAYXNH010000257.1:0-1809 GCA_964466135.1 uncultured Ardenticatenaceae bacterium | reverse complement strand
GATGATGATCCATGCCCACGAAACCGGATGAACTCGATCTGAGAGAAAGCACCAAACGGCCGTTTGGGGTCTATGTCGTGGTGGCCTTGCTGCTGTTGGGGGTTTTCTCGGCCATGCTGGAGATCTTTCGCGTGCAGTTTGCGCTGACCGGCTTCTGGGTGGAGGCCGACGCCTTCTTTCGCCGGCGCGGCGGCATCATCATGCTGGTCACCCATCTGTTCACCGACCCCACGGTCATCACCATCGCCAACGGGCTGATCATCGTGGTGTGGTTCAGCATCATCAGCGGGCTGTGGCTGCTGCAGCGATGGGCGTGGGTGGTGTTGATGATCCTGATCGGCATTATCCTGACCTATTCGCTGGTGATGTACTTCAAGGGCACGCCCGATTACCAGGACATGGCGCTCTATGTGGCCATCGCCTTCTATTTGAATGACCACACCGTGCAGCGGGCGTTTCGGCGGCGGTCGCCGAAGGAGGCGACGGCATGAAGGACTACGACTTGCTGCGCCGGTTCGAGCCGGTCGTTTACTTCATGTCGGGCGAGATGTTCTATCCGCGGGCGGTGGAGGAGTATGTGCGCCATTGCAGCCTGTGGGAGGCCAACCCGCGCGGCAAGGTTCGCGAGCTGGTGCCCGAGGGCAAGCTCGACGTGTCCGTGCTGGCCGGCTATGACCAGGCCCCGGCGGGGCACGTGCTCTATCTGCGCTTCGTCCCCGAGCCGCTGCGGCCGCTGGAGTTCCAGCAGTGGCTGACCCGGCCCGGCCGGGTGCGGTTCAAGGCCCCCGACCGGCTGGCCCGTGTGCCGCTCATCTCGCGCATCGGCGACGCCGTCTTCGACCTGTCGCTGGCCTTGCGCGGGGTGGTGCCCGGCGGCACGGCGGCGGCGGCCGAGTTGCGCACGCGCGAGATCGAGAAGCGCGACGCGCGCAACGTCTATTACGGCCGCGTGCTGCGCTTCGGCCCCTGGACGGTGCTCCATTACATCTACTTCTACCCGATGAACAACTGGCGCTCCGGCTTCTATGGCGTCAACGACCACGAGGCCGATTGGGAGCAGGCTTTCGTCTATCTCTATCAGGACGGCGACGGCGACTATGTGCCCCAATGGGTGGCTCTGGCCTCGCATGATTTCGAGGGGGACGATCTGCGCCGGCGCTGGGACGACCCGACGCTGGTGAAAGAGGGCGACCACCCGGTCATCTTCACCGGGGCGGGGTCGCACGCCGGCTATTTCGAGCGCGGCGACTACATCATGGGCATCGAGCCGCACTGGATCACGCCGCTGAAGAACAGCCTCAACGGCTTGCGGCGGTTTTGGGTGGAGACGCTGAAGCAGGGGGATAACGAGGAGTTCGTGGAGCAGATGGGGGCGATGTTCACCATCCCTTTTGTCGACTACGCCCGCGGTGACGGCGTGGCCATCGGCCCGCACAAGCCGAAGTCGTGGGTTCCGGTCATGATCACCGACGACGACGGCTGGGCCAACAACTATCGCGGGCTGTGGGGGCTGGACACGCGCGACCGCTTCGGCGGCGAGCGCGCCCCGGCCGGGCCGAAGTATGACCGCTCGGGAGCCATTCGCCGCTCGTGGTACGACCCGCTGGGCTGGGCCGGGCTGGACAAGCTCTACCCGCCGTCCTTGCTGCCCAACGAGATCGACAAGCGCATCGCGGCCATCGACAGCGAGCTGGTTGGGGTTAATGAGGCCATCGGCCACGGTGTGCGCGGGCTGCGGTCGGTCACGCTGGATGTCGAATCGTTGCGCGCGGCCGAGCATTTCAGCGATGTGCTGGCGGTGCGGGAGGG
>CAYXNH010000256.1:0-3569 GCA_964466135.1 uncultured Ardenticatenaceae bacterium | reverse complement strand
AGCCGAGGGCCTCCATCAGGTACAGCTCCAGCAGTCGATGGTGGCGGATGACCTCCAGCGCCAGCTTCTCGCCCGATTCGGTCAGCGTGACGCCGTAATGCTTCTCGTAGTTGACCAGATTCAATCGGGCCAATCGCTGGATCATGCTGGTGGCCGAGGCCGGCTTGACCGCCCGCGCGGCGGCGACGCGCGAAGTCGACACCGGCGATTCCTCCTGGGCCAGAGCATAGATCGTCTTGATGTAGTCCTCAATGGCCTGATGGTTCAGACTGTCGCGTTGCGGCGATTGGCCGCCGTCCAGGGCGTCGATCTTCGGCATGGGCTTCCCTAAAAGTCTCGCAACAGCCGGCTGTAGCCCCGCAGGCTCTCGCCCATCTGGTCGATAGAGATGCTCTCCCCGGCGGTGTGGGCCATCTCCTCCTCGCCCGGTGCGAAGCCGACAACGGGGATCCCGTGGGGCGCGAAATGACGGCCGTCCGTGGCAAAGCGATAGCGGGTCAGTTCCGGCTCGCGCCCCATCCCCAGACCGAGGGCGGCCTGCGCGCGGATCACCAGCGGATCGTCGGGCGAGAGATAGAACCCGGCGGCAACCTCGTCGAATGAGGAGCCGTCGCGAGGCTCAAACCCGTCGCTATAGGTCAGCGAGTGGGGGCTATCCCCCGCCAGGCGGTCGATGAACGCCTGCAGGCTGTTGGGGCTTTCGGCCGATGTGCGAAAATCGAGCAGGACGCGCGCCCAGGCCGGGGTGACGTTGGCGCTGGTTGTGTCCACCTGGATGATGGTCGGCGCCACCGTCGTGGGGCCAAGCACCGGATGGACGCCAAGCTCGCTCGACGCCGTTTGCAGCCGCGCCAGGAAGGCCGCCAGCGCATAGTTGGGATTTTCGGCCCGCTCGGGCGCGCTGGCATGGGCGGAACGGCCGTGAAATGTCAGCCAAAACTGGACGATCCCCCGGTGGCCCAGCGCCAGCGTGTTGGAGGACGGCTCGCCCAACACGACCAGTTCGACGGGATAGTCGAGATGCTCGGCCCAGTAGATGGCTCCCGCCCCGCCGACCTCCTCCTGCACAACGCCACAGAAGACCATGTCGCGCAGCGGCCGCTCGCCCGCCCGCAATAGAGCCACGGGGCTGTAGACCTGAACCGCCAGCGGCCCCTTGATGTCGCACGCGCCCCGGCCGATGAGCCGTCCGTGGCGAATCTCGGCCGCGAACGGCGGGGTGGGCCACAGCGCCGGATCGCCGGGATCGACGTGATCGAGATGGGTGTTCAGCACCAGCGCCGGCAGATAGCGGTCGCGGCCGTGAACGCGGCCGAAGACATTGCCGGCGGCGTCGCGCCATACCTCGTCATATCCCAGCCGCCGCAACTCGTCGGCCACAAGGACCGCGATGGTCTCCTCCTCACCCGGCATGCTCGGCGTGCGAATCAGGCGTTGGGCAAAATCGACACATGCTTCCAGCAGGGATTGCTCGGCCATCTTATATCCCCCTCTCCAGCCGGACGCCGCTCTCTTCCACCAGCCGGACGATCGCGGCCACGTTCAACAGAGCCTTGGGCACGAACGATGAGACCCGAACGTACTCCTGCTCCTTGCTGCCGTCGGCGCTCCGCTCCGAGGAATGGGAGTTGTCCCCCTCCGGCCCCAGGCCGTCGATCGTCGGCAAGCTGTCCCAGAGCCAGTTGCCGTCGCTCAGGCCGCCGCGCGCCTGCGGGCCGATGGCGCCCATCTCCAGCTCGGCCGCGGCCGCGTTCCAGATGTCAAACAGTCCCTGCGTGCCGTCATTGGGCGGCCAGGGCGCCCAACGCCCTTCGACATCCACCCGAACCGTGCACGGGTAGCCGTCCTCGGCGCTGCGCACGGTGGAATAATCATTGAGCGCCATCATCCGCGCCACGCCGCCCTCGAACACGGCCGGGTCAAAGGCGCGCATCTCCAGACTCGCCGCCGCCTCATGAGGAACGCGGTTGATGACCGTGCCGCCCATCACCGTGCCGACATTGAAGGTCAGATCACGGTCGTAGTCGGTGAAGTCGTGGATCTCGCGGATGACGTCGGCCAACTGGACGATGGCGTTGGCTCCCTTCCGGTGGTAAGCGCCGGCGTGCGCCCCGCGGCCGTTCACCATGACGCGATAGCGGGCCATCCCCTTGCGCGCCGTCACCAACCGGTAATGCCCCTCCTCTCCGTCTCCCTTGCGGGCCACGTCGCCGCCCTCGAAGACCAGCGCCGCCAGCGTGCCGTCGTCCAGCGTGCGGCGGCTCAGCTCGCCGAAATCGGGCGACAGAACCTCCTCGGCCGCGTTGAGTAAAATTCGCCAGGTGATGCCGTCGAATACCTGGGGATAGAACTGCCGCAGCGCGTCAAGGACCATGTAGATCATCACCGTGCCGCCCTTGATATCGACCGTCCCGGGGCCGTAGATGCGGTCGCCCTCGATGCGAAAGCGAAAATCGTTGGCTTCCTCCTCGGCCGCCGGGTAGACGGTGTCGAGGTGGGAGATGAGGCCGATGGCCGGCGCGGGACCGTCGGGGCCGCGGCGGCCGACCCGGGTGAGAACCAGATGGCGGCCATAGCGAAAGTCGGTCGACGGGAAGAACTCGGACATGAAGCTGAGCGGCAGAAACAGATCGGCCGTCAGCTTGCCCAGCCCGTTGACCCCCTTGGGATTGAGGGTGAAGCTGTTGATCGCCACCATCTGATGCAACAGATCGAGATACACATGGAGATTGCGCTCCAGATAGGACTGGATATCAGTGTGAATCGGGGTGAGGCTCATGGGTCTGTTATAACACCGCCGGGGTGGGACTTCAAGAGAGATTAATTACCATGATGATTATGCCATCAGGACGAGATTTTTTGCTCGGGGTGTGCCAACTTCTTAGTGGATGGGCCATCCTTTACTAGGCCAAGGTGGTAATTTCGGTGACAATGCGAAATCTTGACAAGCATCGGGCGGAGTGATACTCTCCCGACATCATGAACGCACACCGTTCAGGCTCGTTTTTCAGCTTTGCTTTTGCGAACAAGCTCCGCGCCGCGACGGCCGAGACGCTCTGTTCCGCTTGAGCAAGGCTCGCGGCAGAGAATCACCCAAGACGCGGCGCGACCCGCGTCTTTTTTGTTGGAAAAGACAATTAGTATGATCCGCGGATAAAATCTCTGGAGACGCTTATGATCACCGCACTGGAGAATACCTATAAGGAAGCGGCCGCCGCCCTGGCTTCGGCCGCGGGGCGCGAGGCGCTGGAGGCCTGGTATCGCGACACCCTGGGCAAGAGGGGGGCCGTCTACCTGATGACCCGCAATATGGGCACGCTTGGCGCGGAGGAGCGACCCGCCTTCGGCCGTCGCCTCAACGAGATCAAGGCCGAGCTAGAGGCCGCCTATGGCGAGAAGCTGGCCCTGGCCGAAGCCGCCGAATTGCAGGCGCAGATGGCCGCGGGGGCGCTTGATGTGACCCTGCCCGGCCGCAAGCCGGCCGAAGGCCGGCTCCACATCATCACCCAGACCCTGCGCGACCTCTACCGCGTCTTCGGCGACATGGGCTTCCAGGTCTATCGCAGCCG
>CAYXNH010000255.1:0-3601 GCA_964466135.1 uncultured Ardenticatenaceae bacterium | reverse complement strand
CGGCCACGAACATCGGCTGGCCCAGGAAGCGCTCGATCTTGCGGGCGCGGGCCACCAGCAGCTTCTGGTCTTCGCTCAACTCGTCGATGCCGAGGATGGCGATGATGTCCTGCAGGTCCTTGTAGGTCTGGAGCACCTGCTTCACCTCGCGGGCGGTGCGATAGTGCAGCTCGCCCACGACGTCGGGCTGGAGGGCGCGGCTGGACGAAGCCAGCGGATCGACGGCGGGGAAGATGCCGCGGGCGAAGACGCTGCGCTCCAGGGTGATGATGGCGTCGAGGTGGGCGAACGTGGCCACCGGAGCCGGGTCGGAGTAGTCGTCGGCGGGGACGTAGATGGCCTGCATGGAGGTGATGGAGCCGCGCCGGGTGGAGGTGATGCGCTCCTGCAGCGCCCCCATCTCGGCCGCCAGCGTGGGCTGGTAGCCGACGGCGCTGGGCATACGGCCCAGCAACGCCGACATCTCGGAGCCGGCCAACACATAGCGGAAGATGTTGTCGATGAACAACAGCACGTCGCGCCCTTCGTCGCGGAAATACTCGGCCATCGTCAGACCGGTCAGGGCTACGCGCAAACGCACGCCGGGGGTCTCGTTCATCTGGCCGAAAACCATGGCCACGGAGTCCTGCACGCCGTACTCCTGCATTTCGTAATACAGGTCGGTGCCTTCGCGGGTGCGCTCGCCCACGCCGGCGAACACGGACACACCCTCATGCTCCTGGGCCACCGTGCGGATGAGTTCGGCGATGGTAACCGTCTTGCCCACGCCCGCGCCGCCGTAGATGCCCGTCTTGCCGCCCTTGATGAACGGGGCCAGCAGGTCGACGACCTTGAGGCCGGTCTCGAACGTCTCGATGACGGTGGACTGGTCCTGGAATTCGGGCGCGGGGCGGTGGATGGGGTAATAGATGTCGGATTTGGGCGTGGGGCGGCCGTCGACGGCCTCGCCGGTGACGCCGAAGATGCGACCGAGGGTCACGGGGCCGACGGGCACCTTGATGGGCGAGCCGGTGCCGACCACGGTCCGACCGCGCGGCACGCCGTCGGTGGAGCCCATGGCGACCGTGCGAACGTCGCCGCCGCCGAGGTGTTGCTGCACTTCGAGGACCAGTTGGCCCTGCGGCGCCTCGACGTGGAGCGCCTCATAGATCTCCGGCAGGTCTCCTTCGGGAAACTCAACGTCTACGACGACGCCCCGGATGGCGGTGATTTTTCCTGTTGCCATGCAATATCCTCCAGATCAAGTGTAGCTCCGGCCGCTTGACCGGTAGCGTATCATTCCGATTTGTCCATAGCCGGTCATGAAACCGGCGTTACATATTCTTCAATGCCTCGGCGCCGCCGACGATGTCGAGGATCTCGCTGGTGATGCTGGCCTGGCGCGCCTTGTTGCGCTCCAGCGTCAGGATATCGACCAGTTCGGCCGCGTTGTCGGTGGCGTTGTTCATGGCGACCATGCGCGCGCTGTGCTCGCTGGCCAATGCCTCCAGCAGCGATTGGTAGACCTGCAGCCGGGTGAAGCGCGGCACGATGTCGTCGAGCAGCAGTTCGGCGTTCGGCTCATAGGTGTAGGATTGTTGCGTCGCCTTCACCGCGTCCACGCCGCTGACGTATTCGCCGCCGGGCAGCTGGCTTGGGTCGGCCGGGCGCAGCGGCAGCAGCTGCTGGATGACCGGCTGGCGGGTGACCAGGTTGATGTATTCGCTGTAGCCGATGAACACCTGGTCGAACTCCCCGTTGAGCATGCCGTCGATGGCCACGCGGGCCACGGCGGTGATGTCCAGGAAGGCGGGCGGGTCGGGGATGCGGTCGAAGGCGGCGACGACATCGTAGCCGCGCCGGACCATCGCGTCGCGCGCCTTGCGGCCGACGGTGATGACCTTGGTCGGCATGTTGGCGGCCGCCAGGAAGCGCTCGGCCAGGGTGATCATGTTGACGTTATAGGAACCGGCCAGGCCGCGGTCGCTGGTCATGAGGACCAGACCGATGCTCTTGACTTCCTCGCGGGCGGTCATGAGCGGGTGGGTGGTGGCCGACGCCCCGGGCTGGGTGGCCAGGTGCTGGATGATCCCGAACGCCTTTTGGGCGTAGTTGCGGGTGGCCTCGGCCTGACGCTGGGCGCGGCTGGCCTTCGAGGCGGACACGGCCGCCAGGGCGCTCGTCACCTGGGAGATATTCTTGACGCTCTTGATGCGTTTGTTGAGTTCGCGTTCAGTTGCCATGGCTTAATGCGAATTACGAATTACGAATTACGAATTACGAATCGCGAATTCGTCACTCGTCATTCGTTATCCGTTACTCCACGTGTTGTTGAAATCGACGATGCCCTGCTTGATGGCGTTCTCGGTCTCCTCGTTCCACTTGCCGGTGTCGATGATGCGGCGGCCGACTTCGGGATAGGTGGTGTCCATGAAGCGGCTGAACTCGGCCTTCCAGCGTTGCACCTGGCTGGTCTCGACGTCATCGAGAAAGCCGCGCGTGCCGGCGTAGATCATGAAGACCTCGTGGTCGGCGCGAATGGGCTGGTATTGCGGCTGCTTCAGCAGCTCCATCTGGCGCTCGCCGCGGGCCAACTGGCGCTTGGTCGAGGCGTCCAGGTCGGAGCCGAACGAGGCGAAGGCGGCCAGCTCGCGGAACTGCGACAGGTCGCCCTTCAGCGTGCCGGAGGCCTTGCTCATGGCCTTGGTCTGGGCCGCCGAACCGACGCGCGACACCGACAGGCCGGCGTTGATGGCCGGGCGCTGACCGGCATTGAACAGGTCGGTCTCCAGGAACAACTGGCCGTCGGTGATGGAGATGACGTTGGTCGGAATATAGGCCGACACGTCGCCCAGCAGCGTCTCGATGATCGGCAGGGCGGTCAGCGAGCCGCCGGTGCCGGGGATCTTTTTGGCTTCGTACTTGTCTTTGGCGCCTTCGCCCAGGGCCTCGAACGCCTTGTGGAGTTCCTCGTCAACGAGGTTGCCGAAGTAGACCTGGCCGTCGACGCCCCTGGTGTTGGCCGTCACTTCGGTGCCCTTCTCGACGATGACGAACTCATCGCGCAGGCGGACGGCGCGCTCCAGCAAGGTGCTGTGGAGCGAGAAGATGTCGCCGGGGTAAGCCTCGCGGCCGGGGGGGCGGCGCAGGATGAGCGACATCTGGCGGTAGGCCCAGGCGTGCTTGGACAGGTCGTCATAGACCACCAGTGCGTCCTGGCCGTTCTCCATGAACTCCTCGCCGATGGCGCAGCCGGCGTAGGGGGCGAAATACTGGAACGGGGCGGGGTCGGCCGCGCCGGCCATGACGACGGTGGTGTAATCCATCGCGCCGTACTTCTCCAGCGTGGCCACAACCTGCGCCACCTGACCGGCGCGCTGGCCGATGGCGACGTAGATGCAGACCATGTTCTGGCCCTTCTGGTTGATGATGGTGTCGAGGGCGATGGCCGTCTTGCCCGTCTGGCGGTCGCCGATGATGAGTTCGCGCTGGCCGCGGCCGATGGCGAACATCGAGTCGACGGCCAGGATGCCGGTCTGCACCGGCGTATCGACGCCGCGACGCTCAACGACGCCGGGGGCGGTGCGCTGCAAGGGGCGGCGCTTGGCGGTGTTGATGGGGC
>CAYXNH010000254.1:0-3648 GCA_964466135.1 uncultured Ardenticatenaceae bacterium | reverse complement strand
AGTATGTCCAGCATGTATACCAAAAGCTATGCGCGAACAACCCATCCGATGGAGCTGCCGACTCTGATCGACGTTCAGTTGCGCTCGTTCGAGCAATTTACGAATGAAGGGTTGGCGGAGCTTTTTGATGAGATTTCTCCCATCGAAAGTTTTAACGGCGACCTGAAGCTTTATTTTCCCAGCAAACGCAAGGAAGTTGAAGGGTTTGACCTGAAATATTGGTTCGATGAGCCGAAGTATAATGTCGAGGAGTGTGTCGAGCGTGACATGAGCTACGCCGCGCCGCTCTACGTTCGGGTTATGCTTCATAGCACCGAGCAGGACCAACCCATCGTGCAGGATATTTTCATGGGCGATTTCCCGCTCATGACCCCTGCCGGTACATTCATCATCAACGGCACGGAGCGCGTCGTGGTCAGCCAGCTGATCCGCTCGCCGGGCGCGTACTTCGAAGTTGAGGAAGAGCGCACGACCGGACGGCCGTTGGCCATGGGCAAGCTCATCCCCGACCGCGGCGCCTGGATGGAGTTCGAGACGCGCAAGACCGACTATCTCACCGTGAAGTTCAACCGCAAGCGAACGGTCCCGGTGACGCTCTTCCTGCGCGCCATGGCCGCCATTCCCGACGGCCTGGGCAATCCTCTTATCAATGAGGGGACTGACGAGGAACTGCTTTCGCTTTTCGCCGATGTCGATACCAACGGCGAGCATCTCTACATTCAGGGCAGCATTGAGCAGGAGCCTCATTGGGACGAGGGCAAATCCATTCCGGAGCAGGCGCTGATTGAGTTCTACCGACGCATGCGCCCTGGCGATCCTCCGACTCTGGACAACGCCTCCCAATTTTTGCAGGAGCAACTTTACGACAGCCGTCGCTATGACCTGGCGGCCGTTGGGCGCTACAAGCTCAACAAGCGGCTCAACTTGCAGTCGATCGTGCCGCTGACCCATCGCACGATCACCCAGCATGATATCGTCAACTTCGTTCGCCATATGATCCTGATTAACAATGGTCAGGAAGGGCCGGATGATATCGACCATCTGGGCAACCGGCGGGTGAAGACGGTCGGCGAGTTGATTCAGGCCAAACTGCGTGTCGGCTTGCGCCGGATGGAACGCGTGGTTCGCGAGCGCATGTCGATTCGTGAAAGCGACAATGTCACGCCCATCGCCCTGATTAACATCCGGCCGGTTGTGGCTGCCATTCGCGAGTTCTTCGGCAGTTCGCAACTCAGCCAGTTCATGGAGCAAGCCAATCCGCTGGCCGAGCTGACTCACAAACGAACCCTGTCAGCCCTTGGCCCCGGGGGTTTGCGTCGCGAGCGCGCCGGCTTTGAGGTGCGCGACGTCCACCACAGCCATTACGGCCGCATCTGCCCCATCGAGACGCCGGAAGGGCCGAATATCGGTCTGATCGGCCGCCTGGCGACCTACGGTCGTGTCAACAAGTACGGTTTCATCGAGACTCCTTATCGTCGCGTTCTGAACAAGCTGGCGGTCGGCGATGAACTGGTCAATCACGACGCCTTTGTCAACGTCACCGACCCGGCCACGGGCGAGATCATTGTCTCCAAGGGCGAGACGATCACAGCCGACCATGTCAAGGCCATGCGCGACGCCGGTATCGAGGAAGTGCAGGTGACGCCCTTCCTGACCGACGAGGTTCTCTATATGTCGGCCGACGAGGAGGACCGCTACACCATCGCTCAGGCCAACGCCAAGATCGACGAGCGCGGTCAATTCGCCTCGGCGCGTGTATCCTCCCGCCGAAACCAGCAATTCCGCTTTACGTCTGTGCAGCGCGTTGACTTCATGGACGTGGCCCCGCGGCAGATCGTCGGTGTATCGGCGGCGTTGATTCCCTTCCTGGAGCATGATGACGCCAACCGGGCGCTGATGGGTTCGAACATGCAGCGCCAGGCTGTGCCGTTGTTGCAGCCCGACGTCCCGATCGTCAGCACGGGAATGGAAGAGCAGGCCGCGCTGAACTCCGGCCAGGTTGTTTTGGCCGACCAGCCGGGCGAGGTCATCAGTGTCTCCGGCGACCAGATTGTGGTGGCCGGCGAGAACGGACTTCGCACCTACAACTTGCGCAAATACAATCGCTCCAATCAGAGCACGTGCATCGATCAGCATCCCATCGTCTATCGCGGTCAGCGCGTTCAGATCGGGGATGTGCTGGCCGATAGCTCCTCAACCCACCACGGTGAGCTGGCATTGGGCCAGGACGTCGTCGTGGCCTTCCTCTCCTGGGAAGGAGGCAACTTTGAGGACGCCATTCTGGTCAGCGAGTCGATGGTTCGCCAGGATCGCTTCACCTCGATTCATATCGAGAAGCATGAAGTCGAAGCCCGCGATACCAAGCTGGGACCGGAAGAGATCACCTATGACATTCCCAACGTCAGCGAAGAAGCCCTGAAGGACCTCGATGAGCGCGGCATCATCCGCGTCGGCGCGGATGTCAATGAGAATGACATCCTGGTCGGCAAGATCACGCCCAAGGGCGAGAAAGAACTCAGCCCTGAGGAAAAGCTTCTGCGAGCGATCTTTGGCGACAAGGCCCGCGAGGTGAAGGACTCCAGCCTGCGTCTTCCCAATGGCGCGCGCGGCAAGGTCGTCGATGTGCAGGTCTTTGACCGGCAGCATGACCGTGACCTCCCGGCCGGAGTGGAGACGATGGTTCGCGTCAGCGTCGCCCAACGGCGCAAGATATCCGAGGGCGACAAGATGGCCGGCCGGCACGGCAACAAGGGCGTCATCTCCAAGATCGTGCCTGTCGAGGACATGCCCTATCTCGACGACGGCCGCCAGATCGATATCATCCTCAGCCCGTTGGGTGTTCCCGGTCGTATGAATATCGGCCAGGTTCTGGAGGCGCATCTGGGTTGGGCCGCCAGCCGCATCGGCTTCCGGGCCATCACTCCGGTGTTCGACGGCGCGACGGAGCATGAGATTTCGGCTGAGCTGGGCCGCGCCTGGCTCATCGACCATGCCTGGGATGTGGCCAGCGAATGGGCCTGGGATTGGTTGGCGGAGATTGGATACGATACGACACAGGTCGAGAACGATGATCACGCTCGCCGCATGTTCATCGTCGCCTGGTTGAGCGACCTCGGCTACGATGCCGCCCAGCTGGAGATCGATGAGAACTACGCTCGCCGGGCGACTGTCCGGGAGTGGCTGCGTGGTCGTGATTGGAATCCGGATGAGATTTTCCCCGAACATGCCGAAGGTCTCGTGAAGGCGCATTGGCTGGAAATCGAGGGCAAGGCGGTCGAAGTGACCGTCCGCGAATGGTACACCATGATCCTCGAGAAATATGGTGATATGCTGCCCGAGGAAGTCAAGCTTGACCCGGAGACGGCCGACATTGATGCGATGATCGCTCGGTCCAATGATATTACGACCCATACCCATATCCCGCTGCCGACGTTGGGCAAGGAACGACTGTTTGACGGCAAGACCGGCCGGCCGTTTGATCAGCCGGTGACCGTCGGCGTTCTCCATATGCTGAAGCTGGCCCACCTGGTTGAGGACAAGGCCCATGCTCGCTCCACCGGCCCGTACTCCCTGGTAACGCAGCAGCCGTTAGGTGGCAAGGCCCAATTCGGTGGCCAGCGTTTTGGCGAGATGGAAGTGTGGGCGCTG
>CAYXNH010000253.1:0-3667 GCA_964466135.1 uncultured Ardenticatenaceae bacterium | reverse complement strand
CCTGGAGGCGCGGGTCTTGCGGCGCATGATCCGCGAAGATCCGGCCGCGGCCGAGGGGTTAGCCGACGAGATGCAGGCCGACATCCGGACAACGATCGATGACGTTCGACGCGTGGTCAATGAGTTGCGCCCGCCGGCGCTGGACGATCTGGGGCTTGTGCCGGCACTCCAGGTCATGGCGGCCAAACTGGGGCGGAGTGATGGACAGGGTTCGCCCGGCCTGAACGTTCAAATAGACGCGCCGGCCGACCTGCCATCTTTGCCCGCGGCAGTCGAGGTCGCCACCTATCGAATCGTTCAGGAGGGACTGGCCAACATCCTCCATCATGCCCAGGCCAGGCAGGCGGTCGTTCGCATCCGGGCCAACGGCGATCTGCGGGTTGAGGTATGGGATGACGGCGCGGGCTTTCAGATTCGGCGCAGGAGCGGCGTCGGGTTGATCTCCATGCGCGAACGGGCGGCCGAGTTGGGCGGCCGGTGCGAAATTTCATCGACGCCGGGAGCCGGGACCTTAATCACGGCGACCTTGCCGATCAACGAGGTTCAGTCGTGACGCCGCTGCGGATCCTCATCGCCGACGACCATCCCCTGTTTCGCAAGGGAATGCGCACGCTGCTGGTTTCGATGCCTGAAACCGAGGTAGTGGGCGAGGCGACGACCGGCAAAGAGGCAGTAGAGCAGGCGCTGTCCCTCCAGCCCGATGTCGTGCTGATGGACTTGCAGATGCCCGAAGGCGGCGGCCTGACGGCCATCCGGTCGCTCATGTCCGCCAACCCGGAAACGCGAATCCTGGTCGTCACCTTATTCGAGGACGACGAGTCCGTATTCGCCGCCCTGAGAGCCGGGGCGCGTGGCTATGTACTCAAGGACGCCGACGAGCTGGAGATGATGCGCGCCATTCAGGCCGTCAGCCGGGGAGAGGCCATCTTCAGCCCGGCCATCGCCGCCCGTTTGATGGACTTCTTCACTACCGCACCGCGCGTCACACCGCCGGAGGCTTTTCAGGAGCTGACGGAGCGTGAAAAGGAAGTGTTGCGACTAATCGCGCGGGGCTATTCCAACGCCCGGATCGCCGAAGAACTGACGATCAGCCTCAAAACCGTCCGTAACCATGCCTCGAACATCTTCAACAAACTGCAAGTGGCCGACCGCGCCCAGGCGGCCATTCGCGCCAGGGAAGCCTGGAATAACGAGCACAAGGTGTGAGGGTGGGTAAGCACTCCGGATTATCCCTGGAGATCTGCAATACCCGCGAAATTTGGAGCCATTCCCCGATTGAAATCTATGACTTAAAAACCCTGATAAATAGTTGCACACCTTATATTTCTGTTTTTATAATCCGAAATTGTCGCCGGAACATCCGGCGGTGTCGTCCACCAAGCCACCCCTGTTCGCGCTGACTTGGCAGACCCTCAACCTGAAAAGCCGGTTACTTGAGGGAACCGGTACATGATGACAACCGCGGGACGAACATCGTTTTCGTTCCGCCCAATTGCAATTGAGGTGTTTGACGTATGTATGAATGGATGGTTTATATCCATGTTCTTGCGACCTTCGTTTTCCTCGTGGTCCATGGCGTAAGCAGCATCGTTACCTTGCGGTTGCGCAACCAGCGCGATCCCGCCCTGGCGCGGGCCTGGCTGGGGATCTACGCCGATAAGGGTGTCTATCAGGCGCTCTTCGGTTCGTTGCTCCTGCTCATGCTTAGCGGCATCGTCGGCGGGTTTATGGGCAAATGGTGGGGCCATGGCTGGATCTGGCTATCGCTGGCCCTGCTCATCGGCATCACCGTCGCCATGTCCGTCGTGGGCAGCAAATATTACACCCGGTTACGGAAAGCGCTGGGCATGGTCTGGTACGATCGCGGGAAGATTCAACCACCCGTCGAACCGGCTTCGGCCGAGGAGATCGAAGCTCTCCTGGCCAATACCCCGGCCGTATCGATGGCTGTTATCGGCTTTGGCGGCATCGCCGTCATCCTGTGGCTCATGATGTTCAAGCCGTTTTAGCGCCTGGTAAAAATTCCACAGATTCCACAGATTGCAAAGAGTTTACGGAGATGGAACCATCCAGTATATGGTCTCTTCAAATTGTCGATCCGCCGGCGCGGTGGGGTGCTCCAGGAATGGAGCAACCCGTAATATCCGGCAGGCATCGATATTTTATTCTGGAGGACCGAGCTGAGTCGCAACAAATCTCCGAGGAGGCAACTCTACCTATTGACCGAGCCTGTTGTTTAGACGAGGCAAGTTACCTGTTCGCGGGCGGTGGAGCCGGAATGCATTGTGACATTCGATATCGACACATTCTGGAGATAGAACCGTGAAAAAACTATTGAAATGGTTGGGTATTCTGTTGGTTGTCCTCATTGCGATTGGACTTGTGGCAGCGACCGGCGTCTTTGCCATCAGCGGATCGCGCCTCAACAAGAGTTATGACGTGGCCGTTCAGCCGATTACGATCCCTACTGATGCGGCTGGAATTGCGGAAGGCGGCCGATTGATCACGATTCGCGGCTGCAATGGTTGTCATACCCCCGACCTGGGCGGGACGGTGATGATCGATGATCCTGCGCTGGGCACTTTCTCTAGCGCGAACCTGACCTCCGGAGCGGGCAGCGCGACGGCGCAATACACCGTTGAGGACTGGGATCGAGCCATTCGCCATGGCGTTAAACCGAACGGTAAAGGCGTCATGATCATGCCCAGCAATGAGTTTTCGGCCCTGAGCGATGAGCAACTGGGTCAGATGATCGCCTACCTGCAAACGGTGCCGCCCGTCGATCGCGAGCATCCGAAACCCAAGGTAGGCCCGTTGGGACGTGTGTTGTTTATGGCGGGGCAGTTGCCGTTGCTGTCGGCCGACGGGATTGACCAAACAGCCACGCATCCCGCTTCTGTACCTCCCTCGGCTTCGGTGGAATATGGCGCCTATATGGCGACTACCTGCCAGGGTTGTCACTATCCCAACATGGCCGGCGGCCCCAGCCTGGAACCCGGCGGGACTCCCGCGGCCAACTTGACCCCGTCCGGGGCGCTGGCGAACTGGACCCTGGATGACTTCAAGACCGTGTTGCGAACCGGCGTGACGCCGGAAGGCACGGAGATCAGCCCCGAGGCGATGCCCTGGCCGGCATTCCAACATATGAATGATGTTGAGATCGAGGCGGTCTGGCTTTACCTGAAAAGCCTGCCGCCGGCTATGCCCGCAAAGTAGGCTCTGCGCTCTATCGAGCCTTTCCGATTGAATCACGGAGGACAAGGGGAAACCCTGTCCTCCGTGTTTTTGTATGAGCCGCCGGTCGATCTGAGGCTGTTCGATTGAGTGAAGTCATCCCCTGGGCTATAATAGAGCCATTCACACGGGGGTACCACATGACAAATCGCAAGCTCCGGCATGAAATGACACAGGACCTCGTCGCTGTGGCGATGGGGCGCAAACATGCCGATACCGTCATCTGCAACGGCCGCTGGGTCAATGTCCACAGCGGCGAGATTCTGCCCGGCACCGACGTTGCCATCATCGGCGGTCGCATCGCCTACGTCGGCCCGGACGCGAGCCACACCATCGGGCCAAACACTCGTCTCATCGAAGCCAAACAGCGCTACCTCATCCCCGGCCTGTGCGACGCCCACATGCACGTCGAGAGCGGCATGGTCACCGTGAC
>CAYXNH010000252.1:0-3680 GCA_964466135.1 uncultured Ardenticatenaceae bacterium | reverse complement strand
GCGTCCTTGCGTGCGCGCTCTACCTCTTCGTTCTGTTGCCTCCGTTCCTTGCTGGCAGCTTGACGTTCGTTGTCCAGTTGCTGCAACAGCCGATGGGTCTCCAGGCGGTGATGTTCATTAGTTTGCTCGATGGCAAGTCTCGCCGCGTCCAGCGAGGAGAACTGGCGCACGAGCTCGGCATCCTTTTCGTCGATCGTGCGCTGGTGCTCAAGGACCCTATGCGACTCTTCCGCCAGCTTCCTCTGACACTCCGCAAGGTTGGCCTCCAGGTCTCCGATCCTCATTTTCAAGGCCGCGACCTCACTCTCCATGCGTAGGCGGAGCTGATCGGATTCGAGGGCACGCTCGTTCGCCTCCTGAACGGTTGCCTCCATTTCTCTGGATCGCTTGTCCAGATGGGCCTCTCGCTCCCTGAGGCCCTCCTCAGCAAGTCTCTTAGCAACCTGCACCATATCGCCAAGTGCGCGATCGATGATCGTTACGAAGGCCTCGGGGATCCCGTCCACCGCCCGCACGGGCACCTGCAACGTGTTTGCCATGGCACTCCAGAACTCTTGAATGTGGTTCTGGACGACGGCGTTGCTGCCTTTCTGGCCAACATACCGGTCAGTGGAAAGCAGCTCCTGGACGGCTGGACGGGTTGGTCGTTCCCCTTTGGCGAGGATCTCGTAGCAGGCCTGACGGACATGCTCGTATGTAACAACGGAGCTACGGCTCATTTTTTGGCTCGGATCTTTGACCAAAGTCAGGATGGTAGCTGCCTTGGCGGTGGAATCAACTAAAACAGACGGACCAGTCCGGAAACCGGTCAGTGCTGCCCGTATGATCATTAACTTTAGACATTATTCCTATAATGTGTAGTAACGTGCGGAATCCGCCGTTCTGGATGTGACCCTCGTGAATTTGATGCCCCGAAACGCGTTCGGCCCGTTGGAACTGGTCAACTTGCCAAGCGAACTCAACGGAAGTGTCGGTAATAACCGCGCCGTTGGCGGTCGGCCGCAGATTTCAGCGCAGAACGACGTCGATGCCGTCAGAGCGTGGCTCGCCCGCTTTGTCGACACCCGAACGACGTTCGACAGCTACCGCAAGGAGGCTGAGCGCCTCCTCCTCTGGACGGTCACGGAGTTGGGTAAACCCCTTTCCAGCCTCAGTCACGAGGATCTGTTGTTGTACAGGCGGTTTCTCTCAGACCCACAGCCCGTTGCACGCTGGGTCATGGCCAAAGGCCGCAAATGGCCGCGAAACGATCCTGCCTGGAGACCGTTCTCTGGGCCGCTGTCTGCCAGCAGTCAGCGACAAGCGATTGTCATCCTGAACACGATGTTCGCCTGGCTTGTGAATGCTGGGTACCTTGCCGGCAATCCACTATCCCTCTCTCGACAGCGCCAGCGGCGGTCGAAGCCCCGGATAACCCGATTCCTCGATGAGCCTACCTGGGTGGAAGTCAAGGCATCGATCGAATCGATGCCAAACGAGACGGATCGCGAGCGCGAGCATTACTTCCGCGTGCGCTGGCTCTTTAGTCTGCTCTACCTGTGCGGCCTTCGTATCACGGAGGTCACGAACAACACCATGGGGTGCTTCTTTTCCCGGCGTGACCGAAACGGGGACGACCTTTGGTGGCTTGAAGTAACGGGCAAAGGTGAGAAGACGAGGATCGTCCCTGCCACGAACGAACTGATGATGGAGTTGGTGCGCTACCGCCGGGAGTACGCGTTGGCGCCCTATCCAGTTCCAGGCGAGCCGACCCCCCTCCTCCTCCCAATCGGCGGACAGCGTCGGGCTCTGACGCGCGGGGCCGTGCATCTAGTCGTGAAAGAAGTCTTTGAGCGTGCAGCGAAGCGAGTTGAGGGGCGTGGCGATGAGTTTGTGTCGCGGGCAAACGCACTGCGTGCGGCTTCGGCGCACTGGCTACGTCACACGGCCGGTTCGAACATGGCAGGCGCCGAGGTCGACTTGCGGTTCGTCCGCGATAATTTAGGCCACGAGTCAATCTCAACCACGAGCCTATACCTCCATGGCGACGATGATGAACGCCACAAGGCAACAGAGCGCGGTCACCGCATCGCCTGGTCCTGATGCTGGTGTGCGGGCCCTCGATTGATCTCTAACTCAGGCCCGATGCAACACGGCCGCCGTTGCGATCTTCGAACTCAAGAAGCTTAGAGGGTGGGAGCTCCAGCGCGTTTGCCAAGCGAATGATGTTCAGAAGCGCGATGTTCCGCTGTCCACGCTCAACGCCGCCTAAGTAACTCCGCGCGAGACCGCTCTCAAGCGCGAGGTATTCCTGGGACCATCCGCGGCTTCGGCGAAGCTCGGCAAGGTGCTTACCGAAGAGGACCCTGGGGTCGGAGGAAGAAGTCACAGCAGTCGGAAATGGATTTTCGACTGATGCTAGGAGTGTGGCCTCTATGAGGCGACGCTCTATGAGTGACAATGGGCGCGCCGACACGTACCATTCCCACTCGATTCTGACGACTTAGACGACGAGACTTCGTGCAGACAAGGGATAAAGCAAGCGTCATTCGGACGTTGCGTGGGCATCTGCATCGGCGGGAGCATGCCGCCTTTGTCACTTTATTTCTCGACGGTGAGGTTCAGGTTTTCCGGAGGAACGACGACTACTTGAAGGCCCTCGCCGGCGAGGCCTTATGTCTCCTCCTGGAAGCACCGCAAGCCGCAGAGGATCTACTGACTGAGTATGAGCATCTACTTCTCGCTGGCGAGATATCAGCTCCTTACTCGACCGTCCTCGGCCTCGCGGAACGCCTGGATTCAAGCGCGTTGCACGCTATCGCGAGGACACTTCGCGACGAGCATCGACGTTGGTCCGAACGACGCCAAAATACCAATCGAAAGCAGTTGGAAGCAGCCAAGGCTCTTTCCGAGCCCGTCATTGAGGTGCGGCGCGTTGTCAGCAGCACGCTTATGCGCTTCGGCGATCCAAACGCGTCCGACGCAATGGGAATCCGGCGTTCGGTTTTCAGGAGTAGCCAGGAGAGAGCGTTTCTCAAGGCCTTGTCGCTGAGATTTCCCGCGCTACTTGCGCTGCCGAATTATCCACTTGACCAGATGATCGAGTTCAGTCGCCTGCGTGAGCTCGTCGGTAAGTCGACGTGGGCCTACGCAAAGAACTCCCGGGTCGATGCGGTGCTGATCGTGCCGGATGAAGGGGATCCCGTTGCCGCGTTCGAGCTCGATAGCTCATATCATGATCGGCCCGAAATCAAGACCCGCGATGAGATGAAGAACGCGATTTTCGGTCTCGTTGGACTTCCCTTTTATCGTCTGCGCGCCGAATCTCCGGAGACGATGACGACAGACGACTGGTATGCATTCCTGACGGAAGAAGTCGCTCCAAACATTGACGTCGGTAAGCGGTTACGAACGCGATCCACTGGAACGAAGTTCATTCCCGCCTGATGCGTCGCTGCTGGCCTCCACAAGCACTGCTGGACCATGGGCTGAGCCCTCGCCCACGTTCCACTCCTCGAGGAAACGCTCGATAAAGGACGCCATGAACCGGTGTCGCTCCTGCGCGAGCATGCGCCCCGTCACGGTGTTCATGCGGTCCTTCAGCAACAAGAGCTTTTCGTAGAAGTGGTTGACACTGGTCCCTTTCGCGGCCTTGTAGGCATCAGCGGTCGCGTGCAGGACAGGCGGCACCTCGGGGTCGT
>CAYXNH010000251.1:0-3862 GCA_964466135.1 uncultured Ardenticatenaceae bacterium | reverse complement strand
CATCTCCGTGCACCTCCGTGTATCTCCGTGTATCTCCGTGCATCTCCGTGTACCTCCGTGTCATCCCCATGTACCTCCGTGTCATCTCTGCAGTTATTCTACGCCGGTTCCTCGCTCCTCTCCAACAGCGCCGGCAGGTCATAGTTCACGCTGGTCACATGCAGGCCCGGCTCCTCGCGGAACGGCGTGCGCACATAGCGTGGCGCGGCCGCCCGCCCATGGTCCACCGCCACCAGCGCCAGGATGAACTGCTGCGGCGAATTGATGCAGCACAGGATCTCGTTGCGGGTCACGGTCACCGTGGCCGCCCCCGGCCGCCGCCCCTTCACCTCGATGAAGCGCATGTGACCGGAGCGCGGGTCCAGGCTCTCAATATCATAGCCGAACTTGCCGGCGCTGACGTCCTGGGGGTGGTTGCCCAGAGCGATCTCCGCCCGCATGACGACCTGCATCGCCGCCTGTTCGGTGATGCGCGTGTCGATTAGCTCGGCCGGAGTTCGTTCGCCCAGCAGGCGGCCGATGGGCACGATCAGCGCGCTGCTGATGACCACCGGCGGGTCGGCGGCGATCTGCCTCTCCAGCTTCAGCTGGGCCATGCGCGCCTCGCGGCGGCGAGCCAGATCATTAGCCCGCCGCTCGGCCTGGTCGGCGTTCAGCCGCGCCCCCGGCTTGCCCGCCTCGGCCTTTTGGCGCAGGTCGCGCGCCTGGCGGTCCCAATAGTTGATCTCGGCCGTGAGCCGCTTCTGCACGGCGCGCTCCGTCTTGCCGATCAGCTCCTCGCGCCGGGCGCGCACCCGCTCCAGATGGCGCGGGGTCAGCTCCAGGATGGCATGACTCGTGGCCGGCTGGACGGCGTCGCTGCCGCTGAGGGCCGCGGCCGCCAGGTCGATCCCGTGGTCGTTCTCGCCGTCCTCCAGGGGACGATAATTCAGATAGGGCGCCAACCCGCCAAGGCGCACCTGCCCCGCGGCGTCGACCTCGACGAAGTGAACCTCTTGCGAGATGACCTGTTGGGTGGCGTCGCGAATGCGTTGCTCCAGAAAGAAGAGCGTGCGCGGCTCCCGGCCGGGGTCGGTCTCGTCCACCAGGATCGCGCCGGTTTCCAGCAGCGCGCGATAGCGCTCCAGCATCAGATCGACGACCGTGTCCAGCAGCGGGTGGCCGGGGCAGATGAAATCGGCCACGACCTGGCCCGCCGGACTGATCTGCGCCTTGTCGAACGTCACGCGCTCATATTGACGGTGGACCGGCACGGCCGTGCCCAGCTCCCCGGCTCGCTCGCGAATGATCGCCGGCACGTGGCTGATCTGAAAGCGGCCCGGCTCGCGGTGGCTCATCTTGCCGCCAAGATGCGCGAATGCCTCCAGAAAGAAGGCCTGCACGTGATGGGGTTGCAGGCGCAACGCCTGGAAACGCTCCATATCGGCACGAATTTTCTGGACCTGGGCCAGATCGAGGGTATCGGCCGCCAGCGATTGGGATTCCAGCAGCTCGCGGATGTGTTCGCGATCGACGGCATCGTCCACGGCCCGCGCCAGCCGCTCGCGGGTTTCCGGGTCCTCGCCATAGCGAATGGCTTCGACAAGCAGTTGCCGCAAAGGCCTTTCAGTTAACAGCTCGCCCAGCACGTCGAAGACCCGACCATCGAGCGCCAGGCTCTCCGTCTCCAGCTTGCGCAGCAGCCGCTCGTAGACGTACCCCTCGCGGGTTTCGCCGGCGACCATGTTCCACAGGTGGCATACCTCGGTCTGGCCGATGCGATGGATGCGACCGAAGCGTTGCTCCAGGCGGTTGGGGTTCCAGGGCAGGTCGTAGTTGACCATCAGATGCGCCCGCTGCAGGTTGATGCCTTCGCCGGCGGCATCGGTGGCCAACAGGTAGTGCACGTCGGGGTCGTTGCGAAAACGATCCTCGATGGCGCGTCGCTTCTCGCGGTTGACGCCGCCGTCGATGACGGCGATGCTCTCGGCGCGGCCGAACAGCACGGCGATCTTGTCGTGCAAATAGCGCAGCGTGTCGCGGTGCTCGGTGAAGATGACCAGCTTGCGGCGGCCGCCGTTGGGAGCCACCATGTGTTCGTTGTCCTGGAGCAAGGTCGCCAGCTCCAGCCACTTCTGATCCTCTCCGCGATGCCGGACTTCGTAGGCCACGCGCTCCAGATTGGCGAGAATGTCTATCTCGGCCTGCAGTTCGGCCGCCGTGACGGCCGCGGTGGCGCTGTCCAGGACCTGCTCTTCCAGTTCCTCCGCTTCTTCGGCGGTGGCCTCGTCGAAGTCCTGCCAGAACGTGTTGTCGATGGGGAATGCGGAATCGTCAGGCTCGGGGTCGGCCCGCCGCCACTGGTCCAGCTCATCCAGCTGCTTCTGCAGCCGCTCGCGGCGTCGCCTGAGCGACTGGTAGATCGCTTCCGGCGAGGAGGCCAGCCTTCGCTGCAGCACGGTCAGGGCAAAGCCGACAGTGCCGCGCCGGCTGGACTGCAACTTCTCGGCGCGGTTGAACTCGGTTTGAACATACTCGGTGACCCGATCGTACAAGGCCCGCTCGCCGGGTGAAAGCGGATAGTTGACCGTGTAGGCTCGACGTTCGGGGAAGAGCCGCCGGCCGTCAAACCGGTAGAGGCTCTCTTTCTGCATGCGACGCATCAGGTCGCCGGTTTCGACGGGTTCCCCCGTCCGGGCTTGCCCCTCGAAGCGGTCGCGATCCAGCAAACTCATAAAGAGCTGGAAATCCTCTTCCTTGCCGTTGTGGGGCGTGGCGGTCATGAGCAGCAGGTGGCGCGTGGTCCGGCCGAGCATCTGGCCGAGGCGATAACGACGGGTAGCCTTCACCTCGCCGCCCCATATGGAGGCGGCCATCTTGTGCGCCTCGTCGACAACGATCAGGTCCCACTCGCTGTTCTCGAGCCGCGACTTCCAGTCGTCATTGCGGGCGGCCTGGTCAAGGCGAAGGATGAGCAGGTCCTTGTCCTGGAAAGGGTTGCCGGAGACGGCCGTCTCAAAGGCTTCGCGGCCGAGCAGTTCAAAGGTCAGTTGAAACTTGAACCAGAGTTCATCCTGCCATTGAGCGGTCAGATTGCCGGGGGCGACGATGAGGCAGCGCTTGACATCGCCGCGAATCATAAGCTCCTTGATGAGCAAGCCGGCCATGATGGTCTTGCCGGAGCCGGGGTCGTCGGCCAGCAGGAAGCGGAGCGGTTGCCGGCTGAGCATCTCCTCGTAGACGGCCGTGATCTGATGCGGCAGCGGCTCGATGAGCGAGGTATGCACGGCCAGGACAGGATCAAAGAGATGGGCCAGGTGAATCCGGTAGGCTTCGGTCGCCAACCGGAACAGCGCGCCGTCGGCGTCAAAAGGCCGGGCTTGTTGCTTGCCGGCGAAATCCAACAGTTCTTCATCGTGGCGATAGAGGATCCTGGTCTGCGGCTGGCCGTCGGCACGCTTGTAGATCAGTGTCACCGCCTGGGAGCCGTGCCAGCCGACATCAACGACAGTCACCGGCTGATCCGGCAAAATACCTTGCACCCGCAAGCCGGGTTTCAAATCTTCAAGAGATAACATTTGTTCGGGTTGCGCACTTCAGGGTTATGATAATGCGATCGTCAAAGGCCATGGAAAACAGACAGAAGGGCTGTTCGAACGCCTCCGGCCCCGAGACATAACGATGAGACAGCGACCGCCAGCGGGTATGCTATCACATAGGGGTGGATTTTCCGATAATGGATTCGTGCGGCGGCCTGCGGCGCCCCCTACCCCCTCTTCACCCGCCGCCTAACCACCGCTACCTCCGTCTCCGGCCGCAGCCCGGCGTCATAGAGCGCGATCATATGCTCCACAAACCAGCGCGCCGTCTCCGCCTGGCTCAG
>CAYXNH010000250.1:0-3878 GCA_964466135.1 uncultured Ardenticatenaceae bacterium | reverse complement strand
CGACGCCGAGGGCAACCCGCTGGCCAACCCGCCGCTGCTCGAGTCGCTGGCCTATGACCCGGTGCTGGGGCGCACCAAGCTCATCGCCGAGGCCTGGGACGCGGGCGGCCTCTATCAGGTCGGCTCGTTTCCGGCCTACGGCCGCTGGTCGGAATGGAACGGCCGCTATCGGGACGCGCTGCGTCGCTATCTGAAGGGGGACGGCGGCATGGTGAGCGAGATGTCCCTGATGATCAAAGGCTCGCCGCACATGTACCTGGAGCGCGGACCGACGGCGTCGATCAACTTTGTCACCTGCCACGACGGCTTCACGCTCAACGATCTGGTGTCGTATGCCGGGAAGCACAATCTGGCCAACGGCGAGGACAACCGCGACGGGGCCAACGACAACTACAGCTGGAACTGGGGGCAGGAGGGGCCGACGGACGACGCGGGCATTTTGGCCCTGCGCCGCCGCCTGATGCGCAACGCCATCGCCATCCTCATGGTCTGCCAGGGGGTGCCGATGATCTTCATGGGCGACGAGATGGCCCGCAGCAAGCAGGGCAACAACAACACCTACGCCCAGGACAACGAGTTGAGCTGGATCGACTGGCGGCTGCTGGAGGCCAACGCCGGGCAGTTCGACTTCTTCCGCCACTGCATCGCCTTCCGCAAGGCCCATCCCGCGCTGCGTCGCCGCTATCATCTGCACGAGCGGGACATGATCAGCAGCGGCCGCCCCGACATCTCGTGGCATGGGCTGCGGGCCAACGAGCCGGACTGGTCGGACGGCAGCCGGACGCTGGCATTCATGCTGTGCGGCATGCACGCCATCCTGCTGCCCGGCCGCATGCCCGACGACCATATTTACGTGGCCATGAACATGCATTGGGAAGATCATGAGTTCGAGCTGCCCGAGACGCGCGACGGCCGCCGCTGGCATCTGTTCGCCGACACCGGCTATGACGCCCCGCTGGGCATCTGCGCCCCCGGCGACGAGCGGCTCCTGCCGTCGCAGCAGTCCATCCCGGTCAAGGCGCGCTCGGTGGTCATTCTGGTGGGACGATGAATCTGGAACCCTTAACCGTGTCCGGCAATATGGACAATTTGAGCCAATTGCTGGATTATGTCACCTTTGCCGCGGCCGGGTTCGGCCTCGACGAATCGGACGGATGGCGGCTGTCGCTGGCGGTGGACGAGATCGCCACCAATATCGTCCTCTACGGCTACCGGCGGGCGGGCATCGCGGGCGACCTGACCATCCGGGCCGAGACCGGGGAGGACGAGTTGCGCATCTTCCTGGAGGATACCGGCGCGCCGTTTGACCCGCGCGAGTTCCCGCGGCCGTCGAACCTCGACCAGCCATTGGAGGAGCGCGGGGAAGGGGGGTTGGGCATCTACCTGGCCTTGTGGGGGGTGGATGATTTCGTCTATGAGCGGGCGGGGACGGTCAATCGCAGCGTCTTTATAGTAAGGAAGAAGGCCGAATGAGGGACTGCGAACGATGACGCGAGCCTCCAGCCATTTTCTGGTCGTCACCGATGACCCGGCGCGGGGCGAGCGGCTGATTCGGCCGTTCGGCGATTGGGGCTGGGACGCGGTGGTGGTCGCCGGGGAGGCGACGGCGGCGCTGCAGCGACTGGTCGAGGGGCCGTTCGACGTGGTGCTGCTCGACCTGGAGGCGGCCGAACGGGACGACCATGCGTTCCTGCGCCGGCGGCAGGCCGACGAACGCACGGCGGCCGTTCCGGTGGTCATTATCGCCTCGCTGCGGGTGACGCTGGAGCGGCTGGCGCGTTGCGTCGAGTTGGGCGCGGGCGACTATATCACCCATCCAAACTCCCATGTCCTGCTGCGCGCCCGGCTGCAGAACGTCCTGCAACGCAAGCTGCTGGAGGAGCAAGCCCGCACCGCGCTGGAGGCGTTCAACGAGATCGAGAAGATCGCCGACGACCTGCGGCTGGTCATCCTGCCCATCGGCGCGGCCCTGTCGGCCGAGACGGAGTATGACGCGCTGGTGGCCCGCATCGTGGCCGAGGCGCGCAAGATCTGCGACGCCGACGCCGGGGCGCTCTACCTGGCCCAGGACGACGGCATGCTCCACACCATCTATATCCACATCGACTCGCTGGGCGTCACGCTCCAGAACGTGACCGGCGCGGGCAAGCCGCTGGCCTATCTGCCGCTGGCCGACCCGCAGACGGGCGAGCCGAACTATGACAATCTGGTGGCCTATGTGGCCCTGACGGGCGAGACGGTGAATTTGACCGACATCGACGCGGCCCGCTTCCACCCCAGCGGCTTGCGCGAGCTGGGAGGCGACGGTTCCTATCGGCCGCAGACGGGGCTGGCCGTGCCCTTGCGCAGCGGGCAGGTGATGGGCACCCTGCTGCTGGTCAACAGCCGTCGCCCACCGGACGGCGAGATCATCCCGTTCGACGCCTATCATCAGCAGGTGGCCGAATCGCTGGCCTCGCAGGCGGCCGTGGTGCTGAACAACCGGCTGCTGAACGAGCGGCAGGCGCAGCTGTTGCGCTTCAAGCGCGAGCTGGAGATCGGCCGCGAGATTCAGCTGAGCTTTCTGCCGGCGAAGCTGCCCGCGCCGGCCGGCTGGGAGGTGGTGGCCCGCTTCCGGCCCGCGCTGGAGGTGGCCGGGGACTTCTACGACGTCTTCATGCTGCCGCACGGCAATCTGGCGCTGGTCATCGCCGACGTGGTGGGAAAGGGCATCACCGCCGCGCTGTTCATGGCCATCATCCGCAGCCTGTTCCGGGCCCATTTCCAGCAAAGCTACTACCAGGCCGAGGCGCTGCCGGAGGGGAACCCGGGCCGCCCGGCGACCCCGCTGCCCCTGATCGACGGCGAGGCGCTGGTGAAGGCGGTGCGGCTGACCAATGCCTATCTGCTGACCAACCACAGCGAGGCCTATGTCTTCGCCACGATGTTCGCCGCGGTGCTCGACCCCGACAGCGGCCGGCTTATTTATGTCAATGCCGGACACAACCCGCCGCTGGTCGTCCGCGCGGACGGGCGGGGCGGCCATGTGATTCGCGAGGAGCTGGAGCCGACCGGCCCGGCCATCGGGCTGCTGCCCGAGCTGAAGTTCGCGCTGGGCGAGACGCGCTTGCGGCCGGGGGAGATGCTGTTCACCTACACCGACGGCGTGACCGAGGCCCGCAACCCGCAGGAGGAGGAGTTCGGCCTGGGGCGGCTGGAGGCGCTGCTGCCGGCCCACGGCGATTCGGCCGAGGGGGCGCTGGCGGCCATCGAGGCGGCCATGGACGAGTTCACCCAGGGGGCGGAGGCGTTCGACGATGTGACCATGCTGGCCTTGCGCTGGGGAGACGGGGGCTGAGACGATGACGCCGGAGGATTCCCGTGAGCTACGAAGAGCAACAAACCATCGAGAAGATCTTGCGGACGGCGCGCACCATCGCCACCGTCGGCCTGTCGGATGACCCGACGCGACCGGCCCACACCGTGCCGGCCTATTTGCAGGTGCAGGGCTATCGCGTCATTCCGGTCAATCCCCGGCTGGAGACGGCGCTGGGCGAGACGGCCTATGCCTCGCTGTCGGCCGTGCCGGAGCCGGTGGACGTGGTGCAGATCTTCCGCCGCAGCGACCAGGTGGGGCCGATTGTGGACGAAGCCATCGCCATCGGGGCCAAAGCGGTGTGGATGCAGATCGGCATCGTCGACGAGGCCGCGGCCGCCCGCGCTCGCGCCGCCGGGCTGGATGTGGTGATGAACCAGTGCATGCGCGTGCAGCATATGCGGTGGGTGGGGCCGATGATTTGATGGGTTCCCAATTTGCTGACAATCCATGACGCATTGTGTTATAATGTTTTGCATCTTGTGGTGGGCGTCGGTGCGAACTTCGTCCCGGCGACAAGGGA
>CAYXNH010000249.1:0-3892 GCA_964466135.1 uncultured Ardenticatenaceae bacterium | reverse complement strand
CCGGTTGCCTGACCCTTCTGAGAAGAGGGCGAGGCAGCGGCGAATGAGGGGAGTTCTGCAAAACGGTGATGATTTCGCCGCCGCCGGTCCGCAAACTAACAGTTTGCGCTACAGTACCCGCCGACGCCGTTTCAGGCTAGAATTGGGGTTGCATATTGGCAGGGTCGCCCGGGGCGGCCGTTGGGAGAGATTCCATGAGCGAACAACCGGTCACTATTCTGTGTTTGGCAGGCTATTATAAAGGAACAAGCTTTTTGAAGGCGGCCAAGGCGCTGGGGGCGCAGGTGCTGCTGCTGACGCGCGAGAACAACGCCGGAGAGCCGTGGCCTTACGACAGCATCGATGCGTTCCATCTCATGCCCGATTTGCGCAAGCGGCCGGATATCATCCATGCCGTCAGCTATCTGGTGCGCGACCGGCAAATCGACGCCATCATCCCTCTGGACGATTATGATGTGGAGACGGCCGCCGCGCTGCGCGAGCACCTGCGGCTGCCGGGGCTGGGCGAGTCGGGCGCGCGCTATTTTCGCGACAAGCTGGCCATGCGGCTGCAGGCGGCCGCCCATGGTATCCCCGTGCCGCCCTTCACGCCCCTGTTCAGCTACGACCGGCTGCGGGAGTGGATGGAACGCGTCCCGCCGCCGTGGGTGCTGAAGCCGCGCTCCGAGGCCGGGGCGATGGGCATCCGCAAGCTGTATGACAGCGAGGCCGTCTGGCGGCGGCTGGATGAGCTGGGCGATGAGCAGTCGTTCTTCCATCTGGAGCAGTTCATCCCCGGCGAGATCTACCACGTCGATTCGCTGGTCTACGGCGGCCGCATCCTCTTTGCCCAGCCGCACAAATACGCCCGGCCGCCGATGACTGTGGCCCACCAGGGTGGGGTCTTCGCCAGCCGTACGCTGCCTGTCACGGGGTCGGGCGACGGCGAGGAGGCGCGGGCTATTCTGGGGCTGAACGAGCGGCTGCTGGCGGCTTTTGGCCTAGAGCATGGGGCCGCGCATGCCGAATTCATTCGTGGCGAGGACGGTCGCTATTACTTTCTGGAGGTGGCCGCGCGGGTGGGCGGGGCCGACATCGAGCAACTGGTGCAGGCGGCCAGCGGACTGAATCTGTGGGGCGAGTGGGCGCGGATGGAGATCGCCTGCGCCCGCGGGGAGTCGTATGACGTCGCCCCCACGCGCCATGACTACGGCGGCCTGCTGGTCTGCCTGGCGCAGCAGGAGTGGCCCGACCTGTCGTCCTATGACGATCCGGAAGTGGTCTACCGGGTGCACAAGAAGCATCACGCCGGGCTGGCGGTGGCCTCGCCCGACCCGGAGCGGGTGCAGTGGCTGTTGGCCCACTACGCCGAGCGATTCGGGCAGGATTTTCTGGCGGTGATGCCGCCGCTGGACAAGGCGCCGTTGTAGGGCCGGCGAACAACCTGAACGCGGTTGACGCCAAACGGCGAGCCTGATTAAAACCAGGCTCGCCGTTTTGTGTTGCCGTAAGGAGACAGCTGCCTGCTGCGGCCGCTTCGTCCTCCCCGGAGAGTCAGGCAACCGGGAGAGGAGGCCGCGCGCTTTCCATCGACGGCCGCCTCGGTTGCCAGACCTCTGCACGGCCGTCTCTATTGGAGCTATTTGGCCGCCAGCGGCATGTAGGTCGTGAAATCGGTCGGGATGCGCACCACCATGCCCGCCTCCGGGCTGAGGGCGATGTTGGTCACATAGAGCGCTCCATCCGGCCCGATAGCCATATCGCTGGGCACGATCAGCCCTTCGCGGGCCATGAGCGTGCGCGAGCCGTCGGGGGCGATGCGGGTGATGGCCCCGGTCGGGTCATTGGACAGAAGGCCGTTGGTGAACATCTCCAGTACGTAGAGATTCCCGGCGTCATCAAAATCCAGATCAAGGATATTGGTGAACTTGTCGGCGAAGACCTCCGGGTCCTTGCCCGGCTCCACGCGCCAGACGCTGGCCCCGCCCACGGGAAAGGGGAAGCCGGTCAGCTGGCCGACGTAGTAGGCGCCATCCGGCCCCACCACGACCGAGGTGGGCACGGCTTCCATGGGCATCATTGAGCCGCTGTGGGGCGGAAACTCGACCATTGTGGCCGGGAAGACGGCCTCCACGGACGGGACGCCGGCGCTGTCAAGGGACAACAGCGTGTTGCCGCCGGAATCGACGGCCAGGAAGGCGGCCGAGGAGGCCCGGCTGTCAGTCGGCAGGGCCAACAGGTCGAAGGGGTTGGTGTCCGGCGGTTCGACGCCGTCGGGGTTCTCGGCGCCTTCGAACGCGCCCAGATCGGACCAGACCGTGTAGGAATCGCCGGGGCCGGCGGCCAATACCTTGGCGAAGTCGGCCACGTCGTCTCCCAGCGGACCGCCAGGGGCCAGGTCGGCGGGATTGCTGCCAAAGCCGGTGATGATGTACATGTCATCGCCCATGAAAGCCACGCCGTTCGGCCCCGCGGAGACGGTGCCATCTTCGGCCGCCAGCGACCCGATGCCGGTGATGACCTGAGTTTGGCCGGTGGGCATGCCGTGGTCGTCAAAGGTCACTTTGGTGACCGCGCCGGTGCGTCCGAAGCAGCGGTCGCCGCCTTCGGGATCGGGCACGCAGGGCGCTTCGCCACCCTTGCCGCCCTCGGCGATGTAGAGCGCGCCGTCGGGGCCGAAGACTAGGCCGCGCGGGTTTGCCAGGCCGCCGGCGATGACTTGCCAGTTGTTGGTGGTCGTTTCCTTGGCGACAGGCGCCGCCTCCGTGGGCGCCAGAACGAGTAACAGGAGAGCGGTCACTGCCACCAGGGCGACGGCCGCGATAAATGGTCGATGATTGTTACGTTGCTGCATGGGAACCTCCGTTCAGTATGCGTTTCTTCAGGATGGCCTGCAAATGCACGCCATTACAGATATACGCAGGAAACGGGGTTTTGGATCAGAAATGGAGGGCTGCAACCGGCTTTTTGTCTTATTGAATGAGGCGGGCAGGCGGGCATATCCGCCCGGATCGCGGGGTTCAAGGTATGAGGCTGGGAATGTCCTCAGCGGCGAGTCGCGCCGCCGGAGGTGGCTGGCCGCATCAGGTGAGGATGTAATCCTCGAGATGGCGGATCATCACTTGCTGCTCGATCATGATGTGCTTGACCACGTCGCCGATGGAGATGATCCCGACCAGGCGGCCGTCTTCGATGACCGGCAGGTGACGGATGTGCTTGTCGGTCATGATCCCCATGCACTTGTCGGCCGGCAGGTCGGGCGACACGCAGATCACGTCGCCGGTCATGACTGCCCACACCGGGGTCGTGCGCGATGATTTCCCCTGCAGGGCTATCTTGCGGGCGTAGTCGCGCTCGGAGAAGATCCCGGTGATCTCGCCTTCTTCGGCGATGACCAGCGCGCCGATGTCCTTCTCGGCCATCACTTGCAGCGCTTCAAGGACGGTTGCGTCGGGGGGGATGGTGTATACCTCAAAGCCCTTTTCCATCAACATCTGCCTGACCGTTGCCATAGGTGCCTCCCAGAGTAGCGTGATATGGGTGGTTGGTAAATGGTGAGCGGGGCGACGCCGGCAGCCCCACCCAATCTGTGTTGGCTTTCATTGTAATGGTTTTCGCGGCGGATGTAAATGAATTACGAATTACGAATTACGAATTACGAATTACGAATTACGAATTACGAATGAAGAGGGTTACTGGATTGCCCGCGTTGGAAGGGGGAGGGAGCGGCAGAGGACGCCGTTTGCAGCACAAACAAAGTCAGGCGGATTGAGATGGCTCAATCCGCCTGACTTTCATTCAACCGGAGGGTTCACGACAAACCGTGAACCCCCCGGTCATTTGCTCGATGCGTGGCTGTTATTTGCTGGAGCCGCTGCCCATGGGCGTGAACAGGCGGAACGGCTGGTTGACC
>CAYXNH010000248.1:0-3904 GCA_964466135.1 uncultured Ardenticatenaceae bacterium | reverse complement strand
TATTTCATCGACAAGGCCCACGAACAGATGCTCGTGCCCTTTCCGCGGCCGCGAGTCGTCGTCGGCGTGCCCAGCGGCGTCACCGAGGTGGAAAAGCGCGCCGTCTATGACGCCGCCATCTCGGCCGGGGCGCGCGAAGCCTACCTGATCGAAGAGCCGATGGCCGCGGCGATCGGCGCGGGCCTGCCCATCATCGAATCGCGCGGCAGCATGATCGTCGATATCGGTGGCGGAACGACCGAGGTGGCCGTGTTTGCCATGGGCGGCATCGTCGTCAGCCGCTCCATCCGCGTGGCCGGCGACGAGATGGATGAGGACATCATCAGCTACATCCGCAACAAATACAATCTGCTGGTTGGCGAGCGCATGGCCGAACGAGCCAAAATAGCCATCGGCTCAGCCTTCCCGCTGCCGGAAGAAAAAACTATGACCCTGCGCGGCCGCAACCTGATTAGCGGCCTGCCACAGGTGATCGAAATCAGCAGCATCGAACTGCGCGAAGCCATGTCGCCCTCCATCAATATCATCGTCGACACCGTCCTCGACGCGCTGGATGAAACACCGCCGGAACTTGTCTCCGACCTGATCGAGACCGGCGTCTGCCTGGCGGGCGGCGGCGCAATGATCCAGGGTTTGGCCGATCGACTGGAAGACGCGGTGAAGATGCGCGTCTGGACGGCCGAAGATGCCATGACTTGTGTCGCTCGCGGCGCCGGGCGTGTGCTGGAAGATTTGGACAATTACGAGCGCGTCCTCATCGGCCTCCATCGAGGCAGCACGCGACACTAACGCTCCCTCCCGAGCGCAGGCCAGCAATCGCCTATGAATGTGGGGCGAACTCAACAACGTATCCGCTGGATCACCCTGGCTCTGCTGGTGGGTTCGGCGATCCTGCTCACGATCCTCGATTCGACCGGGACGCTCACCGGCGTACTGGGATTTGTGCGCGACCCCCTGACCTACATCAGCAGCTGGACGACGGAGCGCACCGATACTCTGGCTGAGGTGGCCGCCGGACCACGCAATCTCAATGCCGCGCTGAAAGAGATCGAAGCCCTGCAACTCGAAAACGACGCATTGCGCAAGGAAAACGCGCAACTAATAGAAGAGGTGAGCGAGAGTCGCATCATTCGAGAACTGTTCGACCGCGCCGCCGAAACACCGCAATACCGTCGCATCACCGCCAACGTCATCGGTAGCGACACCAATCCGGCACTGCAAAGCATTCTGCTGGACAAGGGCTTCGACGCCGGCGTGCGCGTTGGTATGCCGGTCGAGGCCTCACAAGGCCTGGTGGGCCAGGTCTATCGCGTCACCAACAACGCCTCCATGGTGGCCCTGCTGACCGAGACGGCCAGCGCCATCCCGGTCCGCCTGGGAACGACTCGGGCCACGGGCATGTTGCGCGGCGGGGGGCGCGGTGTGCTGCCGACCATCGACTGGATCGACATGCAATACGAGGTAGAGATAGGCGAATTGGTCATGACCTCCGGCCTGGGCGGCAAATTCCCGGAGAACCTCATCATCGGCCGTGTCATCGACGTGGAGCGCAACGAAGCCGAACTGTTCCAGCGAGCCGTGGTGCAACCGGCAGTTGACTTCAGTTCAGTGGAGATCGTCTTCGTCGTCACCGAATTCGATACCAGCAACACCGGGATTTTCAGCGAGGAACCGTAACCTTGGAAAGCAACGGCAACGGCCACATTTATATTGCCATTCCCTTGATGGCCCTGCTGGCCATTGTTCAGTCCTCGATCCTGCCGCGCTTCCCCATCGCCGGGGTCGCCCCGCAATTGCTCTTCATCCTTGCGCTGGGTTGGGGTCTGCTGCGAGGATTGGAAGAAGGCCTCATCTGGGCTTTTATCGCCGGGCTTTTCGTCGATCTGTTCTCGCTGGCTCCTATGGGTGTGTCGGCGCTGGCATTCATGGCCGGGATGACGCCGATTTTGTTGCGGCGGGTGCTGCCCCCGCGTCGCCTTCTGGCCGCCTCCCTGCTGGCCGCATTAGGCACGATCATCTACCTCCTCGTCTATACGATCCTGCTGCAATTCACCGCTTTTGGCGTGACAATCAGCGGAATGTTTGAATTGTTACCGCTGGTCCCCATCCACGCCGTCATCATCATGCCCGTCTACTTGTTGCTCGATTATTTGCTCCGCATCACCAAACCCCGGAGAGTGGAATTCTAGCCCGCGCCAACTTTGATTAAGAAAAACCGGTGAAACCCGTGCTTCCAGCGGGGGCCTCCGGCATAATCAATCATCATGTCCAGCATCGGATGGAAATCGCCGGAAGAGCGCGACCCGGAAATACAGCAGATTCCCGGCATTCGCGGCCGCCTGCTCTTCATGCGCATCATCGTCCTCCTCGTCCTTAGCCTGCTGGTCTATCGCGTTTACTGGATCCAACAGAACAAGGGAACGGAGTTGGGGGAACGCGCCGAAAACAATCAATTCGCCTTGGTGACGACTGACGCGCCCCGTGGCGTCATCTTCGATCGCCGAGGCTTCCCGCTGGCCATCAACACACCGAGTTTCAACGTCACCATCACCCCCGCCTTCCTTCCACCCGATGGCAGCGACGAGCGCGAAGGTGTATTCGAGCGGCTCTCCCTGCTGACCGGCGTGCCCCTGACCAACACCGTCCAGCAGGAAATGCTCATCGCCTCGGCCGATCCGGCGCTGGTCAGCACCTACACGCGCCTGGCCGAAATCTACGGCGCGCCGGCCAAAGAGACGCTCGATGAGGCGGGTGTCGTCCCGCAACTGCCGAACAGCATCGAAGCCATTGTCCAGGAACACAGCTTCGCGCCCTACATCCCGGCCGTCATCACCACCGGCGTGCCCATCTCCGTCGCCTATCGCATCGAACAGGAGAGCATCTTCCTCCCCGGCGTTCATGTCATTCCGCAATCGCTGCGCGAATATCCGACAGGCGAATATACCGCCCACATCATCGGCTACATGGGGCCGGTCCCCAACCAGACCTGGATCGATGTTCTGAAATATGAACGTGACGACCGCGTCGGTTGGGCGGGACTGGAATCGTCCATGGAGATAGAGCTGGCCGGTGACAGGGGCCGTCGTCGCATCGAGCAGGACTGGACCGGCCGCGAAGTGCGCCAGGTAGGCGAGGCCGAGGAACCCGAAGCCGGGCTGAACCTCCATCTGACCCTCGACGTGAAGCTGCAGATGATCACCTACGACATTCTGCGCCAATTCATGCTGGTGAACAGCCAGACGGCACGAACCGATGAGATCACCGGCGAGCGCACCTTCCCCGAAATCCAGCAGGCGTCCGTCGTGGCCCTCAATCCCAAGACCGGCGAAGTGCTGGCCATGGTCAACCTGCCGACGTTCGACAACAACCGCTTTCAGACCGAGGTGCCGGTCGATTACTATCTGGGCCTGGCCCGCAATGAATACACGCCGCTGGTGAACCACGCCATCAGCGGCACCTACCCACCCGGCTCGACCTTCAAACTGGTTCCGGCGGCCGCCGCGCTGCAGGAAGGTGTCATCTCCGCCGACCGTTACTTGTTCGATCCCGGCACCATTGAGATCCCCAACCGCTTCGCCCCCAACGACCCCGGTCGCGTCCAGCCGTTCGTGTGCTGGGACCTGGAAGGCCACGGCCTGGTGAACATGCGTTTGGCGATCAAACATTCGTGTGACGTGTATTTCTACAAGGTCGCCGGCGGCTTCGACCAGGATGGTGAATACGTCGAGGGGTTGACGGTCGATCGCATCAACCTCTATGGACACCAGTTCGGCTTCGGCCGCGTCATGGGCATCGAGCTGCCGCTGGAGGCCAAGGGCAATCTGCCCACCCGCGCCTGGAAACGCCAGACGCAGGGCGAGCCGTGGTCGACCGGCGACGATTACAACCTGGGCATCGGCCAGGG
>CAYXNH010000247.1:0-3935 GCA_964466135.1 uncultured Ardenticatenaceae bacterium | reverse complement strand
TGGCCACGCCGGTGCAGTTCTACGTCGGCTGGGACTATTACACCGGGGCCTACAAATCATTGCGCAACGGCAGCGCCAACATGGACGTGCTGGTGGCCCTCGGCTCGTCGGTGGCCTACTTCTACAGCGTCGCCGTGTTGCTGTTCAAGACCGCCGGCAGCCACGCCATCGGCCATCATCTCTACTTCGAGACCTCGGCCGTCATCATCACCCTCATCGTCGCCGGCAAGCTGCTGGAGGCGCGGGCCAAGGGACGCACCAGCGAGGCGATCAAGAAGCTGATCGGCCTGCAGCCCAAGACGGCGCGCGTCGTGCGCGACGGGCAGGAACTTGATATCCCTGTGGCCGAAGTGGTGACCGGCGACCTGCTGCGCGTGCGGCCGGGCGAGAAAATCCCGGTCGACGGCCGCGTGATTGACGGACGCTCGTCGATCGACGAGAGCATGATCACCGGCGAGAGCCTGCCCGTGGACAAGAAGATCGGCGACGCGGTCATCGGCGCGACGATCAACCGCCAGGGATTGCTGACCATCGAGGCGAGCAACGTCGGCCGCGACACCGTCCTGTCGCAGATCATCCGCATGGTGGAGCAGGCGCAGGGCAGCAAGGCCCCCATCCAGCGCGTGGTCGACCGGGTGGCGGCGTGGTTCGTGCCCGCGGTCATCGTCATCGCCCTGCTGACCTTTGCCATCTGGCTGCTGGCCGGGGCGGAGTTTGTGCCCGCGCTGCTGCGGCTCATCGCCGTGCTGGTCATCGCTTGCCCCTGCGCCATGGGGCTGGCCACGCCGACGTCGATCATGGTCGGCGTGGGCAAGGGCGCGGAGTACGGCATCCTGTTCAAGAACAGCGCCGCGCTGGAAGAGGCTCACCGGCTGGACGCCATCGTGCTGGACAAGACGGGGACGATCACGCGCGGGCAGCCGGCGGTAACAGACCTAATTACGAATTACGAATTACGAATTACGAATGAAGATTCGGGAATTACGAATGACGAATTACGAATGACGAATGAAGATTCGGGAATTACGAATGACGAATTACGAATGACGAATGAAGAGGCGGTTGCGGCGGTCGGCGGTCAGCGGTCTGCTGTGGTCAGTGGTCTGCCGTCCGTCGTCGGTCAGCCGTCCGTGGCCCTTTCCGCCAACGACCTGCTGCGCCTCGCCGCCGCGGCCGAGCGGGGCAGCGAGCATCCGTTGGGCGAGGCCATCGTGCGCGAGGCGGAGATGCGCGGGCTGGACGCGCCGCAGCCGGAGGCGTTCGAGGCGGTCGCCGGGCACGGCATCGTGGCCACGGTCGACGGCCGCCGCGTGCTGGTCGGCAATCGGCGGCTCATGGAGCGCGAGGGCGTGCAGCTCAACGGGCTTGGCCCGCGGGCCGAGGCGCTGGAAGCCCAGGCGCGGACGACGATGTGGGTGGCCGTCGGCGGAGAGGACGCCGGCTACGAGGCCGCCGGTCTCATCGGCGTGGCCGACACGATCAAGGACGGCTCGGCCGAGGCGGTGCGCAAGCTGCACGATCTGGGGTTGCAGGTGATCATGATGACCGGCGACAACCAGGCCACGGCCGAGGCTATCGCTCGCGAGACGGGCATCGACCGGGTGCTGGCCGGGGTGCTGCCGGGCGAGAAGGCCGGTTATGTCAAGCAACTGCAAGCCGAGGGGCTGCGGGTGGGCATGGTCGGCGACGGCATCAACGACGCCCCGGCGCTGGCTCAGGCCGACGTGGGCATCGCCATCGGCACGGGCACGGATGTGGCCATGGAGACGGCCGACGTGACGCTCATGCGCGGCGATCTGCGCAGCGTGCCGCAGGCCATCCACCTGTCGCAGGCCACGATGACCAATATCAAGCAGAACCTGTTCTGGGCGTTTGGCTACAACGTGGTGCTCATCCCCATCGCCGCCGGGGTTCTGGCCCCGTTCGACTGGGCGCCGAGCTTCCTGCGGGAGCTAAGCCCCATCCTGGCCGCGGGGGCGATGGCCTTCAGCAGCATCAGCGTGGTGACCAACGCGCTGCGGCTGCGAGCGGTGAAGCTTTAGGTGTAAATATTGGGGGTGGGTGCGACAGGCTGCCTGTCGCACCCACCCCTGCACATCACGGGCGGCGCAAGAAGCGCTGCCGCACCGAAAAGGCCTGTTGCTGGGTCAGGAAGCTGACGGCGAAGACGGCCGCGAACAGCACCAGCGGGAAGGACGAACCCAGCGTCGACAGCGGGTTTTCGGCGTCGCCCACGCTGAACATCGCCGAGAGGCCAAGGACGATCAGATAGGCCCCGGCCAGGCTGGTGGCGAAGACGACGATGAGGTCGCCCATCCGGCGGCCGAACACCACGCCCGCCCCGGATGCGGCGACCACCAGAATCGTTCCCACGATGCCCAGGTTCAACCCGCTCAGCCGGAACAGGGCCAGGACGGCCATCATCAGCACCAGTCCGACCACGCCCCCGGCGATGTAGAGCGAGAAATTGACCATGAAGTAGAAAACCATGGCCAAAATGCCCCCGGCGACGATACCCACCAGAATCTGCATCGACGTGCCCATCGCATCGCCAAGCCACATGACCAGCGAGATGCCCAGGGCAAAGCCCAGGAAGGCCAGCGAAAAGCGGAACAGCTTGTCGCCGAAGGAGGCGATGAACACGCCGCAGACCAGAATGAGGATGCCCCAAATCAAATTACTATCCATGACTGCTATCTCCCGGTTTAATCCAAAACGATAAGTCTAATGATTGACGAACTATTGGCCGGCGTCCTTGCGCAGGATGAAGGCCCACAGGATCAGGACGATGCCGCCGATGATGATGATCATGTTGACCACCAGCATTGTGGTGGCCATCGCGCCCATGCCCAGCGCCTGCAGGATGAGCAGGAGGCCGATGGCCGTGTAGAAGATGGCCCCGACGACGGAGACGCGCCGCAGCGAGGTCAGGTTTGGATTGAGCAGGATGAATAGCCCCATGCCGCCGTAGACGAGACAGCCCAGCCCGGCCAGCCACAGGATGGTGCCGGCGGACAGCGACGACCGGATGAGCAGGAGCAGGATGATGATCAGTCCGGCCACCAGCCCGGCGATGCCGTGATAGAGCGTCCATTGCCGGGCGGGCGTTTTCCCGGTCGCTTGCAGGGCCAGATAGAGGTTCAGCCCGCCGGCGACAGCCAGGGCCAGGCCGACGATCCAGCCGATGAGTATATTGGCCGTGCTGCGGTTGAAATACATGAACAGGCCCAGACCGAGGAGGGCGATACCCTCCAGGAGCACGACCCACCAGGCGATGCCCTTGCGCCAGGGGGCGACATCCCCGGCGGCTTTGGTCACTTTGGATTTAACGTCTTCGGACATATAAGAACTCCTTGCTAACAGGATGAGACGATCATGAGCGAATTGTATCATGAAATGGACGAGGTGTAATTGCAATTCGGCCGGCTGCAATTTGTGATTTTTTTCACTTCTTGCCGTCCTTTCACGCCGTTCGTACAATTCCGGCACACTCAACGGGACGTTCCATGACAGGTTTGGCAAGGTCAATCCATACCATAGCTCTCTCGCGCCGCCGGGTGATCCTTGCGGTCTTTTTGTCGTGGATGGCGGCGTTGCTGGCCGCTTGTGGCGGCGGGGCGGCGGCCGAACCGCCTGCGACGCCGACCCTCTCGCCGGAGCTGGCTGCCGGGCGGGCGGTGTTTGTGGCCCATTGCGGCGCCTGCCATAGCATCGATCCCGACACGGTCATCGTGGGGCCGTCGCTGTACGGCATCGCCGCTCGCGGGGGCGATCGCGTCGATGGCCTCGACGCCCGCGCCTATGTCTATAGCTCCATCATGCGGCCGTCGGATTTCCTCGTCCCCGGGTTCGACGATCTGATGCCCCAGGACCTGGCCCGGAAGCTGACCGGTGAGGAGCTGGACAGTGTGGTGGCGTATGTGCTGTCATTGAAT
>CAYXNH010000246.1:0-3951 GCA_964466135.1 uncultured Ardenticatenaceae bacterium | reverse complement strand
CCATCAAGAGCGACTCGGAGCACTACCCGCCGGAGGGCAAGCTGCGCGTCTATCGTAGTCGCACCGGCGGCAACGAGTGGGAGGCGCTGACCAACGGCCTGCCGCAGAGCAATTGTTATGTCAATGTGCTGCGTGACGCGATGGCCGTTGACAAGCTGGATTCGTGCGGCATCTACTTCGGCACAACAGGCGGTCAGGTCTACGCCTCGGCCGATAGTGGCGATACCTGGAAGGCCATCGTCCACGACCTGCCGGCCGTCCTGTCGGTCGAAGTGCAGACGCTGCCATGATCCGCATCGTCATTCCCCATCATCTGCGCAATCTGGCGGGTACGGGTGCGGAGGTGACGGTCGAGGTGGTCGGGCCGGTGACGCAACGCGCCGTGCTCGACGCGCTGGAGGCCCGGTACCCGATGTTGCGTGGGACGATCCGCGATCACGCCACCCAGCAGCGGCGGCCGTTTCTGCGCTTCTTCGCCTGCAAGGAAGACCTGTCGCATGAGTCTCCGGATGCGCTCCTGCCGGAGGAGGTGGTCGCCGGGCGACAGCCGTTTATTGTTCTGGGAGCGATCGCCGGAGGGTGAATCGGCCTTCCAAATGGTCTATGATAGACACACCATGAAATCGCAAATCAACCCTTCTCTCGACCGCTGGCACCATATCGTATTCGATCACGATATGACGGATCTTCAGGCCATGCTGGCTGAGGATGTTGTCTTTCGCTCGCCCTATGTTTGGCGGCCTTATCACGGCCGTCAGGCGGCGTGGTTAATCCTGAGCACTGTCATCGACGTCTTCCAGGATTTCGCCTATCACCGCGAACTGATTGACGGGGACAATTGGGCGCTGGAGTTTAGCGCGCGGGTCGGCGACCTGTCGCTCAAGGGGATCGACCTGATCCGTCTGGATGATGAGGGGCGAATCGTCGAATTCGAGGTCTTCATTCGCCCGTTTAACGGCTTGCAAGCGCTCGGCGCTGAGATGGCCCGACGGCTGGCTGGGTTCGGGTCCACCTAGGCGGATCGTTCAGCCAATTGCCGCGCCGGAGGTCGCAACTTTCACAATTGCGGCAACATGATGGATACCGCCGATACCGTCACGTTTCTCTTCACCGACATCGAAGGCAGCACCCGGCCCGAGAGAATGACGTTATGGACATTTATTTGGAGATAGGTCAAAAACGCACGTTGGCCGTAGCGCTTGATTGGCCGGGCTGGGCACGCGGCGGCCGTGACGATGGTGCAGCACTGCAGGCATTGCTCGACTACGCCCCGCGCTACGCCGCTGTAGCCGAGCGCGCAGATATACCGTTTGTCTCGCCCGATTCAACGGCCGACTTCATGGTGACTGAGCGCTTGCCGGGAAATGCTGCGACCGACTATGGCGTGCCGGGTTTGATTCCTGCGAGCGATTGGCGGCCGTTCGATTCGACGGACCTGGCACGCCAAGGGGCGTTGCTGGCAGGCTGTTGGACGATCTTCGATGCCATCGCCGCGGCGGCCGTCGGCGTGGAGCTGCGTAAAGGGCCGCGCGGTGGCGGCCGGGAGCTGGAAGCTATCACTCGCCATGTGTTCGGCGCTGAGCAAAGTTATTTATCATCGTTCGGCTGGAAAATGCCCAAATATGGGGCAACCGACCTGAACGAGGAAGCCCGGCTGATTCGACAGGCTATCCATGATGGCCTGGCGGCATCAATGCGCGGCGAGATAGCCGAACGTGGCCCGCGTGGCGGCGTCAGATGGCCTGCGCGCTATTTTATCCGTCGCGTCGCCTGGCACGTGCTGGACCATGCCTGGGAGATTGTCGATCGGTCATCCCGATAGTCAGGGTCAATGCGCTTCAGAAGATGCGTAGTCTCTGAACGCCATTAGCCATCTCCTTGATTTGGCGTTTGTTTTCGTGCTATCCTGTATCCCTCTGCTCTTACATCGACAAGTTCAACAAGCAACGACGGAGCAATAACCCATGTTTGCACAACCTGATGAAGTCGTAGCATTCCCCGAATTGCCCAACATCCCTGGCCTGGTTTTTCGGGGGTTTCGCGGCGAAAGTGACTACCCCGGTATCGCCGCTGTGGACAACGCTTCACGCGAGGTCGACGGGTTGGAATGGGTGCTGACAGTTGACGACATCGCCCGTGAATACAGTCACCTGGTCAACAGCGACCCGCTGCGGGATATGATCATCGCCGAAATCAACGGCGAGATAGTGGGTTTTTCCCGCGGCGAGTGGCTGCTGGAAGTGTCGGGTCTTTATCGTTACCCGGTTCCCCTTCTGTTGTCGCCTGTGTGGCGCGGGCAAGGGATTCGCCGGGCCATGCTGCATTGGATCGAAGCGCGCATGCGACAAGTTGCCGCCGAACATCCGGCTGAGGCGCGCAAAGCGTTTTCCATGTGGACGGGGCCAAAGGCGAATAGCCTGGCCGCTCTGCTGGATAGCGAAGGCTACCGGCCGGTGCGTTATTTCAACAAGATGACCCGCCCGCTGGACGGAGATCTGCCTGACTTCCCCATGCCTCCCGGCCTGGAGATGAGACCCGTGGAGCCGAACCACTACCGCCATATCTGGGATGCCGCCGAAGAGGCTTTTCGCGATCATTGGGGATATAGCCCAAGCGAGGAAGCATACTACCAGGAGTGGCTGGAAGATCCGGTAATCTTCCAACCGGAGTTGTGGCAGATCGCCTGGGATACTGAACGCGACGAGATAGCCGGGCAGGTGCGCACGTTCATCGACGAGCTGGAGAATGAGAAACACAACCGGTGGCGTGGCTATACCGAGTTCATCAGCGTGCGGCGACCCTACCGGCGGCGCGGTCTGGCCCGGGCGCTCATCGCCGAAAGCCTGCGCGTTCAGAGGGCGCACGGGATGACCGAATCGGCCCTCACCGTGGACACCGAAAACCTGACCGGGGCAACCAGAATTTATGAGGATTGCGGTTTTACCGTCGAGAGTCGCGCGACTTCTTACCGCAAGTCACTTGGGTAGAACGACCAGAGGGTATTGATCTGCTCACGGCGATCCTTATAATGTAATTTAATGCACGATCGGGGTATTCGATCCATGATCACCCCGGAGCCCCGACTGTGTCGAGATTTCTCCAGCAACGCCCGGTCACAATTTCGGGTCGTGGAATAGCGCCATTTGGCGCATTTGATCTTGCGCATCATGGGCTATACTCATAGCGCAATGATACGCACGCTCTATATCCTTATCTGTACGGTTTTGTTGCTGGCGGCCGGCTGCCGGGCAAGCAGCGAAACCGCCCTCGCGCCCACCGCGGCGGCTGACAACCCGCCCACCCTCGACCCGCAGCAGGTCACCCGTGGCGCGGAGATCTACGCTTTTCATTGCGCCGAATGTCATGGCGCAAACCTCGAAGGCGAGGCCGACTGGAAGTTGCAGAACCCCGACGGCTCGTTTCGCGCGCCGCCCCACGACGCCAGCGGCCACACCTGGCACCACAGCGACGCCCAGCTGATAGACGCCGTTCGTCGCGGCGGGGCGCGCCTCTCCCCCGATGTCGGCGGGGCGAGCGCCATGCCCGCCTATGGCGATACCCTGACTGACGAGGAGATCGCCGCCGTGCTGGACTACATCAAGAGCACCTGGCCGGAAGATATACGTCGCTATCAATGGGAGCGAACGACGCAATAATTGTCACGGCCAGCACACTGGATTCAGAAACTCAACACGGACAATAAACGAATGAAACGAATTGCTCTGTTATTCATCTTGTTCGCGGGGCTGCCGATTTTGACAGCCTGTTCGGCAGATGACGCGGCCGGGAACGCACCCCCGCCACAGGCAATCACGCTCGTCGCCACGGACATCGCCTATGACATGGACCGCATTGAGGCCGACGCAGGACAGGCGATACGTCTCACGCTGGACAATCAGGGCGTGTTGGAACATGATTTCAGCATCACCGAGATCCCCCTGTCCGGCGAGG
>CAYXNH010000245.1:0-4024 GCA_964466135.1 uncultured Ardenticatenaceae bacterium | reverse complement strand
CGATGAGCTGAACGCCGTAGTCGGTCCGCTGAAGAACTTCATTCTGCCCGGCGGGGCCATCGGCTCGGCCCATTTGCACGTCGCGCGCACGGTCTGCCGCCGCGCCGAGCGGGACGTGATCGCCCTGTCGCGCGAGGAGGCAGTCGGCCCGCAGGTCATCCAGTACCTCAACCGGCTGTCCGACGCCCTGTTTGTCATGGCCCGCTACGAGAACCATGCCCGCGGAGTTCCCGAGCCGCTATGGGATAGCATGGCCTGATCTCGACTTAGCGATTACAATTCAGCCATTGTCGGAGGCGGGCCGCAAACCCGGCTCTGATTTGATGTGTAGCAATCCGGCAGAAGAATCCGGCAGGAGTATCAATGAATACATTGTGGATCGCGTTTATATTGGTCGTCGTCTTGTGGGTCATCATCCTCGGCCTCTATCTGAACACTACCCGCCGCCAGCCCGATCTCCGATCGCAGATGCAGGCGCTGGATGAGCAGCTGGCCTGGCTGGAGAAGGAATCCGGTAAATAGTAGTCCGATGTCCATTATGAGGCACTATTCATCTATCAGACCGGGCACGCGACGGCTCGCGCCGGTGGCATTGCTCCTGGTTACGCTGCTGCTGGCTGCCTGCGGCGTCGCCAACAACGAACCGGCCACCTGTGATTCGCCCACCCACCTGTTCCTCGATGATTTCAATGGCGAGAAGGATTGCGGCTGGGCCGTCTATTCCGGTGGAAACGACCGGGCGACCATCGAAAACTCCTCCATGCGGATCACCGCCAGTCAGCCCGGCCAGCTGCGATGGACCAACCCCGGCCGGGTGTTCGACGACGCCATCATCTCCGTCGAGGCGCGTCAGGTTTCCGGCCCCAACGACAATGCCTACGGCGTCATCTGCCGCTATCAGAACGAGAAGAATTTCTACGTGTTCCTCATCAGCGGCGACGGCTACTACACCATCGGCAAGTACCAGAGCGGGGTCGAGAACGTCACCTATCTGACCGAAAACGGCCAGTTCCAGTCGTCGGACGCCATCCACACCGGCGTGGCCAGCAACGAGATGCGCGTCTCGTGCATCGGCAATCAGCTGAGTCTGGAGGTCAACGGCGTTCCGCTGGTGACGGTGACCGATCCCACGTTTGTGACGGGCGATATCGGTCTGGCTGCGGGCACGCTGGCGGCGGGCACGACGGTGGTCGAATTTGACGATGTTCAGGTCATCGCGCCTTAGCCGGATCGCCCTGTCCCTGCCGGTTGTGTTGCTGCTCGCGGCGTGCGGCTTGCGGCCGATGCAGTCGTCTGGCGCCAGGCCGGGCGAACCCGCGACGGACGGCCCTGTCAGCGAGACCTTCGTCCCCGGTCGGACGGGCAACTGGCTGTTCGAGGCGGACGACAAGGCTTCGACGGCGATCACCAACGAGGAGCTGGCCATCACCATCACCGTGCCCAACACGATCCAGTACGCCACGCTGGGCGACCGGACGTTCGGCGATTTTGTGCTGGAGGTAGACACCTGGCGACGTTCCGGCCCGCCCGAAGGCAGCTACGGCGTCCTCTTTCGGATGCAGGAAGACGGCCAATTCCTGCGCTTCGACATCACCGGCGGCGGCCAGTACGTCGTCGAACGCCATAACGCCGACGGCAGCTGGACGCGCCTGACGCCGGACTGGGTGGCCTCCCCGGCCATCAATCAGGAGATGAACGCCCTCAACCGGCTGAAGATCCTGGCCGCCGGGTCGAATCTCACCTTCTACGCCAACGATATCCTGCTGTTGCAGCTGACCGACGACGCGCCGGCCGCCGGGGCGATCGCCCTCGACGCGGGCACCTTCGGCGGCGGCAACCTGCAGGTGTCCTTCGATAATCTGACCATCACGCCGGGGCCGTAAGGGCCATGTCGCGGATCAGGATGCCGGTCGAATGGGGCGTCAATCGTCGACCAGTGAATCCATGCAAGAAGTTTCCATGAGCACGATGGATGACGATGCCGCCCGCCGGTTGGTGGCGCTGAACGCGCGGTTCTATGACCAACTGGCTGAGCCGTTCGCCGCCAGCCGGGCCACGCCCCAGCCCGGTTACGAGCGACTGGCGGATTATCTGCCTCCGGCGGATGTTTTGGACGTGCTCGATGTCGGTTGCGGCAATGGTCGCTTCGGCCGCTTTTTGCTCGACCTGGGCCGGGAGACACGCTACACGGGCGTCGATTTCTCCGAGCGGCTGATGGCCACAGGCGGCGACATACCCGGCGACCGCCACCGGCGTGACCTGAGCCTGCCCGGCGCGCTGGCCGGTCTGGGTGACTACGACCTGATCGCCTGTCTGTCGACGCTGCAGCACATCCCCGGCCGGGCCAATCGCCGGCGACTGCTGCGCGAGATGGCCGCGCACCTCCGGCCCGACGGCCGCCTCATCCTCGCCAACTGGCAATTCCTCGACAGCCCGCGCCAGCGTCGCAAGCTGCGGCCGTGGCCGGAGGCCGGGTTCACCGACGAGCAGGTCGAGCCGGGGGATTATTTGCTGTCGTGGAAGCGGGGCGGGGCGGGGTTGCGCTATGTGGCCCTGATCGACGAGGCGGCCACGCGCGATCTGGCCGAATACGCCGGGTTGCGTCCGGTCGATCTGTTCCGCAGCGACGGCCGCGAGGGGGATTTGAATTTGTATGCGGTGATGGCGAAAAATGGGTGATTGCCCCACAACCCCGGCAATGCTACAATCAATTAGTTGAGTGAACATATGGAACTGAAAGAGCAACTACGCGCCGATGTAACCGCCGCCATGCGGTCGGGCGACGCCATGCGTCGCGATACCTTGCGCATGGTCCTCGCCGCCATCAAGCAGACAGAGCTTGACTCGCGCGTGGTGCTGGATGATTCCGGGGTGCAGGACGTGCTGCGCAAGCAGATCAAGCAGCGGCAGGAGAGCATCGACGACTTCACCAAAGCCGGCCGGGAGCAGGACGTCGCCCACGAGAGAGCGGAGATCGAGCTGATTCAGGTCTATTTGCCGCAAATGATGTCGCGCGAGGAGGTCGAGCGACTGGCGCGGGCGGCCATTGCGGAAACGGGCGTCACCGACGTCAAGGGGATGGGGCAGGTGATGAGCAAGCTCATGCCCCAGGTAAAGGGCAAGGCCGACGGCCGTCTCGTGAACGACGTCGTTCGCGGGCTGTTGGGCTGATTGGTTCGTCGATTCCATCGTCGCCACCGTCATCGTCGAATCGGCCGTATTTAACAAGAAATGAGTACCCTCCTGAACGAGCGGGTCGAGACGTTTCGACTCTGGTCCCGCCGCTATACATTGCCGATCTTTGTGATCGCCCTGACGGTCGGTATGACGCTGATCCTGTCCTTCGATCTGCCCGGCTCCCGGCAGATTAGCGCCACCGTCGGCCAACCCGCCCCCAACGACATCTTCTCGCCGCGCTCGCTGACCTATACCAGCGACTTGTTGACGCAGCAGGCGCGCGACCAGGCCGGTCGGGGCGTATCGGAGATCTACACCACGCTCGATCTGGGCATCGGCCGCGCCCAGTTGGCCCAGGCCCGCGACACCTTCTCCTTCATCGAGGCGGTGCGCGCCGATTCCTCGGCCACGCTGGAGCGCAAGCTGGAGTATCTCCAGGCCGTCAGCGGGATCGTCATTGGCGAGGAAGTGGCCCAGACCCTGCTCGACCTGCCGCAGAATGATTTTGAGGAGGTGCGCAACAATATCTTCGTCATCATCGAGGATTTGATGCGCCAGGAGATACGGCCGTCGCAGCTCAACGACTTCCAGCGCACCGCGCGGCGGCTGGCCAGCCTGGAACTGACCACCACCCAGACCGCGGCCGTGACCGAACTGTCTTACCAGTTCATCATCCCCACCGTTTTTCCCGACGAGGAAGCCACGGCCGATGCCCGCAGCCAGGCCGCGGCCGACGTCCAGCCGGTCGTGCGCTCCGTGGCCCGCGACCAGCGCATCCTCCGGGCGGGCGAGATCGTCACCGAGACCGACTTCGAAGTCCTGACCGAGTTGGGGTTGCTGCAGCACG
>CAYXNH010000244.1:0-4029 GCA_964466135.1 uncultured Ardenticatenaceae bacterium | reverse complement strand
AAGGTCAGATCGCGGGAAAATGGGGATTCATCATCAGGTTGAGCAGATTAAGCCATGACGGACAGCACCTTGGTACCAGCAGAACAAAAGATGATCCTTTTCTATGAGGACGAATTGACCGCGGTGCGGATGCGGGATGGCTCGGTCTACGTTCCTGTTAAACCCATTATTGACAGATTAGGAGTCAACTGGAGTGGACAATATTCTCGTCTCCGGCGAGACCCGGTACTGAAGAGTGAGCAACGTATTTGCGTTATACAAACACGTCAAAGAGGGCAGCAAGAAGCCGTATGCATCCCTCTTGAGTACTTGAGCGGTTTTCTCTTCGGCATCAATGCTGACCGCGTTAAACCGGAGTACAGGGAAGATGTAATTCGCTACCAGAGAGAATGCTATAAGGTGCTTTCGGAAGCGCTCTCCGAAGGTCGCCTCATTTCCAATATCACTTTCGATGATCTGCTTCAAACAGCCGATCCTGATGCAGTCCAGGCGTACCAAATCGCCCAAGCGGTGATGAGACTCGCCCGGAGTCAACTACTGCTTGAATCCCGGCTATCGGGTCGTCTGGAAGAGCATGAAGGTCGGCTTGTCACCCTTGAAGCGAAGTTGGGCGATTCAGGCCGAAATGTTACTCCGGATCAAGCAAGCCAACTAAGTCAGGCTGTAAAGGCCGTGGCGATTGAATTGGGAAAGAAAAGTGGCCGGAACGAATTTGGCGCTATCTATGGCGAGCTTTATCGCAGGTTCGGCATCACGTCCTACAAGATGCTTCCGGCCCGCCGTTTTGAAGAGGCGATGAAATTTCTTACCGACTGGCACGAGAGTGTAACCGGTGTTGGGGGGCCGTTCTAGAGATGGGCTTCATTCTCGATGGTCTTGAGACCGAAAGCTACGATCGGCAATACAGCGATCGCGAACTGCTCGACCGCATCATCGGCTACTTCCGACCCTATTCCAGCCGGATGGGCGTCATCGCGGTGATGATCACCCTCAACTCGGTCATGGGCGCGCTCGGCCCCATCGTCATCGCCCGCGCCATCGGCTATCTGGAGACGAACCCGGCGATCGTGACCATGGTACTCGTCGCCGCCGGGGTCAGTTTGGTGGGCGCGTCGGCCTGGGGATTCAACTACATCCGGCAGATGCTCTCCGCCCGCGTGACGAGCAACGTCGTGCTGAAACTGCGCGAGGATGTCTTCACCGCCACCGTCCGCCATGACCTGTCGTTCTACGACGAACACCCCTCCGGCAAGGTCGTCAGCCGCGTCACGTCGGACACGCAGGACTTCGCCGAGGTTGTCAATCTGACCCTCAACATGCTCAGCCAGCTGTTGCTGGTCGTCATGCTGATCGCCTATCTGCTGACCGTCAATCCCAGGTTGACCTTGCTCCTCGTGGCGATGTCGCCCTTCGCCGCGGCCATCGCTCTTAGCTTCCGGCGAATCGCCCGGCGGGTGACCCAAAACGCCCGGCGCGTCACGGCCATCATCAACGCCCAGATTCAGGAGTCGATCAGCGGCATCCTCATCGCCAAGAGCTTCCGCCAGGAGCCGGCCATCTACGACACCTTCGACGCCAACAACCGCCAGGGCTACAGCGTTGGCCTGACGCGCGGCCTGACCCTGTCGGCCATCTTCCCGTTTATGGGGCTGGCGTCGGGTCTGGGAACGGCCACCCTTGTCTATTTTGGCGGACTGGCGACGCGCGGCCCCAACGCCATTTCCCCGGCCGAGTGGTTCCTGTTCATGCAGACGGTCGGCTTCTTCTGGTTCCCCATGACCAGCATCGCCTCATTCTGGAGCCAATTCCAGGACGGTCTCTCGGCCGCGGAGCGCGTCTTCGCCCTCATCGACCGCGAGCCGAAGGTGAAGCAGACGGGCGACGAGCCGGTGGGGCCGCGGGCAGGCCGGGGAGCAGAGGAGCGGAGGAGCGGAGGAGCAGAAGAGCAGAGGAGCGGAGGGGCAGAGGAGACGAAGTTCTCCTCATCTCCCCTGCGCCCCGGCTCCTCATCACCTCCACCCACATACGGACATATCGAGTTCCGCCACGTCCGCTTCAGCTATACCGACCGCGAGGTCGTGCTGCCCGATTTCTCGCTGGACATCCGGGCCGGGGAGACGATCGCGCTGGTGGGCCACACCGGCGCGGGCAAGAGCAGCATCGGCAAGCTCATCACCCGCTTCTATGAGTTCCAGGGCGGCCGGATTTTGCTCGACGGCCGCGACATCCGCGATCTCAATCTGGGCCAATACCGCCGCCAGATCGGCCTCGTCCCGCAAGAGCCGTTCCTGTTCGACGGCACGGTGGCCGACAATATCCGCTACGGCCGCCCCGAGGCGACGGACGAGGATGTCATCCGTGCCGCCCAAACGGTCAGCGGTGGGGAGTGGCTGGCGTCTTTGCCCGCCGGTCTGCAAACGGACGTGGGCGAGCGCGGCGGCAGCCTGTCGATGGGGCAGCGCCAGCTCGTCGCCCTGGCGCGCGTGGTGCTGAAGGATCCGTCGATCTTCGTCCTCGACGAGGCCACGGCCAGCATCGATCCGTTCACCGAGTCGCAGATCCAGGAAGGGTTGCAGGAAGTCATGCGCGGCCGCACCTCGCTGGTCATCGCCCACCGCCTGTTCACCGTACGCCATGCCGACCGCATCATCGTCATGCGTGAGGGGCAGATCATTGAGACCGGCAAGCACGAGGAATTGCTGGCCTCCGGCGGCCATTACGCCGAGCTGTATAACACCTACTTCCGGCACCAGTCATTGGACTATGTCGAAAAGAAGGTGTGGGAAAAAGACGAGTCCGACGCCTGAGCGCGTAACCTCTCGCTCAGTTATAGGTAAACAGTGGGTCAGTGGGTCGGCCGGCTGGTCTTTAACTCGTCATTCGTCATTCATTTCTCACCCCATTCCCGCGTCCCGCGCCCGGATGATCGCCTCGGCCCGCCCGGCCACCTGGAGTTTGCTGAAGATGTTGGAGACGTGATTGCGCGCCGTCTTGCGGCTGATGACGAGACGGGCGGCGATAGCCTCGTTGTCGTGCCCGGCAGCGATGAGGTCGAGCACCTCGCGCTCGCGAGCAGTCAGTTCGGGAAAGACGTCGGGCGGCGCGGCCGGCCGCAAGCCGGAGAAAAACGACATGAGCCGGGCGGCGATTGCCGGGCCGAAGAGCGCCTCGCCCCGGGCCACGGCCCGAATTGTACGCGTCACCTCCTCCTGCCCCGCGCCCTTCAGAATGTAACCCCGCGCTCCGGCGTGCATGGCGGCGAACACCGAGTCGTCGTCCTCAAACATCGTCACGATGATCACCCCCACGTGGGGGCTGGCGGCCATGATGCGTCGTGTGGCCTCAATGCCGTTCAGGTCAGGCATCTGGATGTCCATCAGCACCACATCGGGCTGCAACTGTTCGACCAGCGCCACGGACTCCTCGCCGTTTGCCGCTTCGCCCACCACGACCATGTCCGCCAACGTAGCTAACAGCGCCCGCAACCCGTCGCGGAACAGGCGGTGGTCGTCGGCGATGAAAACGGAGATTGATTCGTTCATGGCAGTGGTTCCTCCGGCAACGGGAAAGTGGCGATGACTCGCGTCCCGCCACCGGGCGCGGATTCGATGCGACACACGCCGCCCAGTTCGGCCGCGCGCTCACGCATGGAGACCAGACCGACACCGGAGGCGGCACCCTGTCCGCCGACCGCCGACGGCAGACCGCAGCCGTTATCCCTGATTTCCAGGCTCAGCTCTTCCCCCACGTTAAGGTTGATTAGGCATTCGGTAGCGTGGGCGTGGCGCAGGCAGTTGGCAACGGCTTCCTGGGCGATGCGATAGACGGCCACCTCGACCGCCGCCGGCAGCGGCGGCAGAGCGTCCGGCGCTTCGACGGTGACGCGCGTTCCGCTCGCCCCACGATTCTGCCCGGCTACGTATTCACGCAAGGCCCCAACCAATCCTAACTGATCGAGCGCGGGTGGGCGCAGACCATACACCAGGCGGCGGATATCGGCGATGGCTGCCTGTGTCTCGCCCGAAAGCC
>CAYXNH010000243.1:0-4058 GCA_964466135.1 uncultured Ardenticatenaceae bacterium | reverse complement strand
GCCGCGTGCTGGCCGAGGCGTTCATGTATCGCCACCACCCGCAGACCAAGACCGTGGGCGAGTTCGTCCGCGGCGGCCGCCTGGGCGAGGTGACCGTCATGCGCGGCACGTTCTCGTTCCGCATCGACCGGGCCGCCCACGGCATTCGTCTGGTGCCGGAGTGGGGCGGGGGCAGCCTGTGGGACGTGGGCATCTACCCCCTCAGCCTGGCCCAGTTCGTGATGGGCGAGCCGCCGGTGTGGGTGTTCGGCGATCAGTGGGTCGGCCCCGACGGTGTGGATGAGTCGTTCACCGGCCTGCTGCATTACCAGAGCGGGGCGATGGCCCAGATCAGCAGCAGCTTCCGCGCGCCCTTCCACACCCACTTTGAGCTGTTGGGCACGAAGGGGCGGCTGGCCATCGCGCGGCCGTTCAATGGCCTCGAAGACCCCGAGGCGAACCTGACCTTCTTCGACGAGAGCGGCGCGGCCCACGACATACCCTTTGCGAGCCAGGACCTCTACGTCGGCGAGGTCGAGGACATGCACCAGGCCATTCTCACCATGCGGCCGCCGTATATCGGCCTGAACGAGACCCGCGACCATGTGCGGACGGCCCTGGCGCTCTATGAGTCGGCGCGGCGGGGGGAGTGGGTGTTTTTGGAGGAGATTCATCGCTGATTTTTTTACATCCCTCGTATAGCCGCTGTGGGGTTTTGTTGTATAATCCCGCATCACCGAGACAAGATCACGAGGAAACCAATGGCCAAAGAGCAGTTCACAAACGGCTACGCCCTGCTGATCGCCGTCAACGAAAACAAGATCCCCAACTACGCGCTGCCGATGGTGGCCCGCGACGCTGAGGCCCTGCGCAAGGTCCTCGTCCACCCCGAGCGTTGCGCCTATCCCGAGGAGAACGTGCGCCTGCTGATGGGCCGGGACGCCTCGCGCGCGGGCATCCGCGAGGGGCTGTCGTGGCTGAAGGAGCGCATCGCCGCCGACCGCAGCGGCAACGCCACGGCCGTCCTCTACTATTCCGGCCATGGCGTGGTGAACAACGACGACAAGCGCTACTACCTGCTGCCCTATGACATGAGCACGCCCATCATCGACCACCTGCTGAGCGCGGCCGAGGTGTCCGACGAGATTGAGATGGTGCGGCCGCGGCGCATGCTGGCCATCCTCGACTGCTGCCACGCGGGCGGCATGGGCATCAAGGGGGACGATCCGCTGGCCGGGCAGGGGCTGGCCAAGGCCGCCGCGCCGCCCAAGGCCCGCAGCGTCGTGGCCCTCACCCAGGGGCAGGGGCGAGCGGTGCTCAGTTCGTCCACGGCCGCCGAAAGCTCCTACGTGCGCGACGACCGCAAGATGAGCATTTTCACCTATCATCTGGTGGAGGCTCTGACCGGCTATGCCCAGCCCGGGTCTTCGTCCGGCGACGGCGACCCCTACGTGCTGGTCAGCGACCTGATGAGCTATGTCTCGCGCAAGGTGCCGCAGACGGCCCAGGAGCAGTACAACGTGTCCCAGACGCCGGTCTATGAATTCAGCGGCGAGAACTTCCCCGTGGCTTTGGCCCTGGGCGGGGCGGGGACGAGCAAGGGCCAGCCGTTGCCCGATCCGCTGGTGGCGCCCGCGGGCGGACCGACCATCAATACCGGCGGCGGCGCCTACGTCGGCGGCAGTGTGAATGCCGGGGGTGATGTGAACCTGGGCACGACCCATATCGGCGGCGACCAGATCAAGGGCAGCAAGTACGTCATGTCCGGCGATTTTCGCGGGGCGGCGCTCAACATCGAATCGCAATTGAGCAATGTCACCCAGACCATCCTGTCCGCGCCGGCGGGCGACGCCACGAGTCGCGCCGACCTGACCGGCCTCATCGCCGGACTGCAGGCGGAGATCGGCCGCTTGCCGGCGGCGTATGTGGAGACGGCCAACCTGCTGGTGTCGCGGCTGGACAAGGTGTCGCGGGCGCTGACCGAGGACGATGCCGAGCTGGCCGTCGTCAGCGGGCTGGGGCTGGTGCGGGCCGCCGACGCGCTGGGCGATGTCCGGCCGGGCATCCCCGCCGCTGCGCGACAGATCGCCGCCGCCCTGCGTGGCCTGGCCGGAGAGTAACGGGCAAGGGGATCGTCCGCGAGTCAGCTGGAGGAAGCATGAACGAAGCAAGCCGCCAATTTCTGGCCGATCTGCAGGCCAAATTGACCCAATATTTCAACGGCGACGAGATCGAGACGATGGCCTTCATCATGGGCGTCGACTATGACTCGCTGCGGGGCGGCACCAAGCCGACCAAAGTCAACTCGCTCATCTACGATATGGCCCGCAACGGCCGCCTGGAGCTGCTGGTGCGCGAGGCGAAAAAGCAGCGCGCCAACGTGAGCTGGCCCGACGTCCCGGCCGATTTTGCGCTGCCGCAGAGCGACGGCGGCCCGGAGGTTAGTGCGACCGTCTACCAGATTCAGAACCTCCACACGGGTGGCGGGGCGTTCATCGGCGGCGACGTCACCGCCGGGGGAGCCGTGAACGCGGGGAGCAAGAGCGTGGCCGGGGACGAGGTCGGGGGCAACCAATACGCCATGTCCGGCGACTTCCGGGGGGCCATCCTCAATATCGCGTCGCGCCTCGACGGCGTGACCCAGACCATCGGCGCCTCGCCCGCGCTGCGACCCAACCAGCGCGAGGAGCTGGAGCAGATGATGGCCGACCTGAAGACTGTCCTGAGTCGCGTGTCGCCGGCGGATGTGCCCGCGGCCGAGACGCTGACCCGGCGTATCGACGCGCTGGCCGAGGAAGCCGCGTCCGACCATCCCGATCAGGACACGATCACCGATTTGGGCGACATCGCCCGGCTCGCGGCGGGCAAGCTGGCCGGGGCCGTGCCCGGCATCGTCAAGGTGGTGGCCGTGATCGTCGAGATCGTCTCGTCGATCGCCGTCTAGCTCGACGGCGATTGGGTCGTCGCCGGTTGCGCGCGTAAAGCCAGCCGTCCGCGAGCGTCCACGGCAAACGCTCCCTTCCCGGCGGGCAGGACGCGCACCGGATTTAGCTCCAGTTCGGCCAGTTGGGGGAAGTCGGCCGCCAGTTGGCCCAGCCGCCGGATGATGTCCAGCACGGCCGCGCGGTCGCCGGGGGGCAGGTTGCGATAGCCCTTCAGCCGTTGCCCGGCCCAGGTGCGGTCCAGCAGCCCCGACGCCTCGCCCTCGCTGAGGGGGGCCAGCGAAAAATCCACATCCCGCAGCCCCTCGACCTCCACGCCGCCCGACCCGAACATGACGATGGCCTCGAACTGCGGGTCCTGCACCGCGCCGACGATGATCTCCTGCCCGGTGGTGATCATGCGCTGGACGAGGACGCCCTCGATATGGGCCTCCGGCGCGGCCGCGGCGGCGTTGGCCAGCACGGTCTCGTAGCCCGCGGCCACCTCGTCCGCGTCGCCCAAATTGAGCAGCACGCCGCCGACCTCCGTCTTATGGACGATGTCGGGCGAGGCCACCTTGAGGACGACCGGGTAGCCCGCCCGCTCGGCCAGCTCCACGGCCTGCGCGGCCGAGGCGGCCGGCATGGCTCGCGGCATGGGGATGCCGTAGGCGGCCAGGATGTCGCCGATGACCTCGATGGGCAGGAAGCCGTCGGGATCGCCACCGGCGGCCAGCGTGGCGGCGTGATAGCCGGCCAGGACGCGGCGAACCTCGTCGGGACGGATGCCATCCGGCGGCGGCCGCAAGATCTCTCCGGCATCGGCCCGCATCAGTTCGGCCCGCTCGGTCAGCACGGCCAGCGCCGACGCGGCCCGCTCCGGGAAGCGGTACTCGGGCACGCGCGCCGACCGGAAATATTCCACCGCCTCCTGGATCATGCGCTCGCCCATGAGGGCGACGACCACCGGCTTGGTGGCGGCGTAGATGATGGGGATGAGGGCGCGGGCCACCCCGCCGGCCGACTCCATCGGCGGCGGCGGCAGAATAACCATGACGCTGTGGACGCCGGGGTCGTCGAGCAGGATGCGCAGCGATTCGACATATTGCCCGGCGGTGGCCGCGGCCAGCATGTCGACCGGGTTGTCCACCCCGGCAT
>CAYXNH010000242.1:0-4168 GCA_964466135.1 uncultured Ardenticatenaceae bacterium | reverse complement strand
CCCGGGTCGCACGGCCATCGACCAGCGTGGATGATCATTCCATCCCGCTTCCGTCGGCCGATGCCGCCCAACAGGAATCTATCCCTTGGGAACGACGGCCGCCTTGGCCTCCCGCGCCCCCTGCCTCGCGGCGATGACCGTCACCACCAGGAACAGGACGACGGCCACCTCGTTGAGCATCCCGCCCCATAGCCGCGCCGTCTGATTGAACCGCAGGTCACCCGCCACGCGCAGGATGAGCGACAGGTGCAGCAGCACCAGATGGACATAGAACACCGGCCGGTAGGGAATCTTCACCCCCATCACGGCCGGGATGATGACCGGCGCGTGGCCGAAGATCATCGAGATGACGAAGCCGAGGAAGATAGTGTGCAGCAGGGCGTCATAGATCGGCCCGGCGAAGGTCATGCCGTGGATGAGCCACAGCGCCCCGCCGATGATGAGCCAGACGTAGCCGGGCAGCAGGCAGGCGGCGATGTAGCGCGTCAGCCCCGTGCGGCGGATGGTCAGGCGGGCGATGTCGAAGCGCAGCAGCCACAGACCCATGGCGATTAGCCCCAGCCCGGCGATTCGCAAGCCAAGCGCGGGCGTCAGCAGGGGGATAGTCGTCCAGATCGTCGCCAGCCCCATGACCGTCAGCCCGACGGTGAACAGCCCCACGACGGCGATGAAGGTCGCGCGCGCCCCTTTGGACATGAGCAGCACGGCGGCCAGCTCCAGCCGCTCCCCGGCGATGGTCAGCACGAGGAAGCCCGCCCACCAGGGGACGACCTGCGGCACGGGCGACCCGGCCAGCCAGAACAGATTGCCCACCAGCCACATGACGGCCGCCAGCAGCATCACGGCGTGGTCGGCCCCCGGCTGCATGCGATAGATGACCACGAAGATGAGCACCAGCCCCAGCGCGGAACCGACCGACAGGGCCTGATAGATGACCGGCTCCAGCCGCAGCAGCATGGCCAGACCGCCCAGCGCGGCCAGCAGCGGCACGAGCATGTAGCGGTGGCGGCCGCCCAGATTGCGCCCCAACGCCACGGCCCGTTCCATGCTGATGACCGTGCCCAGGAAGCCGTTGACCATCAGCGGGCCGTGGTTAGACAATGTTTGCGGGTCGAGGAGGGGCAGCTTCCAGCCCAGTCGCAGCAGACCGGCCCACAGCGCGACGATAAGCGCCGCCATGGCCATCAACATCAGCGGCATCGGCGCCAGGCGCCTCCGTCGCGGTGGGATCGTCGTGGCGGGTTTCGTCATGCAAGTTTCTCCGTCAGATAGGCCTGCAGCACGACGGCGTCATTATGCGCCGTGTCGCGCGCGCCATAGACCAGGGTGATATGCCCCTGCCGGGCGGCTTCCAGCAGCGGCCGCCAGCCGTCGGGGTTGTTGTCCAGCTCGGCGCGATAGCGATGCTGGAACTCCACCCATTTGGCGGGGTCGTGGCCGAACCAGCGGCGCAGATCGGCGCTGGGGGAGGTGTTCCGTATCCAGGCGTCGAGTTTGGCTTCCTCTTTACTGATGCCGCGCGGCCATAGCCGGTCGATCAAAAAACGACGGCCGTCTGTGGGGGCCGCCTCTTCGTAGGCTCGTTTAATGGTGATCATGGTAATTCCCGGGACGACTCCACGGATTGAGCGATTTCATCAGGGGTGCATCCGTGGAGCCGGCGTCCATCTGCAAGATTGTAACATCCTTGACGCGGGAAAGGTTGGCGAATGGGGCGAATGGGGACGGATGAACAGGGGCAAGCCCTCGCGAACCTGCCCCTGCCGATCCTATCCTCTTCTCCTCAAATCGGTGTTAATCGTATCGATAGCGTGTTGCAGGTCTTTAGTCTGGGCGAAGACGGCCTCGACCGCGGTCGGGTTGTGGTGGATGACCGACCCGGCCAGTTGCGCGGCCATAGCCAGCACTTGCGGGTCGCGAGCCGCGCCGCTGTCGCGCAGTTGCTGCCCGATGATCGCCTGCCGGTCGGCCGACCCGGGGCCGATGTCCAGCAGGTCGTTGGTCACAGCCGGGAACTTATCGGCCAGATAGCGCCGCAGGGCCAGATAGCCCGTCTCCACCGCCCGCTTTTCGAAGAAGGCGTTGGGGCTGAAGCTCGACGCCGCGGCCGAGGCCATAGCCAGGGTGATCGCCTTGTCGTTGTCCATGTCATTGCCCCTTGCGAATGAGATAGCGGTATTCGCGTTTCCAGAAGGGGCCAAGGGTGCGGGCGTCCAACAGGTCATGTCCGGCGCGGGCCGCCCACTCGCGCAGCTCGCGCTTCGAGGCGGGGTCGGTGCTGCGGATGGCCAGCAGGCCGCCCACGGGCACCGTCTCCATCGTCTCCAGCAGTTTCACAAAGCCCGAGGCGCAGTCGCCGCCGCGATTGTCCAGCGTCTGGTCGGGGGTCAGTTCGTCGTAGATCGTCGAATCCTTCGTCAATGCAGCCATTTCGTTACTCCTTGTCGGGAAAAGCGCCTGTCCGTCGTCCTATTGCTGTTGATCGTAAAGCTCATCCAGCTTGCACATGCCGGAGATGGGCGAACAGGCCCGCCACAGGGGGCAGGTCAGGAATACGCCGACCAGAGCCAGCACCAGCCCGATCTTGAGCAGGATGACGCGGCCGATGGGCGAAAAGAACAGCGCTTCGGGGCTGAGACCCACATAGCGGTAGGCCTGAATGAAGCCGGTGATGATCAGCGTCGGCAGGAAGATGCGCACCACCACGCGGAAGCGCTCCAGCTGGCGCCCGGCGGCGACGACCACCTGCACGGTGAGCGTCTGCCGGGCCGCGGGCACGGCGATGAAGATGTTCCAGAACGCGCCGCCCAGCCACAGGCCGAAGGCCGCCAGATGGGCCCAGCGAACGATCAGAGGCCAGAACGCGCCGCCTTGCGACAGGGTCACGTCGTAGGTCGCCTGGAACAGAGTGTGGACGACCAGCAGCACCATCAGCAGGTTGGCCATGGGTTGCTCGGCGAACGGCTCGCCCGGGCGGCGGATGTACAGCTCGTAGAGGGTGAGCATGACGATGATGGCCAGCAACATGGCGTCGAGCCAGATCGGCCAGCCCGCGCCCAATTGGCTGAAGCGGATGAGGTCATAGACGGCGGTGATGGCGAAGATGGGCAGGGCCACGGCCGTCACGCGGCGGAAGCGGTAGAACTGGGCCGAGGCGAATGCCTTGACCTCGTTGGCGCGGGCCGGTTTCCGCTCGGGTTCGGCCGCCGGGCGGGCCAGCGCGCCCTTCCACATGTAGCCCCCGGCCAGGATGCCCAGCGTGAACAGGTGCAACCAGCGGGTGACGATGGAAAACGGGTCGCCCGCGTTGTGGGTGGTCATCGTCAGCCCCACGCCGATGAGCGACGAGAGGGTGATGATGGTCAGGGCCACCTTGGGCAATACGTACTTGTCCAGCAGTTTGGTCTGGGTGGACGGCAGCAAGGACGTGGGAATGGATTCGGAGGTCGAGGCTCTGCCGGCCGCGGCCTCTTGGGGGAGTGTGTGTGTGCTCTGCATGGCAGGCTCCTTAAAATCGTTATGATGACGAATAATGGTAAATAATGGCGTTCGGCCGCGCGGCGGCCCAATCACGCTCCGGTCTAGACAAGGCCCAGCTCGGCCAGCCCTTCGGGGGAGATCATCGACGGGTTCCAGCGCGGTTCCCAGACCAGGTTGACATCCACGCCGGTCATGCCGGGGATGGCCGTCCACAAGGTCTGCTCGATATCCTCGGCGAAGCTGGCGTGCATGGGGCAGCCGGGGGTGGTCAGGGTCATGGTGACGTCGATGCGGTTGTCGCCGTTGACGAACACCTTATAGACGAGGCCCAGGTCGATGATATTGATGCCCAGTTCGGGGTCGATGACGGCCCGCAGGGCGTCGCTGATCAGCTCCTCGGTGATGAAGGCGCTGAAATAATCATGGTTGCCGGCGGTGTCGTCGTCGATGGTTTGGCTGGTCGCGTTCATAGATCAACATCCTGATTCAGGTAATTTCTCGCAGGATACCCCAAAACGCGGCCGCGGGCCTTGACGCAGATCAAGTCGATGCGCGGAACGCCGTCAAATGAATGGATGCGGAACAGGGTACCCGAGTGAATTCGCCTGACCCGCGGCCTATTCCACCCGCACGCTGCCCCACAAGACCACATCGATCCGTCGCGCAAAGTGCAGCAGCGCCGGCGGCC
>CAYXNH010000241.1:0-4181 GCA_964466135.1 uncultured Ardenticatenaceae bacterium | reverse complement strand
GCGATGGCCAGGGAGGGTTTTCGGGACCAATTGCCCAGATGGCCGGTATTACTGATGCCGCCGCCGGTGGCCGAGCCGCCCAGTTCGGCCCAGGACGAGCCGTTCCAATGGCGCAAGTAGATCTCCGGGTTGCCGCCGCTGTACTCTTCCCAGGCTACAATGGGGTTGCCGTCGGAGGCGATGGCCAGGGAGGGGTTTATGGAGTTGCCGGCGTTCTTGCTGATGCCGCCGTCGCCGGCCGAACCGGCCAGCTCGATCCAGGCCGAGCCATTCCAGCGCCGGACGTAGATATCGTTGTTGCCGCCGCTGTTGTCCTGCCAGGCGATGACGGGCCGGCCGTCATGGTCGATGGCCAAAGAAGGCTCCACCGAGTCGCCGGTGTTGTGGCTGATGCCGCCGCCGGTGGCCGAGCCGGCTACCTCGAGCCAGGCCGAGCCGTCCCAGCGCCGGACGTAGATCTCGAAGCTGCTGCCGTTGCTGCGATCCTGCCAGGCGACGACCGGCTTGCCGTCGGAGCCGATGGCCAGAGAAGGATCCAGCGAACTGTCGGCGTTGTGGCTGATGCCGCCATCCGAAGCCGAACCGCTCCCCATTTCCGCCCAGGAGGAGCCGTTCCAATGTTTGACATAGATGTCAAAGATGCCGGAAGAGGAATTGTACCAGGCGACAACAGGCTTGCCGTCGGGACCGATGGCCAACGATGGGGCAAAGGCGCTCGTGCTATGGCTGATGCCGCCGCCGGTGGCCGAGCCGGAGCCTATCTCCGTCCATCCGGCGTTGGCGGCCCAGGCGGCGTTGGCGGCCCCATCCCCCGACGCGGCGACGACTCCCCGCACGCCAAATAATACGGCTGCCAGTCCAACGACCATTATCACGAACAACAAAGAACGCAAATCCTTGAGGGTTGTCATGACCTTGTTCTCCCACTATTTAATTTTCCGCTCGATTGGGAGCGATTACGAAAAACTGTTGGAGGCCATCGGGGGGGAGGTGACTGTCGCCTGAACCACCAGGTGGTCTGCGATTACAACCAGTTTGCATCGTAGATCGAGAAGACCCACTTGTCAAGAATCCTTAAAAACCGCCAATTTTGACCAATTTGCATTTTGGGGGTTGACAAGGATGACGCAATGCGTTATATTATGGTTATACATGACGCGATGCGTCAGAGAACAAAATCAAGACCGGCCGCTGAGATGCCGGATACATCAAGAGGTATAGTGAGATGGCAGAGAAAATTGAAGTTGTGAATGAGAAGAACATCACCGAGAAGGTGACCGGTTACGGTAACAAGATTGTTGAGCTGGGTCGCGACGGCCTGTACATGGGTCTGGGCATCGTTTGCGTCATCCAGGACAACGTCGAAGCGCTGATCAAGAAGGGCAAGGATTACCAGCACGATCTGGTCGAGCGCGGCGAGAAGCTGGCCGACGAGAATCGCAGCAAGGTGACCGAGCTGGTCGAGAAGCCGCAGACGGTGGCCAAGGACACCTACAAGAAGGCGACCGACGCGTTCGACAAGTACAGCGAGGAAGTTCTGACCCGCGCCCACATCCCGACCACCGACGTTATCGACACCATGACCAAGAAGGTCAACGCCGTCGACAAGAAGCTCGACAAGCTGATCAAGGAAACTCACGCGCAAGAGAAAATCTAATCGACTTTGAGGCGCGCTCGGGATGAAAGCCCGACAGCGCCCACAAGATTCGCATGAAATGGCCCGGCATCAACGCCGGGCTTTTTCATTGGCGTTGGGGTGGGGCTTTTGCATTGTGGCCACTGATTTGTTACGCTTGGGGGCATTCTCAATACAGGCGCGTGTCGCCCGGCCATCGGCGAATTGGGCCAAAGGCCGGGGCGGGCGCGCGCGCGAAGACAGGTGGAGATATGAAACGCCAACAATTCGTCGCGGCGATGGCCGCGTTTTTGCTGTCCGGGCTGCTGCTCGGCTGCGGCGGGGGTAATGCCGCGGAGATCGCCGAGGAGATCGTCCTGACCGTGCCGCCCACGGCCGAACCGACCAAGCCGCCGCCCATCGTATCGGTCAACACGGTTGTGCCCGGCGGGGCGGGGCAGCCGTCATCCCCCGTAGGCGAAGGCGGCGCGCCGTCGATGCCCACGGCCGTGCCCACGGCCATCCCCACCGAGGCCCCGCCGACGGCCGTGCCGACCGACACCCCCGTGCCGACAGCCATTCCGCCGACGGCCGCGCCGGTGATCATCCAGCCGACGGCCGCGCCGCCCACGGCCACCCCGGTGCCGGCCACGCCCGTGCCCCAGGGGGCCAACGGTCTGATCGCCTCCCATTTCGCCCTGCAGCAGCGGGCTGAGTTGTTCACCAACGGCGACATCTGGTTTGAGTTCACCGTCACCAACTCGACCGGCAACCCGGTGCCCTTCGATGCGCTGGGGGTGATGCCGCGCAAGGACGGCGTGGATCGCGGACAGTGGTATCAGCACAGCTGGGGCGGCAACAACGACTCGATCCCGCCCGGCGGCCTCACATGGGACGACCACATCAATCTGCCCGAAGCGGGCAACTACACCCTGCGGCTGGTGGTCTGCTTCGACGGCCCGGCCTGCCAGGCCCAGACGGGCACCTGGCACACGCTGTCGGGGGAGATTCCGATCACGGTGGTGCAGCGGTAGAGCGATTTTTCAAGCTACCTATGGGGTCTTGATTGTTGCGATTTACAACCATTCGACGAGCTTTTCCGGCAGGAGCGTCAACAGATGTTGACGACCGATTTTGGCGAGAATGATCAAGGGTGACGCATTGACAACCCATTGATCATTCATAACTGCTTTCGCGAATCAGCTCCTCGGCCGAGGTCTGGAAGGGGGATACAGCAAAGCGCGACAGCGACACCAGGAATTCAGCGCGGGAGAGGCCGGCTATTTCGGCCGCTTTGGCTTGCGAAACCTGACCGGTTTCATACCACTTGGCCGCCGCCAGCCGCATCTCCTGCAGAAACGCCTCCGGCTCCTGTCGCAAGTCGGAGAAGACGCTGCCGGGCATCTCCACTGTGAGCAATACCGTTTCGTCCATGGCGAGTATTATACTATATTTTCCCCTTGTTTTGATGTTTGGTCGGGGATAATTTGCCTGCCGGCTCGCCTTCTTTCGCTGCAAATTCCACAATCTGAGATTCCGTGTTCGCATCCCATCCTCAACCACCGCCCCCCAATTCGACCAGGGCTGCGGCGGCTGGTACTTGCCCTTGGCGGCGTCGTACTCTCCCTCCACGCCCGTCAACACGGCCATCGAACTGGTCGCAGCCGCCTTGACCCCGTCGTCGGTGGCGCGAGAGCCGGCAAAGAAGTCGTTGCCCGGCCAGGAGACGTGGTCCCAGGCGACGATGCTGGTCAAAGTGCAACCCGAAAAGTCGTCGCCTTCCTCCTCATAGGCGGTCGGGCGGCAAAGCTGTGACTTCGCCCCGTTCCCCGGAGCCGTGAGCGGCCGCACCATGAACGAGATGCCGTGGATCTCCTGGCGCGTGTTTCGGCACTCGTTAAACGGGTCGTAGTAGACGGCCTTGATGTTGGGGAAGGTGGCGCCATGGTCGTCAAGGAAGCGCTGCAGGACCGCTTGCAATTGCTCGCCGAGTTGGCCGCCAAAGAGGCCTGCGAACTGCCCACAACCGAGCCCCGGCACGGTCACGAAAGCGGGCTGCGCGCCGGATGAGTAATCATTGATGAAGCGGAAAACGAGGAACAGCCTGCGCTGGTAAAGGCTATAGTACCCTTCCGTAGACAATTGTCCATCGGCCGTGGTCGCTTCGTCCCAGTCGGCCGGGGTATGCCCCCGCCCATTACGCAGGAGAGCGCCAGGGGTGAATATCAGCGTCCCGGAGAAGGGCGGCACGTGGGGCGTGGGGGCAAAGTGGTTGCCGTCGTCGTATACGGTCACGGGCACGGCGACCGACACATCGCCCAAGAGGCCAAGTTCGGTCAGGTTCCAGTCGGAGCCGTCTCCGGCTACCGCGGACTCGGCGAAGATCTGTGGCTGTTTGGTGTCGAATAGCTTGCCGAGGAGATCGTGTTCCGTCATCTCTCGCAAGTCTGTGCCATCTAGGCGACCGCGAAGAAGGGCGCCGGGTTGGACCTGGCCCGCTCGCAGCGCCTGCGGGTAGCCGGCACAACGGGTCATGGTGTCATCGGGGATGATGATCGAGTAAGTT
>CAYXNH010000240.1:0-4193 GCA_964466135.1 uncultured Ardenticatenaceae bacterium | reverse complement strand
TCTGGAGGAAGTCTTGCAGCGTGTTGTCGAGGCGGCCGTCTATGTCGTCGGGGCGGAAGAAGGCTCCCTGATGTTGCTGGATGAGGAAAGGGGCGAGCTTTACATTCGCGCCTCCAAAAATCTTGACTCCAAGGCGCGATCGATGCGCAAGCGGGTTACCGACAGTCTGGCGGGCAAGGTGTTGCAGACCAAGCGAGCTATCGCCATTGGCGCGGACTCGCAGTGGAAGCGAACCCATACGGCCCTTCTGGTCAAGTCGCTCATCTACGTCCCTCTGATCCTCCAGAACAAGCCCATCGGTGTGCTGGGTGTTACCAACCAGATCAAGGATTCGTCTTTCGACAGCAACGATACGCGCGCCCTCTCGGCGCTGGGTGGTTATGCCACAATCGCTATCAATAACGCCAATATGTATCACGCCATGGCCCACGAGCGAACGGTGTTGGGCGAGGTGATGGAGCAGATCGAGGATGCCGTCATCGTCGTCGATGAGGATTATCGGCTGTCGGTGCTGAATGCCTCGGCACGCTCCCTGTTTGATCTGGCTGGAGATGGGATTATCGGTCGCCCGATCATGGATCTCATCAATCACGTCGGCCTGATGCGCATGGTTTCCGAGCCGGGCGGCAATGACGCCGGCGTTCATATCGAGCAGGACATCCCGCTCTCGAATGGGCAGCTCTTCCGCGCCCGGGTCACCTTAATCGAAGGCGGCAGCCGGTTCATCACGCTACGGCGTCTGGGCTGACGACATTCCTGAAAAACATGAAGGGCTTGCAGTCCGTCGCTGCAAGCCTTTTTTATTAGAGAATCCACCGCATGTCATCTGAAATACCATTCAATGTCCGCCGCCGAATCATCGGGGTTTTATTCGTTGTGTCCAGTCTGGCGGCCGCTGCTCAGGTGGCCTATTTCACCCTGATGCCCATCATCGCCGCCGACCTGAGTGGCAGCGATAGCGCCGCGGGCGTCCCTTCAACCCTGGGACTGGTATTTCGCGCTCTGACGACCTACCCGTTGGGTTGGCTGATGGGGCGTGTCGGCCGCCGCCTGGGCTTGTCTCTGGGCTTGTTCGTCGGCATGCTAGGGACCGCGGTCAGCGCCTGGGCGATTGGCGTGGGACATTTCTGGATATTTGCCTTTGGCGCAGGCGTGGCCGGCGTTGCCCGAGGCGCGTCCGATCTGTCACGCTATGCCGCGGCCGAGGTAAGTCCACCGCAGCAACGCGCCAAGATTATCGGCTGGATCGTCTTTGCCGGCACGATAGGCGCCCTGATGGGGCCGATATTGGTCGCGCCGGCGGCCGAGTTGGCGGGCAGGCTGGGCCTTGTCTATGAAACCGGGCCGTTCTGGGCGGCTACGCTCGTACTCTTCCTGGCCATTGTGCTGACCTTCGTGTTCGTTCGCCCCGATCCGCTGGACATCAGTCGCCAAATGGCGATGGCCGAGCGGCAGGAACAGGGTGACACACCTGAGGTTCCGGCTCGCCCCGTTCGGCAGCTCATGAAGAGCTGGAACGTCAGATTAGGGATGACCTCGATGGCCATCGGCCAGCTGGTCATGACCATGATCATGGTCATCACGCCCTTGCACATGAGCCATACCGGCCACGGTATCGACTCGATATCATTTGTGATATTGGCCCACCAGCTTGGCATGTTCGGGCTGTCAAGTCTCACCGGCTGGCTGGTTGACAGATTCGGCCCGGCGACCGTGATCATAGGCGGCTCCGCGGTATTGGTCACTGCGTCATTGCTTAGCCCGCTCGGCACATCCGTACCCTTCCTGACCCTGTCCCTGTTCCTGCTGGGATTGGGCTGGAATTTATGCTTTATCGCCGGGTCGGCTTTGCTGGCTGTCGGCCTGGCTCCAGCCGAAAGTGTGCGGCTGCAGGGCATGGGTGATACATGGGCGTCGGCCGCTTCAGCCGTGGGTAGCCTGAGCAGTGGCTTTCTCTTCGCCATGGGGACGATGTCGCTCGTCGGAGCGGTGGGGCTGGGCTTCTCCCTTTCCCTGATTGCGGCCTGGGTCCTGTCGCGTCAGAGGATGTCAGTTGCCCAGGCCTAGATTCGCGCGCTATCGGAAACTGATTTCCAGATCGTATTTCATCGGATCCGTGATGTAATATTCGAATACCCGGATCGCGTGCAGGCCGGTTTCCGTTAGAGTGACTTCCTTGTATTCTTCCTCGCCCTCATAATTATTATCGATAGTGCTGACGTAGACCCCGCCGGGACCATAGAGATCGGACGATGCATCCACATCGTCTAGCGGCTTTAGCCGGATTGCGACGGTATCGCCTGCCTTAGCGGTGAAGAACCAGAATTGGATGGTTTTGAGAGGTAATTGCACGCCGATTTTGGGTGAGCCGGGGGTGATAATCCCCCCAATAACGACGGGATACTCCGAGTCATCGTAAATCGTAAGACCGTATTCCGTCGCAACCCCTCCATTAGCCGAGACGCGGATCGTATAGATTCCCGGTCCCGGTAGTGGTGGCGCGTTAAGTATCTCTGGCGCTCCGGCCGGCGCGTTATTCTGATTGTTGATGACCGCCTGATCGCCTTTGTAAACCGACAGGATGATGTCGGCCGGTGGCGGGGCGATGGCCTGAAAGTATAACTTCTCGCCCTCGTCAAGCTCAACTTGCCAGCTGTCGATGGCTCCAGCCGCCAGCGAAGAGATCGTGAAGTTGTCGCCGATGGCGTCGTAGATATCGCCTCTATCGACCACTCCCCCTGGCCCCATTGTCGCTCCCGGTGTGCCGGTTTCTGCCGGTATCGTGCCCGTCACCGTCTGGCCGGAGATGGGGGTGGTTCCGGTTATGGGCGTCTGCGCGGTAATAGGCGTTTGGTCCGTGGGAATTGCCGGCAAGAATCCGGGTGTACCTTCAAGGGGGGGAGGCGCGCCGGGGTAGGCCGCGGGCGGCTCAGTGGATCCCGCTTCAACGGGGGTCTCCACCACCTCGGGTGTCGCCGCCTCTATGGCTCCACCTCCGATGCCTCCTGCGTCGGGTGGCAGGGTTGCTTCGGCCGTGATGGCGGCTATCCCCACGTCGGATGACGGCGTCAGGGTGATCTGGGTCAACGGGCTGGGGGAGAGGATGCGCTCGACGCTGAGATACCAAATCTCTTGCTGTTGGGCTTGCTTGCCGCAGCCGACCGTGCCTTCCCAGCGCCGCCATCGTCCCTCCACGGTCATCGTCAGATCACCGGGAAGCAGGGAGCGCACCTGATCGTCGAAGCCTCCGGCCGCAACCGTGAGCCCCTCCTCAATCAGCCCCCAACTTGCGGGCGACGCATAATAATCGGAATTGCATACGATCAGGGGGTTCTTTTGCAGCCGGCCGGTCAGCTGTACCACCGTGTCGAGGTAAAGACCCGGCGCGGCCAATAAATCGGTGATCGACAGCTTAATCGGGCCGCCGATAGCCGTGGTGGCAGTTGGTCCGGCTGTCGGGAATGGCGTGGGGGCCATGGTACCTCGCCCTCCACAGCCCGCCATCAGCAACACGATTAAGATCGGGAGAAAGACAATTCGACGCATATCCAACGCCCAGTATAGCCTATCACGAGAGGAACAGGATGAATTGGGCATGAACGTCGGCAATTGGCTGCGGTAGTTACCGATTTCCCTTGCGTTTTTATATCTTCAAGGCTTCCCGAATACCGGCCAGGTGCAAGGCTTCATGGTCAGCGATCAAACGGCAAATCTCCTCGATGGTCATAATCTTCATGCTGGCGTGGCGTCCCTTCTTTTCCCGGTCGTCATCTTCCAGGCTGTCGATGAAGGCTAATAAAGCGGCTCGTGATGTGACGATACCATCCAGTAACTCTTGTGGGCTGCGGCCGCTCAATTTGTCGACGGCGCGTTGATTCCAGCGGTTCAGGTCAAAATCCTCCGGCACACCTTCGCCGCCGGCCTTGATCTGAACCATCAGGGCGGTCATGCCGCGCTCTGAATCGGCCACATGGCGTAGAACGTCGACGACTCGCCATTCCGACCCTTCGGAGTAGCTCTTCACTGACCATTGCTCTTCAGTCAGGCCGTTCAGGGTTGTGTAGAGATCCTCTCGCACGATTGTCAGTCTTGTCTTGATATCATTTTTCCAATCGCCAGACATCGATTCCTCCACTTGTTACATGAAATGGTTTTGTTTGATATGGGCTATCATACCCCTATGCGCCGAGGGT
>CAYXNH010000239.1:0-4228 GCA_964466135.1 uncultured Ardenticatenaceae bacterium | reverse complement strand
GCTGCCTGCTTCATCTCTTTCTCAAGCTCGGTGATGATCTTGGCCAACTCCGCCTTCGGCAGATCGGCGGCCGTCGTATAGCCGCCTTTCGACTCCGCCAGAGCAAGCCCGCCACCGGCCATCTCGCGCTGGGCCGCCAGTTCGTCGGTCAGCACATGCACCGCCTTGACAATGCTGCGAGGCTCGATGCCGTGTTCCCGGTTATGGGCCATCTGCACCTCGCGGCGGGCGTTGGTGGTGGCGATAGCCGCGGCCATGGAGTCGGTCACCTTGTTGGCGTACATGATCACCTTGCCTTCCACATGGCGGGCAGCACGGCCGATCGTTTGTGTCAGCGACGTCTCCGAGCGCAGGAACCCTTCCTTGTCGGCATCCAGAATGGCCACCAGCGATACTTCGGGCAAGTCCAGCCCCTCGCGCAGCAGGTTGATGCCCACGACGACATCATAGACGCCCAGCCGCAAGTCGCGCAAGATCTCCGTTCGCTCCAGCGTCGCCACCTCGGAATGAAGATAGTGCACCTTGATGCCCATCTCCAGCAGGTAATCGCTCAGGTCCTCGGCCATGCGCTTGGTCAGTGTGGTCACGAGGACGCGCTGGCCGTTGGCGATACGCCGGTTGATCTCGCCGATGAGATCATCAACCTGGCCGCGTACCGGTCGCACTTCCACTTCCGGATCGATGATGCCCGTCGGCCGAATGACCTGATGGACAACTTGAGTCGCGTGCTCCTTCTCATACGGGCCGGGCGTGGCGCTGGTGAAGATGACCTGATTAAGCAATCCCTCGAACTCGGCATAATTGAGCGGCCGATTGTCCATCGCGCTGGGCAGGCGGAAGCCGTAATCGACAAGGACCCCCTTGCGGCTCTGGTCGCCGGCCCACATGCCCCGTACCTGCGGGATGGTCATGTGGCTCTCGTCAATGACCATCATGTAATCGGCCGGGAAGTAATCGAGCAACGTCCAGGGGCGCGAGCCGGCCGGCCGCTGATCGAGGTGGCGGCTGTAATTCTCAATGCCGGGGGTGAATCCGACTTCGCGCAACATCTCCAGATCGTACATCGTGCGTTGCTCGATGCGCTGGGCCTCCAGCATCCGGTTCTCGCGCTTGAAATAGGCGATGCGCTCGGTCAGTTCGGTCTCGATATCATTGATGGCCTGGGCCAGCTTGTCTTCATCGGTGATAAACTCTCGCGCCGGGTAGACGGCAACGCGCGTATGTTCCAGAAACACCTCGCCGGTTAACGGGTCGAACTCGGCGATGCGCTCTACCACGTCGCCCCAGAACTCGATGAGGTAGGCGGATTCGGCGTAGGCCGGGTAGATCTGCAGCGTGTCTCCGCGAACGCGAAAGGTGCCGCGTCGCAGGTCCATATCGTTACGGTCATACTGAATATCGACCAGATGACGCAGAATAGTGTTGCGACGGTACGATCCGCCGCGCTCAATCTCCAGAATGACGTTGCCCCAGGCCTCCGGATTGCCGATACCGTAGATGCACGATACCGAAGCGACGATGATGACGTCCCGGCGGCTTTTGAGTTGAGTCATCGCCTGCAAGCGCAGACGATCGATCTCGTCGTTGATCTGCGTCTCCTTCTCGATGTAGAGATCGTGGCGGGGCACATATGCCTCCGGCTGATAATAGTCGTAATAGCTCACGAAGTAGGAGACAGCGTTATTGGGGAAGAAATCGCGAAACTCGCTATAGAGTTGCGCGGCCAGCGTCTTGTTGTGGGCCAGCACGACCGTCGGCCGCTGCGTCTGCTGGATGATGTTGGCGATGGTGAACGTCTTGCCCGTGCCCGTGGCGCCCAGCAATGTCTGGAACGTGTCGCCACGGTTCATCCCCTCAACAAGCTTTTCGATCGCATCCGGTTGGTCGCCCGTCGCCTGAAAGTCGGAGACAAGCTGGAAGTTGGGCATAGCGCACCTCGTTATTCGGTTCCGAAGAACGTCGATAATTAGAACAGAAGTTCTTGATTCTACACGTTTATCGGCCGAAAATCAACGACCTAAGGCGCGGGAATCACTTCAATTTCGAACAAGGTGGGCCAGAGTTTGCCGGTGACGAAGATGCGTCCGGTCTGGGGATCGTAGGCGATTCCGTTCAACACGTCCACCGGCTGAGTCAGGGCGCTTGTGTCCAGCAGACCGGTCAAGTCGACATAGCCCAGCACGGCGCCGGTCTCCGGCGAGATGCGGGCGATCAAGTCCGTCAACCAGATATTGGCCCATATCTCGCCGTCGATGAATTCGAGTTCATTCAGTCGATTGATCGGCCCCTGGTGATCGCGCACGGTGATCTGGTCGATCTTCTGCAAGGTATTGGGGTCCCAAAAATAGAGCGTAGACGTGCCGTCGCTGACGATCAGCCTCTGTCCGTCGTGGGTGATTCCCCATCCTTCGGTGGGATAATTAAAGGTTTGGAGAGTATTGAAGCTGGCGCGGTCGTATACGAAGCCGGTTTGCTCCTGCCAGGTCAACTGGTAGATCTTGTCATTCAGGAGGGCGATACCTTCGCCAAAGTATTGCGGTTCCAGCGCGTGAGACCGTATCACGCTGCCGGTCTCAAGGGCTACCTCACGCAAGGAGGAGTCTCCCCAGCGCCCCGTCCCCTCATACAGGAGGCCGGCGTAATAAACCAGCCCTTGAGTAAACGCTTCGGGGTCGTGGGGGTAGGTGTTGACAATCCGATAGGTGTAGGTTATTGGAGGGGCGGGGGTGGGCGTGGGCGTTACCGTCGGCGTAGGGATCTCGGTGGGCGGGACAGTGGGGATCGGTGTGCTCTGGCTGGCGACGACGGCGGCATAGGCTACTTCGGTCGCAGCCGTGCTGGTGGAATCGATATCCGCCTGGGAAAGGGATACCTGGGAGGAAGCGGCCGGCGCGGAATCAATGGTTTCCAGGATTGGGACGGCGGCCGTCGCGGCCAGCGTCGCCATCGCTGGGGGGGACTGAACACAGGCTGACAGCACGATAGCCAGAGATATCAATAATAGAAAGGGTTTTGGAAAACTTAGGTGCTTCATGATACTTCTCGATGATTGCTGATAGACGTATCCTGGAATATCGGCTTGATTGTGCCGCCGGGCCCGATTCATGACAAGAGATCAGCGCATTTGCTCACCAAAAACCTCCGCGCCATTAGCTTCTTGCGGGCGAGCCTGAGGTAATGATTCGAGTCAGGCGGCAAATTCGGCCATCGTCAGCCCACTCGACCACCCACTTGCCTGGGCCGAAGGTTCGCCGGACACCGCGCAGCAGCATCTGTAGTCGCCGGGCAAAGGGAGGGAGATTTTCTCCAGGTTTCCTCCAACCGGTCAAGACAGGTAATGCGAGCGTGAGGCCACGCGTATCGCCATCAGAGTATTCGACACGATCTTCCCCCTGTTCATCGCTGATGAAGGCGCGGCCGTTTTGTTCGGAGGCGTACTCTTCTATCAGGAGCAGATCGCGGCGCGCTTCGGCCGGGCGATGCGCGGCAGCGTTCCAGGTTGTCGCCAGCGCGCGGGCTAACTCGTCGGGCCGATCGGCATCGATAATGTAACGGTGACGTGGCTTGTCAGGCTCCTGAGCCTCATCCATGTCCGTCGGAATGAGACTTATGCCGACCGGCCGCTCGAACTGAGGCAGTCGCACGCTATGGAAAAGCGTACCATGCAGCAACTCGGCGTCCGGGATGTTGACGCGGCCGCCAGACACCTCGAGCAACGCCTTCTCGAGACATATGCGATAGAAATCGTCCAGCAGGATCGCGCCCGGAGCGACCGGCAACCCGGCTTTGGCGGCCTGGTCCAGGCGCTGTCCCTCCGGATCAACGTGGCGTCTTTTGGCTCGCCCCGAGCCAAGCCATACAAAATACATAGCGGTCATAGGGGAATTATTCTACAAATTGGTCAGTCCGGCACCTCCGATACGGCAAAAAGGGCTGATTTTCAAATCGGACTGGAAGTTGCGAGCGATTTGTGTTAAACTCCCATTAGAATTTTCTGCACCTGCTCAATGGAACCGTAATCCGCATCAACAACCTCGCGACGCAGCACGCAAGCCCCCTTAATTCCGGAGAGGGGATAGCAGGTGTCAATCTTTAGGGCGCTGAAACGCACGATGGTTTCGCGATTCGTATTTTCAATGGCCTGTAGCATTGTACAGTTATTCCGCAGTCATGCTCTTGAAAGACGTTCCGTCGTCGTGCGCTCCCCTTTCCGAAACTCAGCCCCCCA
>CAYXNH010000238.1:0-4336 GCA_964466135.1 uncultured Ardenticatenaceae bacterium | reverse complement strand
GCAGTCCCATCTTGCTCACCAGAGCGGGGATCAGCCGGCGCATCGGCACGTCGTCGGGCAGTTCAACCGGGGTCTTCTTGGAACCGGTCGGATCGTAAATGATTACCTTTGTACTCGCCATTTTATTCAAAAGCCTCCATCGTTTTGATTCATAACACAATACGCATTATGGGTGTTGCGGTTGCAGCCGGAAGCCCCGGCCTTTTTTCATCGGGTCAGGCGAATTGCAAAAACGTCGCCTTGTCTCCCGTCAACTCCAGGTATAAACGCTCACTACCGTTTCGCGCCCGGATAATACCGAGCGGCGGCACATCGACCTCGGCCAACGTGCGGCCGAGGAAATCCTCCGACCCGTCGATGCGGTGGGTGAGGTGCATCTCGCGCTTGGCCCCGCAATTGGGGCAGGCGGCCGCTTCTTCATACAGTCGCGCCATTCGCTGGAAGATCGGCTCCTCGTTGCCGCAAGCGCCGCAGATCATCGACACCACAAGCTCGCTGTCGAACTCCAGCACGGCCTCCGGGCCGAGCCGCTCGCGGGCCAGCGCCAGCAAGCCGGCCAGGGTCGTCCCCGCGGCCGTCGCCTCCGGCAGCTCCACAATCGGGTTGAGTGTCGAGTGGCTCATGCAAAACTCTTTCACCGGATATTCCGTCGTGTAGATGTCGTTGGTCAGCCCATTGATCATCAGCGCCTTGCCGGGCTGCACTTCCATGCCGTGGATGAGCTTGAGCGCTTCCTGGGTCTCGAAGGCGGCGACGATGGACGCGCTGGTCGGCGTCGTCGGCACCTTGCCTTGCAGGATGTTTTGTCGCGCCAGCAGCGGGCAGGAGTAGCGCAGGTTGATGATCTGATAGTCCATATCCGTCAGGGTGCACTCGTAGCAGGCTCCCTCGCCCGGCCGAAAGACGCGCACGATGCCCATCAACTCCTGGATGGCCCCATCGACCCACGGCCGATTGACCGCCCAACTGAAGCGGTTGATCGACAGGCGCGCCTCGCGATTGTCCAGGCAGCCGACGATGGCGTCGACGTGGCGGAACACGCCCAACCCCATCTCGAAGTTGATGTCGCCGTGCCAGGTCTTGACCTTCACGTCCGGGTTGATCTCCTTGACGGAGTCGGCGGCGGCATCGACCTTGCGGCGGCCGCGGTCGCTTGTCCGGAACAGCACCGAACGGCTGAGATTGCTGTCCTCGATGGTGTCAAAATCGGCGATCAGGATGTTGCCGATGCCCATCAGGGCCAAATTCTTGAGCACTTCGTTGCCTAACGCGCCCGCCCCAATCACCAGTACTGTGGCGTTGCGCACGACTTCCTGCTGCCACCAGCTGATGTAGCCGAAGGTATGGTATCGGTCGCTGTCGGGGTCGGTGATAACGATTAATTCCGAATCCGTCATGAAATTCCTCTGTCTGATTTTCCTCGTAACCGGGTTTTTCTGAACAACCCGGGTTCTATGCCGGCCGGGTCAGCGTGGCCACGAAGTTCTGGGTCACGATGATCTGCCCCTCGGGCGCATAGGCGACGCCGATGCCCACGTGGGTCCATACCGGATTAAGGATGTTGGCCCGATGGTTGGTCAACCGGCGCGGCTGGTTCATGAAAGCCGCGTGGATCTCCAGCACACCACGCTCGCCGTGGCTGGCCGGGCCATAGACCACGCCGATGTTCTCGCCACAGGCCAGATAGCTGATGTGGTCGCGATCCAGCCGTTTGCCGACGGTGATCCCTTCCGGCGTCGTGTGGGCGACATAGCGTCGTTCGAGCATGTCGGCCGAATGACGGCGGGCGGCCAGAGCCAGCGCCGGATGCCACTGCAATGGCCCGCGTCCCATCCATTTCGGGAGGTGTTCAGAGCGCGCTTCGTTGACCAACACAAAAGCTTTTTGTTCGAGCGCGGCCACGACTTCCTCGCCGGCCGGTTCAAAGGCGGCCACGTCCTCGGATGTGATCTGCAGGGTGTGGCCCGACCGGGACACGGGAAGCAGCGCGGCCGCCGGCACATCCTCCGGCCGGATGGTCAGAACCGGAGGGGTGGTGACGCGATGACCCTGCGATTCGATATCCTCCGCGGTAATCTGCAAGCGGTTGCCCTCGGTCATATCGTTCCAGGCTTAACCTTTTAGAGTACGATAGAAAGGCAACGTGAAGTGGGTCCGGTCGGCGTTCAGCGTAATCGATTTGCGCTCGACTTCATTGCCGTATTCCCGCGGCCAGGTCACGTCGACGTCATAGGTCAGGCCCGTGTCCGTTCGCACCGGCAGCTCGCAAACAAACTCGCCATCCTTATTAGTGGTGCCGGCCACATAGCGCCGGATGCCGCGCGAGCTGACGCGCACCTGCAAGCCGTACAGCCCCGGCCCGTCCGGCCGCTCCTGCACGACGATCTGGAGTTTGGTCGCCTTCATCTCGTTGCGGCCGCGCTTTTTGGGCCGAGCGCCCCCGGAATGTGCCGCCACGGCCGCGTTGGGCATCACCACATGGGGACGTGGTGGCGCGGGCGGCAGCGTTGTCGGCCGTGCCGGTGGTTCGGTCGACGACAGGTCGATGTGCAACGGCGGCTGGATGATCGGCGTGCCGGTCCCCGTTCCGGCCAGGTCATCATCGGTGATGCTGATCGCTCCCTGGCGCGACGGCATTGCGGGATGGCTTAGTTCATCCGGCGACACCTCGATGCCGGGGTTATATTCGGGGTAGTTCTCGGGGATGGGCGGCCGATAGAAGGGCGGCAACGGCGGAATCGGCCCGGCAGGATTCAGGGCGTCGAGCGACGGCGCACCGCCCGCGGCATGGGCCAGTTTGCGGCTCAGCTTGTCGCGCTCCGTGGCGCTTCGTTGAACTTCCTGACGAATGAAGTAGGCTGCACGCTTCAATACCTGTCCCGCCGGGCTGTAGGGATTGGGCGGCGAGGCAGGATCGAAACTGTCGAGAAGAAAATCGCTGCGCCAGGCGAACGCGGCCACGGCCAGCGCCAGCCACGACGGGGTGGGGGCCTTGTCGGCCGAGCCGGACAGGCCCGCGGCGGCGGTTGCCAATGCGGCGACTTCCTCGTTTTCGGACAGGCCGCTTTCGCTCAGCAGGCCATACAGCGCCAGCCGCATCCCCTGCTCGGAATCGACCGCCTGGGCGAAGCTGTGGCGCGTCGGCTCATCCAGCACGTTGGCCGCCAGCAAGAGCGCCCTGGCCCGCGATTCGGCCAGCGGCTCGCCGTGGGGATTGAGGTCATGATTCAGCCATTCGAGCAGGCGACCGGCAAACGCGACCTGCTGGGCCTTGCCCGGGAAGGCCTGTATTTGCTTTTGGGCGGATTCTTGCATCGCTTACTCCCAATTGGAGGACGGCCGCCGGTGGTCGATTGAGTTGCCTCGAATCACGCCGTCCGGCGGCCGATAGCTCTCGTCCTCGTCAGATCGTCATCCCGGACTCCAGCTGATGCAGGCCGTCCCAGACGCGCATCAACTCTTCCATATCGGAGACGGATTCCAGATCGACTTCCAGCGCCTTGCGCAGCTCGGGCTTGTGGAGATTGCGGTCGTGCTGGCGCAGCATGGGCTTGACCAGCAGATTGTTGAAGTCTCGCTCGGCCTTGGTGGCCTCCAGCCAGAACAGGCGGCGCAAGCGCGGCAGCAAATCGTCGTCACTGAACAGATCGTCGATGATGGCGGCGAAGATGCGGTTCACCTTGACGGCCACGTTGTCCAGCAGGTCGGCGTAGCTGGCCTCCAGATCGGCCGCCACCGGGGCTGTCTGACCCTCGCCCAGGAAACTGATGTCGAAATCGGGGGTTGTTCCGCCGATGGGCGTGTCCAGGATGTTGATCTCGATCGGCTCCTCGACCGGTTGCGGGGCGGCTTCGTTGCTCGTCGCGGCGCTGAGTTGCGGCATCGACGCGGCGATCTCGCGCGCGACTCGCTCCGGCCCATAGAGGGCTACGTCGAGCAAGCGCTCGTTGGTCGGGAGGGCCAATTCCTGCTCTCCGGCAAAGAGGCGCGAATGAACCGAGCGGTCGTTCCTCATCAGTTCGTACATCGTCGCCTGTTGGCAGATGTAGCGGAAGTTGCGGCCGATACGGCTGATGATCGTCCGATAGGCATCATTGAGCGGTATGGCATTCTCGGCTTCACCGGGAACGATATAGGTATATTCCTGCCCGTAGGCCGAACGGTCCAGGCGGGAGAGAATCTCGTGCGCCTCCAGCGTCCGCTCCAGTTCGGCGGCCATGATGTCGCCCGCCTCGGGCATGAACTTCGAGACGGCATCCTGCATCACCAGTTCGACCTGGAAGAGGATGCGCTTGATCGGCACCTCGATGCCGCTCGTGCCCCAGATCAGGTTGTC
>CAYXNH010000237.1:0-4407 GCA_964466135.1 uncultured Ardenticatenaceae bacterium | reverse complement strand
TACCGTCATAGCGGGCCAGGTTGGCGCTGGCTTCGGCGGGAGCGATCAGGTAATAAACCGGCAGGCCGTAACGGGTGTGGGGCAAACTAATCTCAACGATCTCCGCCCCCAGCCCGGCGAGTTGTTCGATGGCGGCGCGCACGGCCGCCTCGACTTCCGGATCGATGCCTTCGATGAAGTACTCGCGTGGCACGCCGACGCGCAGACCGCGAATATCGCCCGTCAGCGCCGCCTCATAGTCGGGGACCGGGACGTCGAGAGAGGTGGCGTCGCGCGGGTCATGCCCGGCGATGACGCCCAATAGCGCCGCGGTGTCGGCCACCGTTCGCCCGAATGGCCCCACCTGGTCGAGCGAGGACGCGAAGGCGATGACCCCCCAACGCGAGATGCGGCCATAGGTCGGCCTCATCCCCACCAGGCCGCAGAACGAGGCCGGTTGGCGCACGCTGCCGCCGGTGTCCGTCCCCAGCGCGCCATAGGCCAGACCGGCGGCGACGGCCGCGGCGCTTCCGCCACTGCTGCCGCCCGGAACCCGCTCCGTGTCCCACGGGTTTCGGGTGGTGAAATAGGCTGAGTTCTCTGTCGATGACCCCATCGCGAACTCATCGGTGTTGGTCTTGCCCAGTATGACCGCGCCGGCCTCGATCAGCCGGGCGACAGCATAGGCATTATAGGGCGAGATAAAGCCATCCAGTATCTTGCTACCGGCCGTCGTCGGCGCGCCCGCCATACAGAGGATATCCTTGATGGCCAATGGGATACCCAGCAGCGGTGTGTCCTCGCCCTCGGTCCGGCGGCGATCGGCGGCGGCCGCCTGCTCCAGGGCCATCTCGTCGGTCACGGTCAGATAGCTCCGAATCGTGTTGTCGTACTCCACGATTCGGTCGAGTATGGTCTGGGTCGCTTCCACGCTGGTTGTCTCGCCGCGACGAAGGGCGCCCCGCAATTCGGTTAGGGTTAAGGTAGCCAGGTCCATATCACTCATCAAGAACGGACTGGATGAAAAACTGTCCGTCGCGTGTTTCGGCGGCGTTGAACAGGGCGTCTTCGGGGGAGAGTGACGACCGCACGACGTCATCGCGCGTGACGTTGCGGTGATTCAGAGCCTGGGCCTCCATCTCGTGGTCGTCCAGATCAAGTTCATCGAGCATGGCGGCATGGCCCAGAACGGCCGCCAGTTGCTCGCCAAATCGGGTCAACTCACCTTCGGTCAAGGCCAGCCGCGACAGATGGGCAATTTTTTCGACGTCAGCGCGCGTCAATGACATTTCTCTTCACTTCCCTCGCCTAATCCCCGATCGTCGGGTTTCGTTCCTTGTTATTTTTGGTCGCTCGTTCCTTGCGCATTTGTTCGAACTCTTCTTCGGTCCAAACGTTTTCCGGTCCGGTCAGCTTGTCGATGTACAGTTCGCCATTGAGATGATCGATCTCATGCTGGAAAATACGCGCCGTCCAGTCGTCGAAACGACGCCGGAACTTGCGGCCGTAACGATCCAGCCCACGCACCCGAATGGACTCGGCGCGCTCCACTTCGCCGACATAGCCGGGAATGGACAGACAGCCCTCGATGCCCTTCACGGTCTCCCGGGAACTCCAGTAGATCTCCGGGTTGGCGATCACGAACAGCTCGCGGGTGTTCTCTATCTCGTTGCCGTCGTCGTCCACATCGGGGAGGGTCCAGATAATGGCCAGTTGTAACTGTTGGCCGATTTGTGGTGCGGCCAGCCCGGCCCCGTCGGCCTTTTCCAGGGTTTCGATCATGTCGTCGATCAACTTTTGCAGGCCGACATCGAATTTGGTGACCGGGCGGTTCTTGTCCCGCAACCCCTTATCGGGGATGGTCACAATAGTCAAAGCGCTCATGTGTCCTCAAGATTGGTCGGCACACCGGACGGTGTGCGTTGGGGTATTCTTTTTTGCTCCATCGCCTGTTGATAGACATCCAGCAGCATCCCGTACTCCTGTCGTCGGGTACTTCCTTCCTGAATCCGTCGCTGTTGGGCTGCCTCGTCGATGCGCTGGAAGATATCGCTCTGCACCAGTTCGGGGTTGGGCACGTAGTCAAAGACGATATCGGTTTGGGCGCCGGCGGTGTCGATGGAGACGAAGCCGTAGTTCAGTAATGTGGGGAGAAGGCCGGGCCGGGAAGCGTCCACGTTCTGGATGTTGGCGATGGATGCCTGCCGGCGGCTCTCGCCGAAACCGAAAGGCTTGCGGTCTATGTCCAGCACGAAACGATCGGTCAACTGGAATATATCATTGCGCCAGTCTTCCAGCTGCCAGATGAACCAGATGAAGTTCGCCATGCCCAGCAAGCCGATGATCGCCAGAGATATCCGGGTGGGCAGATTGAAAGTCAAAGCAAGGCCGGTCAGAAGGCCGATACCTATGAAACCTAATACCGGCAGCGCGATTCGTTTGAGCAGCACGAAGAGGCTCTTGCGATATGTGATGGTGTTGCCGTCGACAACGCGCCAGCCGAACCTGCGTCGGAATCCCATCAATCGCTTTTTTCTGGGACCAACTACAGGCTGCTCTGTCTCAGCATCGCCGGCTGGAGTCAGGTGTGGTTCCATACCAAAATGCCGTTCCATCGACCGCCGTATACTCTCCTGCGTTTGGGCCGTTTCAATCTCCTTATATTGGTCCGAAAGCCGTTCCAGAGTGTCCTTGACGACTGTCGGGTTGTCGATATTGTCGAACAGGATGTTGCCGGCCACGGCGGCCGTCGTCACTCGCGCCGAACCAATATTAAACAAGGTGGCCCATAGCGAGGGTTTCAGGATTTCCACCGTTTGAATCTGACCGATGGGTATCTTTACCAGATGGATGCGGAACAAGCGCAACTCAAACTCATGATGGGTCAAATGTCGATTCGTGATGATGAAGTAATCTTCACGAAAGTCGATCAGTCGCAGGACCAGGATGATGAGTCCGGCGAGCGCGATGAGCATGGGCAGGCCTACCTTGAGGACACCCAACAGCGGCGAACTGGTCGGGATCAATATCAATAATACGGCCGCAACCATCAGAATCAGGATGGGCGGCAACAAGGTACCCAGAAGAAACCAGCGGCTGCGACGAGTGAAAAGCTCCAGGGTTTCGTCGTGCAACAGCGCTCCGATTGAACTGGATCGTACCCTTTGCTTCAACTTCAACTTTTGTGCTTCGTTCCAGGCCGCATCGCTCAAGCCGTAGCGAATCTCGCCATCGTCATCCGGAGCCAGAGCATCGATGATGGCCGGATAATTCTTCAGAAGCTTAACGAACAGGGGGCCTTCGATGATGTAGAGCAATCCCGACTCCGCGCCCTTGACGGTTGCCGCATGGATGCCGGGCAGGAATAACCATTCATCGCGAAAGTATTGGCCGGGGAAGTAGGACTTCGTCTCGCGAGGAACGCCGTTGTTGTCGATTGACCGGGCGAAGAGGCGGCCTTCCTTCACGATGTAGAGATGGTTGGCCACATCGCGCTGATAGGCGATCACTGCCCCTTCGTCGAAAGTGTACTCCTTCGTGATCCGAGCGATGGCGTCTACGGCAGCCTCACTAAGGCCGGCGAAGATTGGTAATTGGGCTAGAAACTCACGTTTCTCGATCACATGACCATTTTAACATAACGGCTAGAGGGTGACTAACAAGGCCGCGGGAAGGAATGTGAAAAGATTGTTTCTTGGACATGGTTTAGCCCGCATCTATCGATTGGCTTCTCGGATGGCCAATTCCATTGAGGTCGGGCTGCGCCGGGATATTCCAATGTGGGGAAATTGGTATGATCATAGGACAAATTTATTGCCGTCCTGGAATATGTCCGATATAGTCGCCCGGACTGCCGATGTCTTTAATGACGAGCATATTCAACGTTCTCGCTCTGCTGTACGTTGTCCGTGCCGTTCAATTGGCGTTCCGCGTCACTCGAGACCGGGATGACCTGCGGCGCGAACCGCTTACGATGGATAAGCAACGCCTGGCTGAACAGGCGGCGTTTTTCCTTGGCGTGCCCCCGGCCGTATTTGTCCACGAGTTTGCCCATGCCCTGGCCGTTTGGGCCTTTGGCGGCCAGGTCGTGGAGTTCGGCTATCGTGTATTTTGGGGCTATGTCGTCCCCCAAGGCACTTTTACCCCGGCCCAGAACTGGTTCATCGCCGTCGCCGGCACTCTGGGTTCGCTGGCATTTGGCGCGACCATATGGCAGCTGCTGCGCCTCAACTCCAGCCGCACGCTGCAATATTTCGGCCTCCGCGCTTTCCGCTTCCAAATCTATTTTTCGCTCCTCTACTACCCGATCTTCACCCTGTTCCTGCCGATTGGCGACTGGCGCACGATCTATAACTTCGATGCAACCCCTATCTTAAGCACCCTTACCGCCGCTACTCATTCCTTGTTGCTGCTGCTGTTCTGGATGGC
>CAYXNH010000236.1:0-4411 GCA_964466135.1 uncultured Ardenticatenaceae bacterium | reverse complement strand
GGGGACATGTACTCATGAACATTATTATCCCAATACCCCGATGTTTAGACACTCCCAAATTGACAGTTCGCGGCCGAACGCGATATAATCATCGTACAGTTGCCCTGGTGGCGGAATTGGTATACGCGGTAGGTTGAGGGCCTATGTCCTTTGGACGTGGAGGTTCGAGTCCTCTCCAGGGCACAACCAGGAACGCCGGAAACGAGCAGGTTTTCGGCGTTTTTGTTTGGTATATTCAACAGGCGCGGTCTTTGTGGCTTGCGCGGTGGGCAAATCCCCCGCTCGATCGGCGAATGCCGGACGGCGGGCAAGGAGACGTGATATGAACAAGATACCTGTTGGGGTGTTGGGAGCGACAGGGACAGTAGGCCAGCGTTTCGTTCAACTGCTGGCCGACCATCCGTGGTTTGAGGTGACGGTCGTCACCGGGTCTGACCGCACTGTCGGCCGTCCCTATGGCGAAGGGGTCAACTGGCTGATGCCGGGCAGCGTGCCGCCGCGAACGGCCGAGTTGATCGTCCAGCCGACCGGTCTGGAACTGGGCCTCCCAGGCGACCCGCCGGTGGTGTTCTCCGCCCTGCCGACGGGCGAGGCCAAGGAGTGGGAGCCGCGATTCGCCGCTGCCGGCTATGCCGTGGTGACAAATACGTCCGTCTTTCGCATGGACCCCACCGTGCCGCTCCTGATCCCGGAGGTCAACCCCGACCACACCCGTTTGATCCCCACCCAGCGGCAGGACCATGGCTGGCCCGGGTTCATCGTTGCCAGCCCCAATTGCTCGACAACGAGCGCCATCCTGCCGCTGAAAGTCTTCCAGGAGGCGTTCGGCGTGGAGGCGGCGATCATTACCACGCTGCAAGCTATTTCCGGCGCGGGCTACCCCGGCGTGTCCTCGCTCGATATCTATGATAACGTGGTTCCCTACATCGGCGGGGAGGATGACAAGCTGCAGAACGAGCCGACCAAGCTGCTGGGCGAGGTGCGCGACGGGCAAATGATCGCGGCGCCCTTGTCGATTAGCGCCCAGGCCAACCGCGTGCCGGTGGTCGATGGCCATCTGGCCAGCGTCTCGGTGCGTCTCGGTCGGCGCGTCTCGGCCGAGGAAGCGGTCCAGGTTCTGCGGGATTGGCGGCCGCCGGCTGTTACCCGGCAATTGCCCTCATCACCGCAGGAGTTGCTCATCTATCGCGACGAACCCGATCGGCCGCAGCCCCGCCGCGACCGCGACGCCGGGGATGGGCTGGCCTGGACGGTGGGCAAGGTGCGCGCCTGCCCGGTGCTGGATGTACGCTATGTATCGCTGACCCACAACACCTTGCGCGGGGCGGCCAGCGGCGCGTTGCTCAACGCTGAATTGCTGGTCGTGCAAGGTTATATCGGCCGCGACCCGGCCTCATCCCCCAATGGCCATCAGGCGGCCGCGGTCGGAATGAGATAGGGACGGACGCCACAGGCCGGCCATAAAAAAGGAGCGAAGTTCAACTCCGCTCCTTTTTTTATGGATACCTGTCGGATAGTTGCGCCGGCGATATTTGTGCCGGGTTTATTGGTTGACTAGGGCGTAACCGTCAACGGATCCGGCAGATAGCCGGGCACCAGTTGAACCCAGCTGTTGCCGATTTGCAGCGGGAACGGGTTGCCCGCCGCGTCGGTGAAGGTCAGTTGGTCGTTACGTCCATCACGATGCCAGGTCACATCGAAACTCTGCCCGTCGCGGAAGACGATTGCCGGGCCGGATCCCCATAGCTGAATCTGAATCGACAACGCGGCGCAAACACCGTTGTTGATCTGCTCGCAAATCTCCGGATCGTTGACGTGATAGGGCGTCAAAAAGATGACGTTGGCGACATTCACCTGCTCTTCCGTGTTGGCGTCGAGATGTTCTTCGAAGTCCATCCAGCGGCGGTAGCGGCCGATCGCCGCATCCCACCGCCACTCCACTTTCTCCGTCTTGTAGTCGATGAAGATCGTCCCCGCCGGGGAGCCGCCTTCGGGCGCGACTTCGGAGAAGGCGTTGTAGGTGCCGAACCGGGGCGCGGTGTTTAGCCCCTTGTCGGCGACGGCCTGCCACATCTGATCCATGCGGATATAGAGCGTGTGCTCAAACGGCTTGCTGGTGTCGCCGGTGCGATAGAAGCCCGGCGTGTCGGCCCGCAAGAGCCGGTCGCTGAAATCGGAGGCGTTGAGCCGGTGGTTCACGCCGACGCTGGCGCCGGAAAAGGCCAGCATGGCGTCGTACATCGCCGGTAGTTCCAGGTCGATGAGTCGCGCGCTGCGAACCGGGCCGACGTTGGGCGGCACGGTGTCGTAGAAGATAGCTGTGAATCGCGTGACCGCGCCTTCGGTCCAGTGCTCGAAAATAAGGTCGGCGTCATTCAGCCCGGCTTGCGGCCGCGTGTAATCGGCCGGGGCGTTGGAAAGCTTGACGGCGATCGGGCGGCGCTGCAGGTCGGCCGGATCGGCCGCTTCCTCGCCGGTCAACGGGTTGCGGTTGACGAAAGCGGCCGATTCGGCCGCCAGGGTGACGGTATCCGGCGTCGGGGTCGCCTCGGGTGTCGGCGGAACCTCGGTCGCCTGCGGCGATACAACGGCCGGTGGCGGTATCGTGGCCACGACTGTGGGCGTGGCTGTGGGCGGCACGGGCGATATGGTTGCGGCGACTTCGGCCGCGGCCGTGGCCATGGCTTCGGTTGGCGGTGGGGGGATCTCTCCCGATTTAGGGCCGTTGCCCCCGCAGGCAGCCAACAGCAGAACGGCGGCGATGAGTGGTAAAAACAATCGTTTCCAAAGCATAATCATTTCATCCGAATGGCGTGATTGCCCTTACATGGCGGGCGGGAACAAGCCGCGTCCGACCGGGCGCCATCATATTGTACGAAGATTTCTGGTGATAGGGGTAACGGGTGGCTGACTCGTTGCCTATGATAACCCCACAACTATGCCGGATGCCGGCGCAGGATTATCAGCCTTTGGCCGGTCGTCTGAGTTCCTCCAGCAGGAAGTATTCGCCTAGCGGCTCCTCAAATCCCCGCGGCCGATATTCACCCGTCGCTCGATCGAGAATATAGTCGCCCTGATAGTCGCGCCGGGCGATCCGGTGGAGCATTTCCACTAGCCGGTCGATGTCGTCGGTGTTGTTGTAGCAGCCGAAGCTGGCCCGTACCATGCCCGGCATCTCCGACTTGTCCCCGGCGACGAGCTGATCTCGCCACCGTTTGGCTTCGCCCTCGTCGAGATGCAGCAGGTGGACCACATAAGGATGGGCGCAAAAGCAACCGCTCCGGACGCCAATGCCGCCTTCGTAGCCCAGGATGGCCGCCGTCAGGAAATGGGACATGCCCTCCAGGGTGAAGGGGATGACGCCGACTTTCTCATGGGCGCGCGCGGGGTCCGTCTCGCCGTAGATGTGAATGCCCGGCACGTCCCGCAGCCGCTCCAGGGCGTAGGCGATGAGATGTTCCTCGTGGGCGGCGACGGCTTCCATGCCGACATCCATCAATACCTGAGCCGCCACGGCCATGGCCACGGCTCCGACGACGTTGGGGCTGCCCGCTTCGTCGCGGTCGGGCATGCCCGCCCACTTGACTTCATCCAGCGTCACAACGTCGACCGTGCCGCCACCGCGATATTCCGGCGCTTCCCGCAAAAAGAACTCCTTTGGCCCGACCAGTGCGCCGGTGCCGTAGGGAGCGTACATCTTGTGCGCCGAGAGCGTGACGAAGTCCAGATGTTCAGGGTCATCGTCGGGGAGCATGTCGACGCGGCGATGGGGCGCGAGTTGGGCCACGTCGGCCAGGATGAGCGCCCCGGCGACATGGGCTTTGCGAGCCAGCCGGTGGATCGGCTGCAGGAAGCCGCTGACGTTCGAAGCGCCGGTCACCGCCACCAGCGCGATTCGTCCGGCGTATTGTTCCAGCAGTTGGTCGAAGTGGGCTTCGTCAAATCGGCCGTCGGGCAAGGCTCGCACATGAAGCACGTTGGCGTGCGCCCGCCAGGGCAAGTCGTTGGAGTGATGCTCCAGTTGCGTGGTGATGATCACCTTGTCCGGGTCGTGCGGGAAGCGCCAGGCCAGCTTGTTGATGGCCTCGGTCGTGTTTTTGCCGAAGATTACCGTGTTGGTGCTCAGGTCCGCGCCCACGAAGCGGCCGATGATCTCATGCGCCTGATCGTAGGCGACGGTGCTGAGGCGTGACTTGAACCCTGTCCCGCGATGGACGCTGGAGTAGTAGGGCATGAACGACTCGATAGCGCGCACGACGTCGATGAGCGGTGGCGTGCTGGCGGCGTTGTCCAGGTTGACATAAGGAATACGACGACCGTCGAGCAAGGGCACTTCATGATCCAGTCCCAGAATTCGCGAGCGCATATCGATCTGTGATGGAGCTATCATCGTCCTTCCTCCGGAAATAGG
>CAYXNH010000235.1:0-4468 GCA_964466135.1 uncultured Ardenticatenaceae bacterium | reverse complement strand
CTTGCCTCAATGCCGAAAATTGATCTGTGCCCCATCACGCTATAGAATTTCACCGGTCGCCTGACGGAGCGCGAAGGCGGTGGACGGCCATCGAGTGGAAAGAATGATGCTCGCAAAGGCACATGACAATCGGGCGGATGGAAACGGCACCATCGGAGGCAAGGATAACCGGCTGTTGGCGCTATCCTTGCTGGCGGCCGTCACCGGCATCGCCGCCGGGCTGGCCGCCTATCTGCTCATCGCCCTCATCGGCTTCATCAGCAATCTGATCTTCTTCCAGCGCATCGGCTTTCAGATTCCCAATCTGCGATATCACACGCTGGGGCCGCTGGTGGTCGTCGCGCCGATCATTGGCGGCCTGATCATCGGCCTGATCGCCAAATACGTCTCGCCGGAGATCCACGGCCACGGCGTCCCGGAAGCGATAGAGGCGGTGCTGACCAATCGCAGCCGGATCTCACCCCGCATCGCCCTGTTGAAGCAGGTCTCCACAGCGATCGTCATCGGCACCGGCGGGCCGGTCGGCGCGGAAGGCCCGATCATCTCGACGGGCAGCTCGGTAGGCTCGCTGGTGGGGCAGATGTTCCGCCTGACGGCCGCCGAGCGGAAGGTGCTGCTGTCGTGCGGCGCCGCGGCGGGCATGGCGGCGGCGTTCAATACGCCCATCGCCGCTGTCATCCTGGCCATCGAACTGCTTCTCTTCGAATTCAAGACCCGCTCCTTCATCCCGCTGGTCATCGCCAGCACATTGGCCACGACGGTTCATTTCGGTCTGACGGGGCGCGGGCCGATGTTCGATGTCGGGCAGATGGACTTTGGCGTCCCCGCCTATCTTCCCCACTACGTCGCCCTCGGATTGATCTGCGGCTTTTTCGCCGTCGGCTACAGCGGCGCGCTCTATTGGGTGGAAGACCAGTTTGAGCGGCTGCCGCTCGATCCCATGTGGTGGCCGGTTCTGGCGGGGTTAGTGATCGGCGTCATCGGGTATTTCGCGCCGTATGTCTTGGGCGTCGGCTATGACAATATCACCAGCATCCTGAATAATGAGTTCGCGCCCTCCGTCCTGATCGTCATCGTCCTCGTTAAAAGCCTGGCTCTGTTTCTGGCTCTTGGTTCGGGCATGCCGGGCGGTCTGTTGACGCCGACGTTCATGATCGGCGCGGCTCTGGGGGCGCTGTTTGCCCTGGCGGTCAACGCCGTGGTCCCCGGGGCCAACCTGTCGCCGGGCGCATGCGCATTGGCAGCGATGGCCGCCGTCTTCGGGGCCGCCTCGCGAGCCACCTTCACTTTCATCATCTTCGCCTTTGAACTGACGCGCGACTACACGGCCGTCTTGCCGCTAATGCTGGTCTGTGTCGTCGCTGATCTGGTGACGACGCGGTTCATGCGCAACTCGATGCAGACCGAGAAGCTGGTCCGGCGCGGTTTGCGCGTCCAGCAGGATTACGAGGCCGACATCATGCATCGGATCACGGTGGCCGAGGTAATGGACAGCGACCCGCCGCGTCTGCCGGCGAAGATGCCATTGGCCGAGTTGGCCGACCGCATCGCCCGCGACGACCCGCAACTCGGCCGTCGCAACGGCCTGCCCATCGTTGACGAGGACGGCCATCTGGTGGGCATCATCACCCGGAGCGACGTATTGCGCGCGATGGAGCGCCCTGACCGAGCCTCATTATCCATCTTGCTGGCGGGGACGAGCAATCCCCGGGTGACCTATCCCGACGAACCCATGAACGACGCCATCGACAAAATGCTGCGCTACGATATCGGTCGATTGCCTGTCGTTCGCCGCGATCGGCCGCAGGAACTGGTCGGCTATCTCGGCCGAACCGGCATTCTGGAGGCGCGCTTGCGACGCATGAGGGAGGAGAACGAGCGGGAGCCAGGATGGCTGCAGCGGGATCGGTAGGCTGTCCGGGTGGAGGCGGCCAAGGCGACGGCCGAATGACGCTCTATGGCGGCTTGGGCCGTCGATGCGAACTTGTGTTCACGTTGGCCGGCGACCGACTAACCTCACGATTAGCCTATCCTCACTGACCACCCTATAATACCTTCGTCCGGTTTACCCAACCGTCGGCGTGGTAGCCTGACGGCAAAATCGGCAATGTTCAGTTGTGTCAGCGACTTCGGGATGAATCGAGGGAACACCTCGCCTGATTCGTTGTCGGTGTCATGGCCGCTGAACGCCAACATTTCGGGGCGCACCCTTGATGAATGAAGAATCACTGATCCAGCAGGCCCAAAAGGGCGACATCGTCGCCTTCAACCGCCTCGTCGTCCAGCATCAGGAGATGGTCTTCAACGTCGCCTATCGCATCATGGGCGACCCGGACGTCGCCGAGGATGTGGCTCAGGAGACCTTCATCACCGCCTACCAGAGCCTGCGCACCTTTCGCGGCGGCTCGTTCAAGTCATGGCTCATTCGCGTGGCCACCAATCGCTGCTATGACGAGTTGCGCCGCCGCAAGCGTCGCCCGCAAACTTCGCTGGACGAGATCATGGACGAAAACGAGTCCTTCGCCTTTTTGCGCAGCCCCAACGAAGGCCCGGAGGCGCACCGGCAGCGTGTGGAGTTGGCCCTGGCCATCGAACACTGCCTGAAGGAATTGCCCGACGACCAGCGAATTGCCACCGTCCTGGGCGATGTGGAAGGCTACGACTACCAGGAGATCGCCACCATCACCCGCGTTTCACTGGGCACGGTCAAGTCGCGATTGAGCCGGGCGCGGGCCAGACTTCGCGATTGCCTGCAAGCCGTCGGCGGGGAACTTTTACCGTCGGCATATCGTCTGGAAACAAGAGGCAATTAGGCGAAATAACGATGTTTGATTTTATGCGGGATCGCGGCTCGACGGCCGAGGAAAGACGTCTGGAGGCGCTTGGCGCTTATCTGGATAATGCCCTCGCGGCCGATGAGCGCGAGCGCTTTGAAAGCCGCCTGGCCCACGACGCCGAATTGCGCGCCGAGCTGGAGCGGATGCGCGCCCTGAAGATGCAGATGCGGGCCATGCCGCGCCGTCGCGTGCCGCGCAGTTTCGCGCTGGATCCCGCTCTCTACGGCTGGCCGAAACCGCAACCGATGATGCAGCTCTATCCGTTCCTGCGCGGAGCAACGGCCCTGACGGCCTTCTTCCTCATGTTCACCCTGGCTCTGGGCGCGTTTCGCGGGCAGTTCACCGGCGGAGGCGCCGCCGAGATGGCCGCGCCCCAGGCCGCGATGATCGCAGAAGAGACGGCCATGGACGCCGCCCCGGCTCCGGAAGCAGCCCCGGCCGATTTGCCGGCCGAGGCTTCCGCGGCGCCGGGCGCTGATAATCGCACCCGGCCCGAGGCGTCGCCCAAAGCGGAGAGTATCGATGCCGGTGCGTCAACGCTGGGCGTCGAGGGCACGCTCGCGCCCGAGGAACTCGCCGGAGACGCAGCCCAATTCTCGACCGAGGCCACCGATAGAGAGACGGCCGAGATGCCGGAACAGGTGGAGCCTGCCATCGATCAGGTCAGTGGCCGGAGCATTGGTTCCCTGTTGTTCCCGGCCCAGATCGCGCTGGCGGCCGCCCTGTTGCTCCTTCTCGTCCTGCTGCTGATCGCCCGTTCGCGTCTCCGTTAATTCCAGGCTGGTGATTAATTATGGCTGAAGCCGCACATTCCGACAGCGCTCCGGCGTGGTTCGTCTATTGCCCGCGCTGCGCCACGCCCATGCAAACCGTCCGCAAGATGGACAAGCCACGCCGCGTTTGCCCGTCCTGTCGTTATGTCTACTTCACCGATCCCAAGGTCGGCGTGGGCGTGGCCGTCGTCGAGGATGGTAAGCTGCTGCTGATTCGTCGCCGGATGAACCCGGAGCGCGGCAAATGGAGCTTGCCGGCGGGTTACGTCGATCAGGACGAGGACCCCGCCGCCACGGCCGCGCGCGAGGCGCTGGAGGAGACGGGGCTGATCGTGGCCGTCGAGGGAGTGATCGATGTCTTCTTCAACCCGCCCGGGCAGGGCGGGGCGAGCATCTTCATTCTCTATCGGGCGCGGCTGACCGGCGGGGTGTTGCAGGCGGGTGATGATGCGGGCGACGCGGGCTTCTTCGCGCTCGACCTATTGCCCGAGTTGGCCTTCGCCAGCACGCATGCGGCCGTCGCCTATTTGTTGAACGGTTCCTGAGATTAGCCTGAGTCAGTCGACCTTGCTCATTCCGGATGGGATACGGAAACAACTTTGTCGATCTAAATACATTATTTCGTCAGATAGTTTCGCGCTTACCGAGACTTTCTGCCAAAATGGATGTTACCAGCGAATTCATACTAACCCCTTCCTGTTTGGCCCGCATCGCCAGACGCGCATGGACGCTCCTGGGCACGCGCTGGACGAACTTCCCGCTAAAACTACCCCCGCTCCCCGGTTCCGGCACGGCCAGGTTCATGCTGTCCAGGGCAGCAATCGTTTCTTCCAGGGCATCCAGACCATTATTAATGGC
>CAYXNH010000234.1:0-4480 GCA_964466135.1 uncultured Ardenticatenaceae bacterium | reverse complement strand
CAGGTGCCGGCGTCGATGGAGAGGCCGTCGCCGATGGCCAGGCGGCCGCTGACCGTGCCGCCGGATTCGGTCAGAATGAGTGTGGCCGGGGCGGTGCTGCCGTTGTCGGCCGTCAATGTGCCGTTGAATGTGCCGTTGAAGCCGGATGCGGCCGCGTTGCCGCCCGTGGCCGGGTCGCCGCCTTGCCCGACGCTCTCGCCGGGGCTGCCCAAGGCCGGAGCCGACGGGTTGGACGGGTCAACCGGGGCCGTCAAATCCGAAGCGGGCGGGGCGGGCAACACCAGCGTCGATTCTGACGAGCTGGACGTGGCGGGAAAGGCCAGGAGGCCGACGGCCAGCAGCACGGCGGTTCCGGCGCAGGCCAAAAAGATAAATATCACCAACACAAGACCGATTAATCGTTTCATACCTGTTTTCATCCCGGCCGGTTGCGCGGCCGATCCCGGTGACTATAACGAATTCGGCCGCCCGGGGGTTGCAGAATGGGAGATTATTAAGGATTGGGGGGCGTAGGGGCCGACATTGGGTCGAATGACGCGCACCAACCGTAGGGATCAGGCAACCGGGGCAGGCGTGGGTCAGATGACCGGGACCATGTCACCCGGTTGCCCGACCCTGCCGACCATCAACCGGCCGATTGGGCCAAATTTGACCAATCCCCATGAAGCGTTAAAATCGCATAAGTATAAATACGTGCCCACAAATTTACATGGGCAGCGGCCGGGCGGGTATGGACCCGGGGCGACGGCCAAAAAGCATAAAATTCATACAGGAGAAATTGTCATGCAACTTAGTTCCCCCAAGATGATCACCTGGGTGATCGCTCTCGTTCTCGGCGTCATCGGTATTCTGGCCAACCTGGTGGCTCTGCCCATCGTCTCGGCCGGTTTCGGCTTCTGGCTGCTGGTCATCGCCTTCGTGCTGTTGGCCGCCGGCAGCGTCGTCAAGGGTCTCTAGTTTTCGCGGCCGTCTCCTTCGGGGGGCAGCCTGAATGACAAAGGACGCCGGTCGCTCGCTCCCCGCCATGCCCTGGGGGAAACGAGTGACCGGCGTCCTTTCGTTTGTTGTCGGGCGTCGCGGTGACGCGCCTAGCTGGTCGCCTTGGCCACCAGCGCGGCGATGCGGGCCTCCTCGGCGGCCGTCAGGTTCATCAGGGCGAAGGAGGCCGGCCACATGTCGCCGTCATCCAGATTGGCCACGTCGTTGAAGCCGAAGGTCGCATAGCGCGTGCCGAACTTGCCGGCGGCCTGGAAGAAGCAAACCACCTTGCCCTCCTCGTTGGCCCAGGCGGGCATCCCGTACCACGTTTTCGGCAGCAGCCCCGGCGCCTGGGCGGTCACGATGGCGTGGATCGCCTGGGCCTTGGCGCGATCGGGTTCGTCCATCGCCGCGACCGCCTCCAGCAGGGCGCTCTCTCCCGCGGCCCGGTTCTTGTTCATGCGCTCCTCGGCCTTCATCTCCCTGGCGCGCGCTTTCATCGCCGCTTTTTCTTCATCTGTCCACTTTGCGTCTTTGGCTGCTGTCTTTGTGCTCACAGAAATCTCCTCATCTGATTGACGGGGGTGAACGCCACGGGCGTTGAACGCCACAGGCATTGCCCCCTTGCATCAATGTGAATTTAGTTATACAATAAAGATACTTCACAATCAAGATAATGTCAAGAGGAACTTTTCGATGACGACCTCAACCCGGGAAGACCTGAAGAAGCGGGCGCTCATGGCCGTGGCCCAATACGGCGCGCACCTGACGCTGTTCCGCAACGCCGTGACCGAATGGGCGGGCCTCAATGTGACGGACATGGAATGCCTGCGGCTTCTGTTCCTGCAAGGGGAGGCCACGCCGTCGCAGCTCGCCCGACACACGGGCCTGACGTCGGGGGCGACCACGGCCATGCTCGACCGGCTCGAAAAGGCCGGGCTGATTGAGCGGCGGCCGAATCCCGACGACCGGCGCGGGACGCTCGTCACCCCCGCCGAACTCGGCCGCGAGAAGGTCGCGTCGTGGTTTGAATCGGCGCGAGAGGCCCAGGATGAGCTAATGGCGGCTTATTCGGCGGAGGAGCTGGCGGTCATCGCCGACGTGTTTGAGCGATTCGCCGCCCTGTGGCAACGGGAGCGCGAGAAGCTGCAATCACCCGGGAAGTCATCCTAGCCCGGTTCGTCCCGTTCGGCGGAACGGCCGATTCAGTAGGGCAGTATTCAGTTACCGACCCACTGACCCACTAAAATCCCGCCAGCAGCACCAGCACCAGCGCAATCGCCGCAGGCACGGCCTGCACGTAAAGGATCTTCCGGCTGGCCGTGGCTGCGCCATAGAGACCGGCGACGATGACGCAGGCCAGGAAGAAGATGGCGATCGGCCGCCCGGCCGCGCCCGGAAACACGCTCCAGACCAGACCAGCGGCCAGGAACCCGTTGTACAGCCCCTGATTGGCGGCCAGCGTCTTCGATGCGGCCGAGAACTCCGGGGTGGTGCCGAAAATCTTGCGGCCGCGCGGCGTGTCCCAGGCGAACATCTCCAGCCACAGGATGTAGACATGAATCGCGGCGACGATGAGGACGGCAATCATCGCTATCGTTTGCATAATTCATAACCTCGTTTCCACAATTTTGGGCTATCGATCGATCGCTACCAAATCAACGGCACGTCATATCGGCCGAAATTCACATCGGCCGACAGCAACGTCAGCCCCTCGACCCGCGCCTGGGCGATGAGCAGCCGGTCGAACGGGTCGCGATGGTGGCGGGGCAGGGCGAGAAGCTCAAGGCAGTGGGACTGTTCAATCGGTAACCAAACGATGTCGTTGATCGTCATCGCCAGATCGGCCGTATCTTGCCAATTGCCGGGCAACGTCAATTTGCCGATGCTCACCTTGATGCAGATCTCCCAATAACTGGCGGCGCTCAGATAGAGCGAGTTGTCGGGATCGAGGAACATGGCGTCGGCCGCGGGACTCATGTGGCGACTGGTGATGCTCCACAGAAAGGCGTGGGTGTCGAGTAAGAGGTTCACTCCATGTAATCGGCGAACTCTTCCAGCTCGTTGTCAAAATCATCGGCCATGTAAATGACGAACCCTTCTGCGATGCCCAGTTGTCGCTGCGGCTTCTCCTCAACAACGGGCGTCAGCTTCACCACCGGCACATCCCCGCGGGCGATGATGACCTCTTCCCCGGCCAACGCCAGACGGATGAGCTTGGACAGGTTGGTTTTGGCTTCGTGGACGGTGAATTGCATGACCCTATATTAGCTAACCTGGTTAGCTAAGTCAATGGGACCGAGCCAAGAGAGCCGGCACCCGCCCCGGCCGCTCATCCCCCTCGCTTCCTCAAATATCGCAATATCCCATCCACCGACATAAACAGCGGGTTGGCCAGCTCATAGCCGTCGATGGCCGTCTGTGACAGTCCCTGGGCCGCCATGCGCTGCCGGTTCCAGCCGATGTAGTCGTCCAGCAGGGCCGCGCGCGTGGCCGGGTCGGCCGCCATCGACACGCCGCCCAGATCGTCGAGCCGCTGGGCCACGAAAGCCACTGCGTCGATCAGCGACACCCGCAGCGCGCTCAGCTGGCCGTGGACGTCGGGGTTGGGGCCGAAATGGGTGGGATAGATGACGTCGATGCCGGCCGCCTCCAGCTTGTCGAGCGACGCCATCCACGTCTCCAGATTGAATTCCGGCGGCGGGGCGGGCAGGTCGATCGAATTGAAGCGGGGCAGGCGCACCCCGGCGACGTCGCCGGTGAAGGCGATGCGGCCGTCGTCGCTGTCGATCAGGTAGGTGTGATGGTGGCCGGCGTGGCCGGGGGTGTCCAGCGCGGTGAAGGTCAGCCCGCCGGCGCGCACGGTGTCGCCATCGTACAGGGACGTCACGCGCTCGGCCGGGGCGGGCAGGATCTCGCCCCACAGCGTCTCCATGCGGGCGCCGTAGATGCGCCCGGCGCTGGCCAGCAGCTTGCTCGGGTCGATGAGATGGGGCGCGCCGACATGGTGGACGTAGATCTGCGCCCCTTGCCGCGCCCACCAGCCGGCCGCTCCGGCATGGTCGAGGTGGATATGGGTCAGCAACACATGGCGGATGTCACTCGGCCGAAGGCCATGCCCGGCCAGGGCGTCGAGGACCGCCGGCAGGGTGGAGCCGGGGCCGGTCTCGACCAGCACCGGTCCTTCGGGGCCGATGAGCAGGTAGACGGCCGTGACTTGCTCCATGCCCTGGAATCGGGTGTCGAGGATTTGGAGGTTCATAGTCAGCTATCATAGCTTTATCCCGATCATGGGTGCAAACAATTTCCATTGAATTACGAATTAGGAATTAGGAATTAGGAATGAAGAGATGGTTGCCAGAGCCAGACGTGGCGGTAGCGCCAGTAGCTTTCGCGGCCGTGGCGGGCGTGGTGGGCGGCTTTGGCTGTGTTGTAGTAGTGGCGTTGGGGGTTTGGGGCGGCGACGGCTGTCGCCTCTGCTCCTGTGCTCCTCTGCTCCCCC
>CAYXNH010000233.1:0-4481 GCA_964466135.1 uncultured Ardenticatenaceae bacterium | reverse complement strand
AGGCCGGATTGGCGTTATTCATCAATACCGGCTGCATCGGCTGCCACAGCGGCCCAACACTTGGCGGCAACAGCTATGCCACCATCGGTTCGCTTGAACCTTACACGACGAACGATCTGGGCCGGTACGCAGTGACCGGCAACGAAGCCGATAAGTTTGTCTTCAAGGTGCCGAGTCTGCGCAATGTCGCCGTTACCGGCCCCTACCTGCATGACGGCAGCATCCCCACAATGGAGTCAATGGTGCAATTGATGGTTCGCCATCAGCTCGGCAGGGAACTCACCAGCGACGAGGTTGACACCATGGTTGTCTTTCTGCGTTCGTTGACCGGCGAGTTACCGTCGGAATATACGGCCGAACCGGAACTCCCGCCCAACGATTAACCTGTTTCAAGACCTCACCCAAGCAATAAAAAGACCCCGGATCCTGAAATGTTCCGGGGTCTTTTGTTTCAATGAAACGGTCGACCAACCCGATCGATCGTTTTCAGCCGCTCGCTGGTCCTTAATCGTCCCTACAACTCGGAGCTACACATCCAGGTTCCGCACTTCGCCCGCGTGGGTGGTGATGAACCGGCGGCGGGGCGCGACCTCATCGCCCATCAGCATGTCAAACGTGCGGTCGGCCACGACGGCGTCCTCGACCGTGACTTGCAGCAGCGTGCGCACCTCGGGATCCATCGTCGTCTCCCACAGCTGCTCGGCGTTCATCTCGCCCAAACCCTTGTAGCGCTGGACGCTCATCTTCTGGCCGTTGAGCCGCTTGATGAGCGCTTCCCGCTGGGCCTCGGTATAGGCATAGGAGATCTCCTTGCCGTGTTTCACCGCGTAGAGAGGCGGCTGGGCGATGTAGAGATGGCCGTTCTCGATAAGCGTGGGCATGTAGCGGAAGAAGAAGGTCAGCAGCAGGGTGCGGATGTGGCTGCCGTCCACGTCGGCGTCGGTCATGATGATGGTGCGGCCGTAGCGCAGGTTGCTGAGGTCAAACGACTCGCCGATGCCGGTGCCGAGGGCGGAGATGAGCGCCTTCACCTCGTTGTTAGCCAGAATTTTGTCCAGCCGGGCGCGCTCGGTGTTGAGGATCTTGCCGCGCAGGGGCAGGATAGCCTGGAAGTGGCGGTCGCGACCTTGCTTGGCCGTGCCGCCGGCCGATTCACCCTCGACGATGTAGAGTTCCGCCCGCGCCGGGTCGCGCTCGGAGCAGTCGGCCAGCTTGCCCGGCAGTGTCAGACTGTCGAGGGCGCTCTTGCGCATGACCAGCTCGCGGGCGGCCTTGGCGGCGTCGCGAGCGCGGGAGGAAGTGAGGCAGCGATCGATGATGCGCTTGGCCTCGCGCGGGCTTTCATCCAGGAAGGTCTGCAGCGCCTCGCCCAGCACGGCCGACACCTGCCCGGCCACCTCGGCGTTCATGAGCTTGACCTTGGTCTGGCTCTCGAATTGCGGATCGGGGTGCTTGATGCTGACGACGAGCGTCACGCCCTCACGGGTGTCATCCGAGGAGAAATTCTTGTCCTTCTCCTTCAGGAAGTTGTTCTTGCGGGCATAGTTATTGACGACGCGGGTCAGCGCGGTGCGCGCGCCGGTCAGATGGGTGCCGCCGTCGGGCGTGTTGATGGTGTTGGCAAAGGCAAACTCGGAGATGGCCACCCCGTCGGTATATTGCAGGGCCACCTCGATATCGACGTTATCCACTTCCTTGTGGGCGTAGATGGGATCATGTAGCGTCTTGCGGTTCTGATTCAGATAGCGGACGAACGAGCGCACGCCGCCCTCAAAGTAGAAATTCATCTCCCGCCCGGGGCTGACGCGCTCGTCGGTCAAGTGGAGGAAGACCCCGCTGGTAATGAAGGTGATCTCGCGGAAGCGCGTGACCATCATCTCAAAGCGATAGTGGTTGTCCTCGGTGAAGATGGTGGGATCGAACTTGAACGTCGTGGTGGTGCCGGTGGCTTCGTTCTTTTTCAGCGGGCGAATCTTCTCAACCGGCGTGACGGGGATGCCGCGCTCGTAGCGTTGCTTCCAGACGGCGTTGTCGCGCTTGACCTCGACCTCCATCCACTCGGAGAGAGCGTTGACGGCCGCCGCGCCGACACCATGCAGACCACCCGACACCTTATAGGCCGCGTTATCGAACTTGCCGCCGGAATGGAGGCTGGTATGGACCACCTGCAGCGCGGAGACCTTCTCGGTCGGATGCTCGGCCACGGGGATACCGTAGCCGTTGTCGCTGATGCTGACGCTGGAGTCGGGATGAATGGTGACTTCGATGCGATCGCAGCGCCCGGCCAGGGCTTCGTCGATGGAGTTATCGACGATCTCGAAGACGAGGTGGTGCAAGGCTTTGACGTCAGTGCCGCCGACGTACATGCCGGGGCGGCGGCGCACCGCTTCAAGCCCCTTCAGTACCTGGATATTGCCGGCGTCGTAGGCGACTGGCGCTGTATTGTCGTTTTGCTTGGTCTTGGCGGTCATAGTTACTGCTTCACCTGATCCAAATTGTTAGTGGGTTGCGCATTCCGAAGAAACGCGGCGTAACGGTCGCGATAGAAAATGAACATGGCGGCGATGAGCGCGGTGCTGATATAGGCATGGGCCAGAAGATTGATCCCCGTCACCCACGTGCCCGAATCGGCCGACAGCAGGAGCGCCTCCAGCAACCGGCGAATCAGAACGACGACGAACAGTAAGCTCAGGGAGGTGGGAAGATTGGCGCGGAACAGGCGCACACTCTCCACCAGGGCTTGCGGCAGGGAGCGGGGGTTGAGCGCCATCCCCTGTGGGGTGTAGCTCAGAAACATCATCACCCAGATGACCAGCATCAGCCCGCCCAGGATAAACACGGTGCCGATGGCCTGGCTGAGTAATGACAGGAAGCCGGCCAATATCGTCACGGGAAAGACAATGAGCATGACCAGAAAGAGGAACAGGGCGGCCAACCCCACCAGACGGAGCCAGGTGCGGCCGGTTCGCCGCGCGAAGCCGATCGGTGTGAAGGGAGCCGCCTGCCCCATGGCCGACGCGGCCGTGCGTCGCAGGGCATAGGCGATCAAACTATAGTAGATCGCCGTCAGCAGCAAGCCGGCCAGGGTGAACAGCACCAGATAGCCGAACCAGGCCCCCAGGCCGTCGCGGACGATGATTTCGGGCTGGATGGGGGTCTTCTCAGGAGTTAGCCCGGTCATCAACGCGGGCACGCCCATGCCGGAGACGCTCAGATAGGTGAAGTGATTCAACCGCCCGGCGGCGGCCTCCAGCAAGGGCAGCGGGTCAACCGGCATGGTCTGCGCGGGCATCTGCGCGGCGATGGATTCGATGAGCGGCTGGAAGCTGAGGCGCGGCCCCAACCACAGGAAAAAGTCGAGCGCGGCCGGAATGAGCGCCAGCCACAAGTAGCGCGTGGTCAGCTCGAACCCGGCCGAAAGCGTAGAAAAGACGCCCGGAAGCGTCGTCGTTGTACTCTGTTTCTGCATCATACGTAACAGAGTGATTATACCACATCTGTTCTATCGGGTCGATGCGGCGGTGGTTACGCGGCCGTGAGGTTGTGGCTAATTCAGTGCAAGCGGAATCATTCCTCCCGGTCGGCAAACAGCTCAGCCTCATGACGCAGCCGCTGGATGAAGTCGGCGCTTTTCAGGTCGCGCTCCAGGATGTGGACCAGATAGTCGTGGATGATGCGCTCGATCTCGTGCAGCACCGCCGGACGCAGGCGCAGTTGGCCGACGACATCCCACGGCCGCGACTGCAAATAGCGCATGACCTTCACCCCTACGGCCGAGATTGGCCGCGCCCGCGGATCGGCCGCCCCGCAGTTGACGCATAGCAGCCCGCCCAGGTCGACGCTGAAAAACTGATCCTCTTCCCGGATGGCTTCCCCACAATGGAGGCAATTGAACAGCCGTGGCTGGAAGCCGGTCAACGACAGCAGGCGAAGCTCGTAGTAGCGCGCCGGCAGCAGAAGCTCCCCGGCCGGAACCGTGGCGAACCAGCCCAACCCGGCCGCCAGCAGGTCGTAGATATCGCGATGGGGGTCCTCATCGACGGTGAAACGATCCAGCAGCTCCACGGCATAGGAGGCATACGTGGCGCGCAACAGGTCATCCCGTAGCGCGGGGTAGGCTTCCACCATCTCCGCCTGGGTCACGATGTCGAGATCGCGTCCTTCGGCGATGAGGAACTTGCTGCGCATGAACAGCTCCACATGGCCGGTCTTGCGGCTCTGCGGCTTGCGCGCCCCCTTGCCGACAGCCCGCACCTTGCCGCGATCGGCGCTGAACAGGGTCAGCAGGCGGTCGGCCTCGCCAAAGTCGCTGCGACGAATGACGATGGCCTCGGTGCGGTAGGTTCTCTCTCGTGCCATGGCTATCAAGTGTATCCGATGCTTTGTCGGCAACCCACGATCGGGTATAATTCAGCCGGTCGAGCAATCGGCCGGCTGACTCCGTAGCTCAATCGGCAGAGCAGGGGACTTTTAATCCCAAG
>CAYXNH010000232.1:0-4507 GCA_964466135.1 uncultured Ardenticatenaceae bacterium | reverse complement strand
CCCATGCCCATGAAGGTACGCAGGCGCTCAACATCGTCCGTCGCCCGAACCATCAGTTGCCCGGTGCGGTTGCGGTCGTGGTAGCTGAAGCTAAGCCGTTGGATCTTGGTATATATGTCATTGCGCAGGTCGAAGGCGATGTTTTCCGACAGGACCTGGGACAGAAAGTTCTGCCCGAAGGCAAACAGACCTCGCGCGGCCGCGAACAGGACGATGACCAGGCCCGATATGATGATCAGGCGTGGCGCGGCATCCAGATCACTTTGCACCGTGGTTAGGTCCAGACCCAACTTTTGGATCGCGATGCCTTGAATGTTAGCCGGCAAGTTTAGGATGCCCTGATTCATCGCGCCGTTGACGACGGTATCGATGATCTGTTGCAATAGTTGCGGCACCGCTAATTGAGCGGCCGTGGCGATGATCAACGCGATTGTTGCGCCAGCCGAAAGCCTGGGATAGCTGGATAAATAACGGAGCGCGCGACCTAAGGAGTTTAGATTCGGTCGCTCGCTCTTCTTCTGTTGTTGGCTTGGCGCCCTTCCGGATAATTGCATGCTTACCTCCGCGAAGGACTGGAATGCTGGTCCTTCATCTTGTCTGACTGGCGATTTAGTGTGTGTAATATTCGGCTAAACGTCTCGATGTCATCCTCACCAAGTACGGCAAATAGTTCGTCACTCAACTGAACGTGAGTGGCGGCGTGGTCGAATACAATCTGGCGCCCCGCATCGGTTAGCCGGATGTTGAAGCGACGACGGTCGTTTTCGTCCAGATGGCGCTCGATAAGCTTTGCCTCCTCAAGCGAACGGATCAGAGAGCTGATGGTATTGCGGCTGGTTCCTTGCTGGTCGCTGATCTCCGACGGGTTCAGCCCATCACGGCCGCCGACCCACTCGCGATATCGCAAGACCATCAGAACTCTAAACTGGGCATAGGACAGACCGCTGGATTCCAGACTGGCCTCGCTTAACTGATAAAGTCGATGGGCAACCTGTCGAAAGTCGTCCATCAGACGAACGACCCGGGAATCACTGCTACCGTGCAGTTCGCGAATAAACGCCGTCCAACTCTCGCGTTGTTCTTTGCTATATTGACTGCCTGGTTTCATAAAACACCTGCCGTAACGAATAATACTCCGTAGAATAATACGAAGCCGTACTAATTTGTCAAGAGGAATTGCCGGCTGTTCTAATAATTGAGGATTTACCACCCCTAAACCGGACTTAGGTGCTCAATGGTTGAAGTAAGAAAGGGTGGATGGGATGCTCTTTGGACAGTTTTCGCGGTCGGGAAAAGATGAGCGGGAAGTGACCCGGTTTGGGCGGCGGCGTTCCTGTGGTTATAATGCTGAGTCGGCATTGGATTGTCTATGACCAAGAGAGCCAAAGAGAAAGAGCCGGAGCCGTACCGGTGCGCGCGCTGTGACAGCATTGTGCCGGAGGGAGCCAAGCGATGCGTCATGTGCGGGTTGCCTCGCGAGGACGCCCCGCCCAAGCCATCGGCTACCGTGACCGGCGCGGCCGTCATTGAGAGCGCATCGTCTGTCGTTGACGAATCTGACGTTGAGGATGCCGCGGCTGTCGTCGAGGACATCCCGCCCACGCCACCCGCCACCGAAACCCGCCCGGCCGTCGCTGAGAGCGTCTCGGCTGTCATTGACGAACCTGACGTTGAGGCGGCTGCGCCTGTCGTCGAGGACATCTCTCCCAAGCCACGAGCCACCCGGAAAAAAGCGGCCGCCGCCAAGGCGCCCAAAGTCGCCGCTGATACACCTGAGGTTGAAACCGCCCCACCTGTCCTCGAGGAAGTCGCCACAGCCGCCGTCAAGCCTCCCGCCGCGGCCGATCGCCCCCGACCTGCCACCCCGCCAATCCGGACGGAGACGCGCCCGGCCGCCAAAACGCCCGATCCGGCGGCCGCCAGGAACCGCTCGCGAGCCAGACGGTCGTCGGTGCTGTTCTGGATCGCCACCGCGCTGGTCATCGTCGGGCTGTCGGCCTTCTGGCTCCTCCTGCGCAATCAGGGCGAGATGGTCATGGCCGCCTTCATCCCCACCACGACGCCCTTGCCGCCGACGATCACCGACACGCCGACCATAACGCCATTGCCGAGCGAGACCGCGCCCCCCACGGGCACGGCCGCTCCCACCAACACGCCGGAGCCGACGGCCACCCCCCGCGAACCGCGCTATCACACCGTCACCGCCGGGGAAACGCTTTTCGGCCTGTCGCTGCTCTATCGCATCTCGGCCGAGTCCATCGCCCAGTCCAACGAGTTCGACATCAACTCCCCCATCCAGTCGGGCGCGAACCTGATCATCCCCTGGCCCACGGCCACGCCGCCGCTGGAGTCGGTGATGATCACCATCAACGGCGAGCAGGTGCTGGCCGACGCCACCAACTGCGAGATCATCACCATCCAGTCGGGCGATTCCGCGTTTGCCATTTCGGCCGTGCGGGGCGTTCCGCTGGAGGCCATCATCGCCGTGAATCGCCAAACCCAGGAATCGATCCAGCTGGTGCAGCCGGGCGACACCTTGTGCATCCCCAAGCTGATGTACGGCGAGGCCATCCCGCCCACGGCCGGGCCGTCGCCCACCCCGTCGCTGACCCCGCCACCGGGCGGGCCGTCGTTACTCTATCCGGTCGAAGGGGCGGTCATCGACACGCTCGACGCGCCGGTGCTGCTGCAGTGGACGGCCGTGAAGGATCTGGCGGAGAATGAGTGGTACATGGTGGAGTTGCGCGACGCCAATGAACGCGACAGCCTGCCGCGGCGAGGCTTCACCCGCGACCCCTCCTTCCACCTGCCGGTCGATTGGCGGCCGCCGGTGGATGAGTTGCGCCACATGGAGTGGACGGTGAGCATCGTCCAGGTGACCGGGCGACGCAGCGACGGCGGCTTCACCTACACTTTCGGCGGCCAGCGCAGCCGGCCGTCGTCGTTCATGTGGCAGGGAGCCAGGCCCACGCCCACGCCAACGGCCACCGCGACGGCCGCGCCTACCCCGGAATCGTAACCCGCGCCACCACGCGCGCGCCCATCTCGGCCGTGCCGATCGACGGCTCTCCCGGCCGGGCGATATCGGCCGTCCGCGCCCCCTCGGCCAGCGCCTGCGCCACGGCAGCCTCGACGGCCGCGGCTTCCTCGGCCAGCCCCAGGCTGGAGCGCAGCATCATGGCCGCGCTCAGGATCGTCGCCAGCGGGTTGGCGATGTCGCGCCCGGCGATATCGGGCGCGCTGCCGTGGATCGGTTCGTACAGCCCCGGCCGCCCCGGATCGCCCAGCGAGGCCGACGGCAACATCCCCAGCGACCCGGCGATCATCGACGCCTCGTCCGACAGGATATCGCCGAACATGTTCTCGGTCACGATGACGTCGAAATCGGCCGGACGATTGATCAGGTACATGGCGCAGGCGTCCACCAGGATGTCCTCGCATTCCACGTCGGGATAGTCGGCGGCCACCTCGTGCGTCACCTCGCGCCACAAGCGTGACGAGGCCAGCACGTTAGCCTTGTCCACCGACGTCACCTTGCGCCGGCGGCCACGGGCCAGATCAAACGCCAGTCGCACCACCCGCCGGATCTCGCTCTCGGTGTAGCGCATGGTATCGACGGCCGAGCGCTCGCCGTTGACCGTTTCCCGCCCCTGCGGCGTGCCGAAATAGAGGCCGCCGGTCAGCTCGCGGACGATCAGCACATCCACCCCGCGCACCCGCTCCGGCCGCAGGGGGCTGGCGTCGGCCAACGCGTCGGGCACGACCACCGGCCGCAGGTTGGCGAACACGCCCATCGCCCGCCGCAAGGCCAGCAGCCCTTGCTCCGGCCGCACGGGGGCCTGGGGGTCGCTCCACTTGGGGCCGCCGACGGCCGCCAGCAGAACAGCGCCGCTGGTGAGGCACAGGCCGAGAGTCTCCTCCGGCAAGGCTGTGCCCGTGGCGTCGATGGCGCAGCCGCCGATCAACCCCTCGTGAAAGGTGAAGGTGTGGCCGAATCGGGTGGCGACCGCGTCCAGCACGCGCCGCCCCTGGGCCATGATCTCGGGTCCAATCCCGTCGCCGGGTAGCAGGGTGATCGTTCGGTTCATAGATAATGCGAGGGCGGGTTCATCACCCGCCCTCAATAAAATTGGATGGTAGGGGCAGACCTCAGGTCTGCACGCGTGAAACTAGTCGGCGGCGACGAGCTTGCCGTCCGCTTCCGGTTCGACGACCGGCGTTCCGGCGATGAACTCCTCCACCAGGCGGTGGGCCTCGTCATCGGTGTACTGCACCGGCGGCGACTTCATGAAGTACGACGAGGGCACATTCAGCGGGCCGCCGATGCCCCGGTCGAGGGCCAGCTTGGCGCAGCGCACCGCGTCGATGACCACCCCGGCCGAGTTGGGCGAATCCCACACTTCCAGCTTCAATTCCATATTCAACGGCACGTCGCCGAAGGCCCGCCCCTCAATGCGGATGTGGCACCATTTGCGGTCGGTCAGCCAGGGCACGTAGTCGCTCGGCC
>CAYXNH010000231.1:0-4515 GCA_964466135.1 uncultured Ardenticatenaceae bacterium | reverse complement strand
TCGTTGCTCATCTGATTGAGTTCGACGATATTAGCCATTAGAGGGCCTCCTCGCGCGACACAACTTGCGTCCGAATCGGCAGTTTATAGCCGGCCGAGCGCAGCGCTGCCAGGGCGATGTCATCCGGCACGCCGGAAATCTCGAAAATAATCCGGCCGGGCTTGACCACGGCGACCCAGTGGTCGACTGAGCCTTTACCCTTACCCATGCGAGTCTCGGCCGCTTTCTGGGTGACCGGCTTGTCCGGAAAGATTCGAACCCAGTATTTGCCACGACGGCGCATCTGACGAACGATCGTCCGGCGGATGGCCTCAATCTGGCGGCTTGTGATCCAACCGGGATCGAGCGCCTGCAGACCGTACTCGCCGTTGAGCAGTGTGGTTCCACCTTTGGCCATGCCCCGCATGCGGCCTCGGAACTGCTTGCGATATTTAACGCGTTTGGGCATTAACATAAGACTTTCTCCGCTAAATACTCAGATTGTGCTGTTTCGTGACACCGAACGACAGCCATTTGACTATCATTCATCTTCTGAGCGTGTTTATTCACTAATATAGACGTCCGTAGCTTCCACGCGCTGGGGCAAGATCTCACCCTTATAGACCCAAACCTTGACGCCGATCCGACCATAAGTCGTCAGCGCCTCGGCAAAGCCGTAATCCATGTTGGCGCGAATCATGTTGCGCGGCACCTGGCCTTCCCACAGCTTTTCCTTGCGAGCCATCTCGGAGCCGGCCAAACGGCCGCTGGCTTCGATGCGAACGCCCTTGACCCCGGCGCGCATGGCCTGTTGGATGGCCCGTTTCATGGCGCGGCTGTGCTGAATCCGGCGCTCCAGCTGACCGGTGATATTCTCAGCGATGAGCTGGGCGCTGGCGTCGGGTTGGGTGATCTCCTCAACTTCGACGCGCACGGTCTTGCCGGTCATATCCTTAAGCTTCTGTCGCAAATCCTTAACGGCGGCGCCTTTGCGGCCGATGACGATTCCCGGGCGAGCCGTGTGAATCGTTAACTGAACCTGGTTCGGGAATCGCTCGATTTCGACATGAGCCACACCGGCCTGAGCCAGATCAGCCTTGATCATCTTGCGAATAGCCATATCTTCTTGCAGCAATTCGCGATAGCGACTGCCCTCGGCATACCAACGGGCGTTCCAATCACGGATCGACTTCAAACGAAAGCCTACTGGATGTACTTTACGTCCCACTTAATCCTCCATCCGGAAATCCGGATTCGTAAGAACCGGGCCTAGCCGGCTACCTCGCGCTCCGCCAGCACGACCGTGATATGTGACGAACGGCGGACGATGGGCCGAAAGCGGCCACGACCGGCAAAGCGGCCGCCATGCGGCGCCTTGCGATGACGGGGGCCTTCATCAGCCCAAATCTGGCTAACGACCAGTTCATCGATCTCCAGCCCGTAGTTTTCCTCGGCATTGGCCACGGCCGACGCGATTAGCTTGAACACCGGCTCGGCCGCGCGCTGGGGCATGAAACGCAGCGTGTCCAGCGCCTTGCCGGCGTCCTTGCCACGAACTGCGTCCACGACCAGACGCACCTTCTGCGTCGAAATCGGGATGTGGCGCGCAATTGCCTTGACTTCAAATGTATCGGCCATGATTACCTCCGGCCCTTCTTCTCGGACTTGGCAACGTGACCGCGAAATGTGCGGGTCGGTGCGAATTCACCGAGCTTGTGGCCGACCATGTTTTCCGTAATGTAGATCGGAATATGGCGGCGACCGTCATAGACGGCGATCGTGTGACCGACCATCTGTGGAAAGATGGTGCTGGACCGCGACCATGTCCGAATGACCTGGCGCTTTTTCGCGGTATTCAGATCGTCAACCTTCTTCATCAGTTTCGGATCGATAAATGGCCCTTTCTTCAACGAACGTGACATATTCAGTCCTCACTTTCCGGCCGGCGGCCTATCATCTTAATGGCCAAGGCCGTACCCAATTAACGACGCTTCTTTCCCCGGCGACGGAAGATGTACTTGTCCGTCGATTTGTTGTTGCGCGTCCGCTTGCCCAGAGCCACCTTGCCCCAGGGGGTCTTCGGAGCGGCCATACCGATCGGGGATGTGCCTTCACCACCACCATGGGGATGGTCCCGCGGGCTCATCACGGAGCCGCGAACGGAGGGCCGAACACCCTTGTGTCGATTGCGGCCGGCCTTGCCCAGCTTGATGTTCCCATGCTCAACATTTCCCACTTGCCCGATCGTCGCCATGCACTCCTGAGAGACATAGCGCTCTTCGCCGGATGGAAGACGGACAGTCGCGAGGGTGGGATGATCCTTGGCCATCAGTTGGGCCGAGACGCCGGCCGAACGGACCAATTGACCGCCACGGCCAACGTATAGTTCGATGTTGTGAATCGTCGTGCCGAGCGGGATATTGCGCAGCGGCAAGCTGTTGCCCGGGCGAATCTCCGCCTTGGGGCCGCTGACGAGCGTATCGCCGACCTTGACGCCCAAAGGAGCCAGGATGTAGCGTTTCTCACCATCGGCATAGACCAGCAAGGCGATGCGAGCCGAGCGATTCGGGTCGTATTCAATCGTCGAGACGCGAGCAGGAATATTGGCCTTGTCGCGCTTGAAATCGATCTCACGATAGAGTCGTTTGTGGCCGCCGCCATGATGACGCACGGTGATCTTGCCGCGTACATTGCGGCCGCCGCGCTTCTTCAGGCCACTGACCAGGCTCCGCTCCGGCTTGGTGCGGGTGATCTCTTCAAATGTAAAGCCACTCATATCGCGACGACCGGGCGAAGTTGGCTTAAATACTTTTACAGGCATGGTAATTTCTCCAACAGTTCAGGCGCCAACTTATACGCCCTCGAACAAGTCGATCCGATTGCCGGGTTGCAGTGTGACGTAGGCCTTCTTCCAGCCCGGTTTGCGTACTGTGATACGACGCAGGCGACGGGCGCGTTTGGCGGGCATATTGGCTATGCGAACCTTGTCTACGCGGACATTCGGCCAGGCCAGTTCAATCGCCTGTTTCACTTGCAACTTGTTCGCGCGCGAGTGCACGACAAACGTGTATTGATTATTAACATCGGCCAGGAAGTTGCCCTTCTCAGTGACTACCGGCCGGCGGATGATATCGCGCCAATGCATCTTATCCCTCCACCGTCTCGTCGCCGGCGTCCACCCACTCATCTTCCATTTCCTGTTCCAGGAAGCTGGAGACGACGTCGAGCGCCGATAGAGATATTACGATTTTGTTATAGCCCAACAGATCGCGAACGTTCAGATAATTCGCCCGCAGCGCCTTCACATCAGGAAGGTTGTGCGCGGATTTTTCGACCGTCTCATTCCGATCCGCCAGAAGCAACAGGGTGCTTTCGCCATTGGTCAGCGTCTTCAGCATGCCGGCGATGACCTTGGTCTTGGGCGCATCCATGGCGATTTTGTCAATCAGAACGATATCACCCGTATCCGCCTTGACAGACAAAGCCGAACAAAGGGCCGCTCGACGCATCTTGCGCGGCATATTCTTGGTGTACTTGCGCGGCCGTGGGCCATGCGCCTTGCCGCCACCGACGAAGATCGGCGCCTTGCGGCTGCCATGACGCGCGCGGCCGGTGCCCTTCTGCCGATAGGCTTTCGCTGTCGTCCGATTCACCTCGGAGCGGGTCTTGGCCTTATGTGTGCCCAAACGGGCATTGGCCATCTGCCGCACCAGCGCTTGATGCATCAGGTCGCGATTGATGTTCGCTTCAAAAATCGAAGCCGGAAGCTCAAAGGTGCTCACCTGTTCTCCGGCCATGTTATAAACTGGAAGTTCCATGATACTGTCTCCCAAGACGTTAAGTCGTCCGGCAACTTGCTATCCGACGCGAGGCCGATAGTCCCTAGCCCTTTTTCGCGTCCCGGATAATAACCAGGCCACCCTTAGCGCCCGGAACCGCACCCTTAATGGCGATCAGGTTCCGCTCCGCGTCAACCTGAACAACCTCCAGGTTCTGGGCGGTCTGCCGCTCGTTGCCCATCCGGCCGGCCATCGTTTTACCCTTGGGTACACGAGACATCTCGGTGGCGGACCCAATTGAACCGGGCGCACGCCATCGGTCCGACTGGCCGTGAGTTCTGACACCCCCGGCATAGCCGTGGCGTTTCACAACACCGGCGAATCCGCGGCCCTTGGTCTTGCCGACCACGTCGACTTTCTCGCCGATTTCAAACTGCGCCACCGTCAGCTCCTGGCCGACCTGGAATTCAGCGACTTTGCCGGTGCGGAACTCGCGCAAATGACGGACGGCGGGAATGCCCTTGTCCTTGCGGCCGCGGCTCTTCTTCTCGCGCTTCAGCACGCCCAGATGCCCTTGCTCGCCTCTGGTCAGTCGTTTCAGCGAGACTTCGCCATAACCCAGTTGCACTGCGCTATAGCCGTCTGTTGCCTCATCCTTGACCTGGGTCACAAAGCAAGGCCCGGCCTGGATTATTGTCACGGGCGTCACGACGCCGGAATCATCGAAGATCTGCGTCATGCCCACTTTTTTACCAAT
>CAYXNH010000230.1:0-4515 GCA_964466135.1 uncultured Ardenticatenaceae bacterium | reverse complement strand
CACCCTTCGGCCGCCATCAACTCCTGGACGCGCTCGATGGTATCCGTCGGTTTGACCGTGATCGAACCGCGGTGCATGATGCGATCGACCGGGTGCCCGCCCATGTCGTGATTGATCGCCCGATCGACACCTCGCCGGGTGACCAGACCGACGATATGTTTTTTATGAGCGTCGACGACGGGATAGCCCTCATGGCCGTAGCGCTGCATCAGGTCGGCCACCTCGCGGATCGGTGTTGTATCGGCCACCGTTTGCACGCTATGGGACATCAGAGCCGAAACACGCATCGTAGGGCGGACGGTCTGCCGCAGGGTCGCGCGGATTTTATCGGCAACCAGGTCATTGCGGCCGCCCACGACCATCGCCGCGGCCGCCCGGCTATGACCGCCGCCACCGAGTTGACGCGCCACCAGCCCAACGTCGATCTCATCGACCAGACTGCGGGCGACGACCTGAACGCCATCCCCCAGTTGCACCAGGACAAACAGGCCGTCGGGGGTCAATGTCTCGCGCAAGCGATGAGCAACGGAGGATATCTCGTCATCAAAGCCGGGTTGGACAACGGCCGAAGCGATGGCTATCGAGCGCTCCTCAATACGTAACCACTCGACATTACGCAACAAGGTATCATAAAGCTCCCGCTGCTGCTCCGATAGGGCCACATTGAGAAAGCGACGGGCCACAGTCAGTTGCGCGCCCTGCTCCAGCATGCGAGCCGCGGCGTGGACGTCGCGCGCCGTTGTCGTGTCATAGGTCAGGCTGCCGGTATCTTCATAGATGCCCAGCAACAGCAGAGTGGCTTCCTCGGGCGACAATACCAGCCCGCGCTCCAGCAATCGTTCCACCAGCAGCGTGCTCGTCGCCCCGACCGGTTCCACCTCATAGACCCAGCCCGGCCTTGGGGTGTGACCCAGATGATGATCGATGACGAGAACCTTGGGATTCGCCGTCAGGCCGCGCACATTACCCAGGGTATGGGTATCGACCAGGATGACCTCATCGACCTGCCGGCGTCGCCAGTCCGTGGCGCGAACGAACGGCAACGAGTCCCAATACAAGTTTAGGAATTGCTGCACATTGCGATTGAGATGATGAGGCAGCAAGGCGACGGCCGAGGGGTGAAGCTTTTTCGCCCCCAGCTGGGATGCCACAGCATCGAAGTCCGTCTTCTCGTGCGTCAGAATGAGCGCCATGCGGCCGATTATACCTCAACCCACCCTGGGCCGTTACGAACCAATATTAATGATTGACTTGGCTAGAACATTTATGCTATTATCAATTATCGGTATTAGAACAATTGTTCTGATATTGTTTTTTCAATCGTAATTGGTTCAGAGTAAACAGGAAAAGGGAGAACATCATGTTGAAAAATCCGGTCCAATCATTTCAGTTCGGCATTAGCGGGCGCGACACAACCCCTCGCAAGATAGTGATCGCCGCGATCCTTGGGATCGCCCTGATTGCCTTTGAGATCTTCAATTTCGATACAACCCAATTCGCCTTAACCAATCTCCTGGGGGAGGTTCGCTTTGCGGGCATCATGTGGGCGACTATCCTGGCCATTGCCTTCTGCGCCATCGACTTCGCCGGCCTGGTAAGAATCATCACTCCCGAGCGGGGCATGAATGAACCACGAAGCGCCTGGTTCCTTATGGGCGCCTGGTTTCTGGGGACGATAGCCAATTCAACCCTGACCTGGTGGGCTGTATCAATCTCCCTGCTCAGTCACGAGTTCGGCAATGAAGTCCTGAGCCGCGAAGTCTTGTTGCGCTATGTGCCTGTCTTCGTAGCGATGCTGGTGTGGCTGACCCGCATCCTCTTCATCGGCGCGTTTTCCGTGGCGGGAGAAAACCTGTTCGCGATTGGGAACCAGGACGACCGCCGCGAATTGCCAATGGGCACCCCTCGTCGCGAGGTGACCCCTTCCCCCATGCCGATTCGTGCCCAATCCAACGGTGCACCCGTCAGAAACGCGACCGCACCGCAAGGTCGCACCGCCCGGCAGACCAGCTCACAACCGGCAGGCAACACCCAAACCGGGCGGCAACAGTCGATTGTCCACACTCCATCTGTCACTTATGGAGCGATCGATGATCCATTTGACGATATTCCAGCCTCTCCGCCCAAGACCGACCACAGCGGCACGCGGCAACCTTCTTCGCGAATTCAGCAGCGCCCGCCGATGCCCGGCGGCATGCGGCCGAATCCCGTCCAGGCCCGCCCGACGAACAACCGTAATTGATTTTCTTGGTCATAAGTGGTGATAAACTATGATAACTTATCAGGAAACATCCTATTACCCTTTGGATTCACCATTGAACCGACCTGAAGACGAAGGCTACTGGTGGACCGGATCATCACTCCCTCACATGCCCGATCCGATCATAGCTGTCCAGCAACGAATGCTCCTTATTCTTGCGGCCGTCTTCCTGTTCATCATCGGGTTTGGTTATCTGGCTGTGCGCGGCAACACAATCGGTAGTGAAAACCAACCTCAGTCAGATGTCGCTCAGGAAAGCGCCTCGGAGCAAACTGACGCAGCCGGACAAGAGGTCGCGGCCATCCCGTCAACCGGCAGCATCGCGCCGCTGTTCACGAAGGAAGTGCAACATTGGGCACCACAGATCGTCGCCTGGGCCAACGAATTCGGCATCGATCCCAACATGGCGGCCACAGTGATGCAGATCGAATCGTGCGGCGATCCCAATGCCGTCTCCGGCGCCGGGGCGCAAGGCTTGTTCCAGGTGATGCCCTTCCACTTTGAGCCGGGAGAGGCGATGCAAGACCCGACCACCAACGCGCGGCGCGGCATGGCCTATCTGGCATTGGGGATGCAACAAACCAACGGCGACGCGAATCGCACCTTTGCCGGCTACAACGGCGGCCACGGCACGGCCGCCCGCAGCTGGGACACCTGGCCGGCCGAGACGCAACGATATTACGTCTGGGCCACCGGCATCTATAAGGACGCCGTGGCCGGCAACGCCGGCAGCGAGACGCTCAATCAATGGCTGGCGGCCGGTGGCGCGAGCCTGTGCGGACAAGCGGCCGCCCGACTCGGTATCCAGTAAACAAGCGAGGTTCATCATCTCTCCCACAAAGCAAGAGCGGTCCGCCACATTACGGGCTGCTCTTTTCATTTCCCTGTCACGACCTATAATCGTTCATCATTCAAACAAAAAGGGATCGACACGCCATGACAGCCAAGGACATAACAGCGCAACGGTATGATCGCGGGATGTATGCTCTCGAACGGGCCGGGATATCGAAATTGCGACGCTGGCTGGCGGCCGAGGCGCGCGGCGATGTCCTTGAGATCGGCACCGGCACGGGAGCCAATCTGGGCCTCTATCAGTCGGGAACGAGGGTAACGGCCACCGACCTGGAGCCTAAACGGCTGGCAGGAGCGGCCGAAAAAGCGCAAAAAAACGGCCAGGGGCGAATCGCCATACTGGCCTGCGCCGACGCTCAGAACCTTCCCTTTCCCGACGACACCTTCGATACGGTCCTCGGCACACTTGTCTTCTGCAGCATCAAACAGCCTGAGGTAGCTCTGGCAGAGGTCAAACGCGTGCTGCGACCCGACGGCCGGTTTCTTTTGCTTGAACATGTTCGCGGCCAAACTCCTTTCACACGCCGGCTGACGGACTGGCTGCACCCCGCCTGGTTCGCACTCCAGGGTTCGTGCCATTTGAATCGGGAGACCGCCTCCGCCGTGACCGCGGCCGGGTTCCAGCTCGACCACGTGTCAACCCACGGCCGCGGCCTATTGCAATTGATTATCGCCAGTCCAACTCCTCAATAAGACCGATCACAACAGGAATAACATCGCCACACCGACCATCGCCACGACCGTCCCCACCATGCCGCGGCGGCTTATTTTTCGCCGGTAGACGAGATACTCCACAGGGATGAGCAAGATCGGGGGCAAGGCCATGAGCGTCGAGGCGATCCCCAGGCGCGCATTCTGCACCGCGATCAACGATAGCCATATGCCCAGAAATGGCCCAAACGCCGAACCGGCGATGATCGCCCCAAGAACCCGCCGGTCACGCCATTTGTCAAATGTGCCAAGGAATTGACCACGAACGAGCGCCAAACCCCACAGAATAATCATGGCGATCAGGATACGGATCACCGTGGCCGATATGGCCGAGAAGTCATCCACCAACGCATACCGGGCTGTCACCAGGTTCAGTACTTGCCCCAACGCCCCCAACAGGCCAAATAACAAGCCCTTGTTGTAATTGGAGCGATCGGCCAGCGAGGGATCACCTCGAACCTCGGTGACGACCCAGGCTACCCCGGCGACGGCCAGGACCACGCCGGCCAGCTCCACGGACGCGATCGTCTCTCCGAACAATAGCCAACCAAACAGAACGCTGATGATGGGCACGGTTGACATCATGAGCATCGCCAGGCGCGGGCCAATGAGGACGTAGGCCTGGAACAGAAAAGCGTCGCCCAAAACCAGCCCGATCACACTGGACGCGGCCAGCCAACCCCATCGAAACG
>CAYXNH010000229.1:0-4538 GCA_964466135.1 uncultured Ardenticatenaceae bacterium | reverse complement strand
GGGTCGGGTCTTCCTTGAAGAACAGCTTGACCGCGTCGGCCGCGGGCTGCATGAACCCGCCCAGGAATCGCCGTTCGCCGCCGCGCCAGGGGATGGGAATGTATCCCGCCCGGTTGGGGCCGATGCGCGCCTGCATCCGGCCCAACACCTTGCGCTCAAAGAGCGTGGTATAGGCGAAACCGGTGATGACGGCCAAACTGATGATGAAGCCGAGGATCAATGCGCGAATCGCTATCTCGATGGGAGCCATAGGCTGTTCCTCTTAAATAGTTATTCCACTACGGGCCGCCACCCATCTGCCGGGCGGCTCCGTAGTCTGATTATGTCTGTTAATCCGCTGCGACCGCCTCAATCACGGCCGGAGCGCGCAAGCTGACCGTCGCGGGGACAACGCCCATCGGCCGGTAGCTGGATATACCGCACAACAGGCCCACGCCGGACGGGGCCGATTCGCTGACGGCGGTTTCAACCTCATATGTTTCGCCCTCGGCGACCACGGCCAGGTCGTCGCCATCGATGATGGCCAAGGCCGCCGCGTCGACCGGGTTCACGAAGAGCGTGGGCCAGGTCTCGCGCGAGTGCAACAGCTTGGTGTAATCGATCAGCGTCCCGCCGGTGTAGAGCGACGGGATGCGCATGATGCGGAAGCCGCCGTCATCGGCCGAAACCGGCTCGGACGGCAGGTCGTAGGGCGCGGGCGCGTTGGTTTCCGCAGCCGAAGCCCACTGCTGCCCCAGACCGGCCTTGTTGGTGTGGGCCGTGCCGCCATAGTAAAACTCGGGGCCGCCGATGATGGGCCATTGCGGCTCAATATGGGTCAGCGTCCGGTAATCCATCTCCTTGTAGGGGGCTGTCGCCTTGGCCAGCTCCTTGAAGACCAGGCTGGCGGCAATGGCGGCCTTACCCATGCCCACGCGCTCGCCAATCTGAGCCAGAATCTGCCAGTCGGGACGCGCCTCGCCCGCGGGGGGGATGGCCGGATAGTAGCGCTGGACGCGCCGCTCGCCGCTGGTGAACGTCCCTTCGCGCTCGGCCCAGCTCTGGGCAGGCAAAACCACGTCGGCCACGGCGGCCGTCGCGGTCATGAACAGCTCCTGCACCACCAGGAAGGACAATTGGCCGCGGCCGTCCAGCAACTCGTCGCCCACCGGGTCCGTCCCCAGGACGAACAGCGCCTCCAGGCTGCCGTCGGCCGCGCCGGAGTAGATGGCGGCGGCGTCCAGGCCGGGGTTGGCTATAGCGCTATAGCCGGGGCCATAGGCCGGGTGGATGCCCATATCCCACGCGCCTTGCGTGTTGGCATGCGACCAGACCGGCACCAGACCGCTGTTCTTGCGGCCCGCGTGGGCCACGGCCTCGTCCCCCTCGCCGCGCTTCAGCAACAGGAGATTGGCCAGGGTACGGGCCAGCGTGTCGGTTTCCTGATAGGTTAATCCCTCGGCCCCGTAGAAGATGACCAGATTCTCGGCCTCCATCAGCGTGGCGGCCACGGCTGCGGGGCTGCCTTCTTCGGCCGCGCCAACATCCACATAAGCCATCGTCAGCAACTCACGTGCGGCGGCCAACGCCTCGCCCGGTGCGCAACGAATGGAATGGGTGGCGTGCTTGTCCAGCCGCGTGGCCCGCGCGTTGAGTACCACGAGCGTCGCGCCGCGATCGGCGGCCTGCTTGACGCGCAGCCACCAGACCGGCGCCTCCTCATGCAGGTCGGCGGCCACCACCAGGATGGCGTCGCCCTTGCCGAGGTCGAGCAGGTTGCTGCCGCGGCTGATGCCCACCTGGGCCACCACATCGCCGCCGGCCAGACGTCGCTCGGCCAGGTCGATATTGCCGCTGCCCAACCCCTGCCGGAACAGGCGCTGGAACTCGAAGTAATCCTCATTGCTCAGGCGCTCGCCCGTCACGCCGGCGACCGAGCCCTTGTGTTGCTTCAGCTTGTCGGCGACGTAATCGAGGGCATCGTCCCAGGACACGGCCTCCAGGCGGCCGTCGCGCCGCACCAGGGGGCTATGCAGCCGCTGGGGGTCGTCGGCGAAGTGATGGACGAAACGGCCCTTGTCGCAAATCCAAATCTCGTTGACGGCCTCGTTCTGGCGCGGCACAATGCGCTTGATGACCCGGCGGCCGCCCGCGGTGGCTTCGCGCCGGGTGTCCAGCGTCGTATTGCAGCCGACCGGGCAGTGGGGGCAGATGCTGGCCACCGGGTTCAGTTCCCACGGCCGCGCCCCAAAGCGAAAGTCCGACGTCGTCAGCGCGCCGACCGGGCAAATATCGGTGGTGTTGCCGCTCCAATAGCTGTCGAACCCGGGATCGGTGAAGGTGACGATCTCCAGGCGGCGGCCGCGATTGTGGAACTCGATGACCGGATCATCGACGACCTCATCCTGAAAGCGGATGCAGCGGGCGCACTGGATGCAGCGCTCCTTGTCGAGGACGATCAGCTCGCCCAGCGGAACGCGCTTGTCCAGCTTGATCTTGTCCCGGAAGTCCATGCGGCTGGCGTCGTGGCCGTAGACCATCGTCAGATCCTGCAACGGGCACTCGCCGCCCTTGTCGCAAACGGGGCAGTCGAGCGGGTGGCTCGTCAGCAAAAATTCAAGCATGTCGGCGCGGGTCTTCTTGACCGGATCGGTCTGCGTACGCACAACCATGCCCTCGCTGACGACTACCGTGCAGCTGGTCTGCAATCCTTTGCCGAAGTTCAGCTTGACTGAGCCGTCGGGGTTAAGCACCTTCTGGCCGGTGGCGCGGTCGATGACCGGCAAGCCTATCTCGACCATGCACAGACGACACATGCCGACGGGGTCCAGCTTGGGGTGGTAGCAAAACACCGGGATCTCGATCTCGATCCGCTTGGCAGCGTCAACAACCAGCGTCCCCTTGGGGACGGAAATTTCATTACCGTCGATGGTCAGATTAACCATATCACTCATAACATCACTCGTGGTCACTCTATAACCAGATGCCGCCGTCGCGTCATCGCGTCGCCGCGGCCACCGCGGCCTTCTTCACCTGTCCATTCGACCCGCCGGCCACCCGTGCCCGATATTCGGGCAGGAAGTGGTGGATGGAAGACAGGATGGGGCTGGTGGCGAACTCGCCCAATGCGCAGAGGCATTTGCCGGTCATGTTGCGGGCAATGCTCTCCAGCTTCTTGATGTCGGCCTCCGTGCCGTTGCCGTCATAGACGCGCTTCATCACCTTCTCCAGCCAGAACGTGCCCTCGCGGCAGGGCGTGCATTTGCCGCAGGATTCGTGGCGGAAGAAGTGGATCATCTTCAGCGCGGCCCAGACCATGTCGGTATCCTCATCCATGAAGATGAGCGAAGCCGAACCCATCACGGAGTGGAAGGGCGTCAGGCCCTCATAGCTCAACGTGGCATCGAGGGCGTCCTCGACGACGATGGGGCCGGAGCCGCCGCTGGGCAACAGCGCCTTGAACTTCTTGCCGTTTCGCATGCCGCCGGCCATGTTCAACAACTCGCGATAGGTCGTGCCCAGCGGAACCTCATAGTTCCCCGGCTTCTCGACGTGGCCGCTGATGCAGACGATCTTCGGCCCGGGGCTGTCGGCCGTGCCCATGGATTTAAACCATTCGGGGCCATTGACCATGATCATCGGCACATTGGCCAGGGTCTCGGTGTTATTGACGACGGTCGGCTTGCTATAAAGACCCTCGATAGCCGGGAACGGCGGCTTCGACCACGGCTGGCCCAGATTGCCGGCCAGTGACTCGATCAGCGCCGTTTCCTCGCCGCAGATATAAGCCCCCGCGCCGAAGTGGGTGTAGAACTCGACCGAATAGTCGCTGCCGAGGATGTTTTGGCCGATGATGCCCGCCTTCCGGCACTCCTGCAGCGCGTCCTCGAACGCATAGGACGCATCCATGAACTCGCCGCGAATATAATTAAAGACCAGATGGGAGCCGACAGCATAGGCGGCGATGAGCGCGCCCTCGATGACCTGATGCGGGTTGTTCTCGATCAGCTCCCGATCCTTGAACGTGCCCGTTTCCGATTCATCGGTGTTGATGAGAACATACGTCTCGGGCGCGCCTTTGGGGATGAAGCTCCACTTGATGCCGGTGCCGAAACCTGCGCCGCCGCGGCCGCGCAGATTGGACGCCTTCATCAGATCGATGACCTCAGCCGGCGTCATCGACAGCGCCTTTTTCAGTCCTTCGTAGCCGCCGTGTTCGCGATAGACATCCAGCTTCTTCAGATTCGGTATATCGCGATGCCGCAGCAGAATGTGTTCCATAATCTCAACCCTCAGGGTCGCGCATCCGGCAAAGCCACCGGCGGCGCGACAACCGATCAACTACTTGGCGTAACTGACGATGCGCTCGACAACGGACTGTTCGACCTCGCCCGCGGCCGCCTTGGCTCGCAGGTCGGCGATCAAATTGTCGAACTTCGTCTCGTCCAGACTCTCGTAGAACTTCAAATTGCACTGGAGCATCGGCGCGCGGTCGCAGGCCCCAAGGCACATGACCGTCTTGAGCGTGAACAGGCCGTCGTTGGTCGTGCCTTCTACCG
>CAYXNH010000228.1:0-4565 GCA_964466135.1 uncultured Ardenticatenaceae bacterium | reverse complement strand
CCGATGTTGAAGATTCTTCGCCGAATTTTGCTGATCGCGCTCCTCGTTGTTGGGGCCGCTTTCCTGCTCTACCAGGGGTTTCTCTTCTGGCGGGCGATGGACAAGCTGCCGGCCAGCACCGTCATCGCCCACGTGCCCGTGGGAGGGATGACGCTGGACGCGGCCCGCGAGGCGATCAACGAACGCTATTTGTCGCCCATCATCGTCTATAACGGCGAGGTGCGCGCCGCCGAACTGGTGCCGCAAGACGTCGGGTTCTCCATTGACACAGAGGGGATGATCGCCGACGCGCGAGCCGAATGGGACAGGCAGGAGCTTTGGTGGCGCTATGCCGAGTTCGTCATCGGCCGCTCGCCGTCGCCGATCGTGATTCCCATCCGGGCCAGGCATGACGATGCCGCCCTGACCAAACAGCTTGCTTTGATTGCCGACTTCATCGACAAACCGGCCAGGGGACCACAACTGCTGGTTGACAACGGCACGATCATCGAGGGACAACCCGGCCTGGTCACCGACCGCGACGCAAGCCTTTTCCGGCTGCGCTCGGCGCTTTATAGCCCCAATGAAAGGCAGGTGAGCCTGACGCTCATCGACGAACCGGCGCCGGAGTGGGATCTCCGGGTTTTGCAGGAGGTCATCGAGAAACAGCTGACGGCCTTTGACGGGTTTGCCAGCGTATTCATTCTCGATCTGCAAACCGGAGAGGAAGTGCGCATCAATTCCGACGTAGCCGTGTCCGCCCTCAGCATCATGAAGATCGCCATCTTTGTGGAGGCTTATCGCGCGCTGGACAACCCGCTCACCGATTTTGAGAAGGAGCTGTTTCTCAGCACCGCCACGGCGTCGAGCAACCATAGCGCCAATCTGTTGCTGCATCTGATCGCCGGTGAAGAGAACACCTATGAGGGCGCGGAGCAATTGACCAACGGGATGCACGAGATGGGTATGGTCAATAGCTTCATGGCCATCCCGTATGACGCGCCCATCGTTCCCAATCGCCCCAGCACCTACTCGACGCCGGCCAACGAGAACCCGTCCATCGATACACGGCCCGACACAACCATGCAGACAACGGCCGAGGACATCGGCGGGCTGCTGGCCAATCTCTACTATTGCGCCAAGGGTGAGGGCGGCCTGCTGGCCATCTACCCGGGCGAGCTAACCCAGGAAGAGTGCCAGGCCATCGTCGATCTGATGATCCTGAACGTCGAGGGCAATCTGATCCGCTTTGGCGTGCCCGACGGCACCCCCGTTTCCCACAAGCACGGCTGGAGTTTCAACGAGCACGGCGATGCCGGAATCGTCTATACGCCCGGCGGCGACTTCGTGATCTACATCTTGCTGGCCCAGCCGGAGAGCGACTGGCTCTCTTCGGAGTACAGCTTCCCCTTCATGTGGGAGATCTCCCGCGCCGCCTACAACTATTTCAACCCCGACAGGCCCTTTGAAGGCCACTCCAAGGAAGAACTGGAGCGGCGGGAAGAGATTCGCGCCGGCGGGAATTAGGGAGGCATCATGGAATATCGTCGTCTGGGCCGCACCGGCCTGAAGGTAAGCAGTATCTGCATGGGAACCATGCAATTCGGCTGGTCGACCGACGAGCCGACGGCCCATGCCGTCATGAGCCGCGCCGTTGAGTTGGGTATCAACTTTTTCGATACGGCCGACGTCTACACGCGCTGGATCGAGGACAGTTCGGGCGGTATCTCCGAGACCTACATCGGCAACTGGCTGGCCGGCGGCGCTGTCCGGCGCGATGAGGTGGTCATCGCCACCAAGGTGCGCGGCAAGATGGGCGAAGGCCCGAACGATAAAGGCCTCTCGCGCTATCACATCATGAACGCCGTCGAGGCCAGCCTCCGCCGTCTGCGAACGGACCATATCGATCTCTATCAGACCCATTCCCCGGACCAAGAGACGCCGCTGGATGAGACGTTAAGGGCGATGGATGATCTCGTGCGTTCCGGCAAGGTGCGCTATGTCGGCTGCTCCAACTATCCGGCCTGGCTGCTGGCCAAGTCGCTCTGGATCAGCGATATCCACAAGCTGGCTCGCTACGACAGTCTGCAACCCCATTACAGCTACGTCCATCGGGCTGAATTTGAGCGGGAGTTGCAGCCGCTTTGCCTGGATCAGGGCGTCGGGGTGATCCCTTATAGCCCGTTGGGGGCCGGCTTCCTGACCGGCAAATACCGGCGCGACGGCTCCTTGCCGGAATCGAAGCGGGCCGGAATGGTGCAGCAGCGTTACATGAATGAGCGCGGTTTCGCGGCCGTGGACAAGCTGGAGGAGGTCGGCCGCGCCAGTGGCGTCACGATCGCCCAGACGGCCATCGCCTGGGTGCTGGCCAATCAGGCGGTCACGTCGGCCATCATCGGCGCGACCTCCATCGCCCAACTGGAGGACACGATCAAGGGGGCGGACGTGGCGCTTTCGGCCGAGGACAAGGCGGCCCTCGACGCGGTGACAGCCTGGGGAGATGGAGGCTGATCGCGGCCTGCCGATCAGCCTGGTGGCAGATTATCACGCTGAGCGGGGGAAGGCCTGTGTCAGTCCTCCGGCCGAAGCACCAGGATATCCTGGGGCACATCCATCTCGATCCCGCGCTCGGAGAATAACTCCCAGATACGCAGTCGCACATCGCTGCTGATGTAAGGCCCGCGCATGGGACGGGCGATCCAGAACTCCAGATCGTAGCGGATCGTTTGCCCCTCCAGTTCGGCCAGGAGGGCCACCGGGCCGGGCTTTTCCAACACCTCGGGATGTTTGGCCGCTTCCAGCAGGGTAGCCTGTACTTCTCGCGGGTTGGTCTCCGCGCCGGCCGAGACGCCGATGTGGATGCGCATCTCCGGCGAGTTGTGGGTGAAGCTCGTCACCGTGCTGCCCAGCAAGTGGCCGTTGGGGATGATCAGTTCGACGTCGTCGGGCGTCGTGATTTGCATCGTCCGCAAGCCGATCTTCTGCACCGTGCCGACGTTCCCGTCCACCTCGATCACGTCACCGGGGGCCAGACTTCGTTCCGTCAACAGGATGAAGCCGCTGACGAAGTTGTTGATCAACTCCTGGAGACCGAAGCCGAGGCCGACCGACAGACCGCCGATGATGACCGTCAGGGCGGTGAGATTGACGCCCATGACCGACAGGGAGAGCATGAACCCGGCCACGACGATGGCGTAGCCGGTGAAGGTGGTGATGACCTGATTGACCGCCGGTTCCACGCCCGCGCGCGGCAGCAGCGTCTCGCCCAGCAGGCGGCGCGCCACGCGGTTGACAAACAGGAAGAACGCCAGGACGATGACGCCCAGCAAGACCGATTGCAATGTCAGCAGGTCGTCGCGGCTGGTGCTGAGGCGGAGATTCAGCACGTCGTCGAGCAGGCCGGTGACTTGCAGGAAGATGAGCAGGAAAATCAACGGCCGCAGGATTTGCAGGTGCCACACCCGCGCCCGCTCCGGCTTCAAGTTGAGGTCCATCAGCGTGCCGGCAAAGCGATATAACGCCCACAGGCCGAAGACGGGAATGGCCCACTGGAGAAAATCGGCGGGCCGATTGGAGGCTCGCAACGCGCCGGCGGCTCCGGTGCCGAGCAGAAAGACGGCCAGCGGAAAGGCGGCCGCGCCGAGGGCCACCAGCAGGTCGACCGTCCAGGGGAACTGCTCCATGACGATGCCCTTCTGCCTCAGTCGTTCCTGGAGCTTGTCAACCTGTTTGCGGATGACCCGGCGCAGGATATAGGCGACCAGCAAAGCCAGCAGCAAGATGCCGGCCTGGAGCAGAAAGTCAAACGCCAGCAGTCGCTGCGGCAGGCCTTGAAGGAAAGTCAGAAGGTCATTGAGCATTAACACGTTCCTGTTGATGAATGCCGCCGAAAGGCGGGTTAACAGATGAATATGGCGGTTATTATAAAGGGTTTCGGTTTATTTGCAGGATTCAACATAAAAAACGTAGTCTGTCCATGCGCATTCGCCCACTAAATGGACGGCTTTTCTCCCTATTGACACCCCCCCATGTTTATTTATGATGCATGTGAGTCTGCCACGTAATGCTCGCCGTTTCTCTCACTGTCGACTTCTCTATGCCGGCGAGTCAGAATCGGCGAAACCTGTGTCAGTTGTTCCAGTAGGAGGTATTGCAATGGAGGAATTCCAATGAAGCGCAAAGCAAATTTATCGTTGTTCTTCATCGCGGTGTTGGTATTGTTGTTCGTGGCCGGTGACCATCCGCTTGTAGAGCATTGGGGCGATGTCGCTACGAGCAGTAGCGGAGACTTCGGCTCAAAATGGGTTCACACCGCTACGAACGGAGTTCGTTATGGCTTGTGGGGCGAGAGCGCGTCGACTCCTGATCCTCAGGAGGTATACCCATGATCTCGCGTACCTCTGGGTTTGCGGTTTTCTGCGCATTGGCAATCATATTAGCCTCTATGTTCCTAAAGCTTCACTCTGAAGCAAAGTGGACACGAGCACCTGACCGGCTTTATGCAGCGGAAGCGTCCCCTACCGCACTACCGATTCCTACAGTAGTACCGCCGACCGCGCCCCCATCGGACCCGAAGCACAGGGCTT
>CAYXNH010000227.1:0-4569 GCA_964466135.1 uncultured Ardenticatenaceae bacterium | reverse complement strand
TTCCAGGCAAAATGTCTGGACCGGATCATGGAGATGAAACGGAACGGCACCACCATCCTCTTCATCAGCCACGATATGGATAGCGTGGGCCATCTGTGCAGCGATGTCGTCTGGCTGGACCGCGGTGAGGTGCGGATGGTCGGCCTGACGGAACATGTGCTGGCTCATTATAGCGATAGCGTTTTTCAACAGGTCGGCGACCGGTTGGCGGCCGCCAACGAAGCAAGCGAGTTTCAACGGTGGGGAACCCAACAGATCCAAATTACCGATGTCCGGCTGGTGAACGAAGTCGGTGAAGAGGCAACGGTCTTCGGCACAGGCGATTTGCTATCCATTGAACTGAATTACATCGCCCACGAACCGATCGATGAACCTGAATTCAGGCTGGCCATCCACACGATCGACGGGATCCATATTGTTGGGACAAGCACTAGCGCCGGCGGAATGACCTTCGGCGTCGTCGAGGGGAAAGGCGTGGTTCGTTATGACATTCACCGGCTGCCGCTGGTGGCGGGACGCTATCAGGTTTCCGTCTCCGCTCATCATAGCGTCGAACCCGTCACCTATGATTATCACGAAGCAGCCTATCGCTTTCAGGTGACCGATGACGGCATGGAGGAGAAAGAAGGCCTCATCAACCTGGACGCGACCTGGGATTGGCAGCCGGAACAACTTCCATTGGCGCCGGCCCTGTCCCCGGCAGGGTAACGCTCCCGTCATCCTCGTCATCCAAGATAAAAAATCAAATGATACTGGAGATATCCTCGATATGAATGAAAACCGAACCTTGCATCTGGTCCGGGTCAGTTGTTGTCTGATCATGATACTCGGCGCGTTGCTTGTCGCGAGCGTCGCCCAGGCTCGACCAGCTATCGATCCAACCGAAACGGTTGCTGCGCAGGCCGACCTGTCCAGGCTGTGCCGGTACGGTGTCAACTCAGTGTTGCATCAATCTTTGGGGTTTGTGGGGCTGAATACAGACCCATTGCGCCTCGGCTATTATTCCAATTACTATCCGACCAGGGCATACGCCCAGCCTGCCGGCCTGGAATTCATGCCGACCTTCCGTTTGCAACAGGTCGGCGCCAATGGTTATATCGTCCATGTTGGGGGTAAAGAGCTAAGCGCCCAACAGATAAATGCTGCTATCACTGCCAACCCGGGGGCCAAATGGTTGATCGGCAATGAGCCGGATCGTCGAGAATTTCAGGACGACCTCGAGCCTCACGTCTATGCCACCGCCTACCACGATCTCTATTATCGGATCAAAGGCATTGACCCGACCGCCAAGATCCTCGCCGGGACCATCGTTCAGCCGACGCCGGTGCGCCTGCAATATCTGGACATGATACTGGACAGCTACCGTCAGCAATACGGCAACGGGATGCCGGTCGACGCCTGGAGCATCCACAACTTTATCATCGACGAGGTAGGTCAATACGGCGCGGGACTCCCTCCCGGCATCGACAACGGTGTGGGGGAATATGTCGCCCCTGAAGACCATGACAATATAGAGCTCTTCAAGGAAAGAATCGTCCGCTTCCGCAACTGGATGAAGGCTCGCGGGTATAGTGATGTACCGCTCCATGTGACCGAGTATGGTATCCTTGCCCCGCCTGATTATTATTCCGGCTTTGAACCACCACGTGTTAACGCGTTCATGAACGCCACATTCGATTACATGACCGCCGCAACCGACCCTGTAATCGGCTACCCGGCCGACGGTTATCATCTGGTCCAATCGTGGTCCTGGTACAGCCTCGATCATGATGACCCCGAAAAAGTGAACGGCTGGTTATTCCACACGAAGACCAAGCTAATCTCTGAAATGGGGCAAAATTTCGCGGCCTATACGGGGGCCGTCACCCAGGCCGTCGATTTCCTCCCCTACGCCGTCTCGACCAATCCGGGCTCGCCTATCTACGCCGGGACACCTCTCACGTTACAACTGACGGCCGACATCGGCAACGCCGGTAATCTGGCCGCCAAGACGGGGCCGGTGGTGGTACGCTTCTACTTGGGCAATCCAGCCCAGGGCGGCGTCCAGATCGGCGGCGATCAGTCGATCAGTCTGGCCGGCTGTGGCAATCACGGCCGGGTCAGCGTCCCCTGGAACGGCGTCGGCGCGGGAACGCATCGCATCTTCGTGGTGGTCGATCCCGCTAATGCCATCGCCGAGACCAATGAGGGTAACAACACCCGGGAATTCACGGTCTTCGTGGGCACAGAACAGAACTTCTTCCCCCATGTGGGACGTTAATGCAGAGCGACCGATGAAGAACCTCATGGAGTGATCGCATGGCCAGCTTGACCGTCGCCATCGTTATCGCCAACCGGAACGGCCGCGCCTGCCTGGAGGAGTGTCTGAGCGCACTCTTCGCGCAGACGCGGCCGCCGGAGAGCGTCTTGCTGGTGGATTTCGGTTCAGTGGATGATTCGGTGGCTTTCGTTCGCGAGCGCTATCCGCTAGTGCAAATTCGGGAAAGCGACAGCAACTTGAGCATTGCGGCCGGTGTCAACATCGCCCTGCACAACCTGGCCACCGATCTGGCCCTGCTACTCGACTCCGGCGTCATCCTCCCGCCTGACTGCCTGGCGGCTATCGAGGAGATCATGGCCGGCGATCCTGCTATCGGAATCGTCGGCGGCGACCTACGGTTTCCCAATGAGACGACTGCCCGGCTCTCCGGCAATGCGGTGATGGCCGTCCGGCGCGATCTGTTCGAACGAATCGGGCCACTGGACGAGGAGCTGTTCGCCTTCGAGGATGCCGATCTGCGCGCTCGCGCGCCACGAGCCGGCTATCGCGTGGCTCCCCTGCCGGTGGCGACGAACAGTTGCGCCGAGCCGGCTGCGGTCAGTCAGGACAACATCGCCCATCTGTATCGCTTTCATTGCAGCCGGTGGCGCTATCTGTTGAAGCACTCCTCCATCGAGGCGATCATCGGTTTGATCCCGGTTGAGGAAACAACCTGGCTGAATCATCTCAACCCGATTGAGAGACGAGCGGCCGGTCTGGCCTATCTGACAATGCGACGCCGGCTGCCGGAGATCTGGTCGGCGCGCGAGCGGGAAGGGACGGGAGCCATCCCACTGGAAGCACAGCAAACAGTGGCCACTGTTCTGGCGAACCTGCAGGCAGCCACGCGGCACGGAGCGGCTGATTCGAAAGCGTTGGGTCGTCTATCGGCCGCGGCCGTGTTACAGGAAAAACCATTCGCCTCCCAGGTCCCTTTGTTGGGGCCGCTCATCGTCTGGTTTCGCACCGCCTGGAACAACATCGCCTCCCGCTGGTACGTGGCGCATTATGTGACCCAGCAAAACGAGTTTAACCGGCTGGCTGTGGAGCAGATCGAACGTTATGAGGTCGAACTGGATGAGATGATGACGCTGCTGGATGAGCAGGTCGTCATCACGGTCGAAGCCCAACAGCGCGTGCGGGAACTACAGGCGCGGTTGGCGACGTCGGATTCGCCTTCACACACCGGCCGCCAGGCTGCTTTCTAAGAAGAATCTAACAACCCCGTCGTATAACTGATTCATACCGACCGCGTCACGACTGGAGCGAATCATCTTTACTGCCGTGGAGAAAGTGATGGAAAAGCAATATGCACTAGGCATTATGGGAATGGGCGTCATGGGCCGCAGTCTGGCCCTCAATTTCGAGCGAAACGGCTATCCGGCCATCGGCTACGACCCCCACCCCCATCTGCCGGAGGGCGTTTCGGTCGATCTGGCGGAGACGCCGGCCAAACTGGTCGAGTCGCTTGCGACACCGCGCATCATTTTGATGATGGTGCCGGCCGGCGCGCCCGTCGATACCGCCATCGATTCCCTGGTGAGCCACCTGCAACCCGGCGACATCGTCATCGACGGTGGCAACTCCTACTTCGTCGAAACCACCAGGCGCGCCAAAGAGCTGGAGAGCAAGGGCATCCACTTCATCGGCATGGGCGTGTCCGGCGGCGAGAGCGGCGCGCTCCGGGGGCCAAGCCTGATGCCCGGCGGCTCTGTGGCGGCCTGGGAGCACGTGCGGCCGATGCTTCGCGCTATCGCTGCCAAGGCCGACGATGGTGAGCCGTGCGTGGCCTGGATGGGGCCGGAGGGCGCAGGTCATTATGTCAAGATGGTTCATAACGGCATTGAATACGGCGACATGGAGCTGATCGCTGAGATCTATGACCTGCTCCATCGCGGGGCGGGGTTGTCCAATGCCACCCTGGCCGGCATCTTTGAGCGCTGGAACGAAGGCCCGCTGCGCTCCTACCTGATCGAGATAACCGGCAAAATCTTGCGTCATATCGACCAGGCATCGGGCCGGCCGCTGGTCGACCTGATCCTGGATGAAGCCGGGCAAAAAGGGACCGGTCGCTGGACAAGCCAGAATGCGCTGGAGATCGGCGCGCCGACCCCCACGATCGACTCGGCCGTCGTCATGCGTGTGTTCTCGGCCGGGAAGGACAAGCGCAAGGCCGTCGCCAAGTCATTGGGCGGGACGCAGACCTATACCGGTGATACCGACAAGCTGGTGGCGGCGGCTGAGGCGGCCCTCTATGCCGGCAAGATCAC
>CAYXNH010000226.1:0-4576 GCA_964466135.1 uncultured Ardenticatenaceae bacterium | reverse complement strand
TCTTCACGGCGTTGACGATGTCGCCCGGGGTCAGGCCACGAGCTTCGGCAATGGCGTTGATGTCTTCCGTCGCTCCGGCCCCCTGGGGGACGGCCGCGGCGCCGCCACTGTTGTCGCGGCAGCTGACGATCAGGACGGCCATGGCCGCCAGGATCATCAACACCGTAACCAACATAAGCGGTCTGGTCGATTTGCGGTTGAGTGTCATTTTCTTCCGTTTCTCCTGAATGTTGCGACCAAAACGGCCGCAGGAAAAAGATAGGGTGAGTCAGATAACTGACAGGATAGCGGAAGGGAAAATTTTGTTCTTTGCAATAATGCAAAGAGGGGCAGTGTATTGCTGGACGATTAACGGGAACCCGCCGGCAGGGTCATCAGACCTGAGTCACTCTCTGTGGTTCGTTGTCACAAACCACAGAGAGTGAGGAGTAATGAGCTACGAGATGGTAAACGTGCAGGTCACATTGTCGCCCGCGGCCAGCGTCACGCTGACCGAGTTGCCGGATGTGACGGGGCTGCCGCTGTCGCATGTGATGCTATCCACCATCACGCCCGAATCATTCGCGCTGACCCGATACGCGCCCGGCGTCAGGTCGCTGAACGTGAAGCTCCCGTTGTTGCCCAGGGGTATCGCGCCTACCTTGTCGGTGAACTTCTGGATGCGGTGATTGCCGGTGTCGGCGACATAGACGTTGCCCGCCTTGTCCACGGCGACGTCGCCGGGCATGGCAAACTCGCCGTCGCCGTTGCTCCGCTCGCCGCCCCATTGGCCCAGGTAGTTGCCGTTGTTGTCGAACTTCTGGATGCGGTCATTCATGAGATCGACCACGTAAACGTCGCCTCTCACGTTCGACGCCACGCCGTGGGGGGAATTGAACTGGCCGTCTCCCCGGCCCTGGCTGCCCCACCTGACCACACTGCCGTGGCCCAGGCCGTCAGTCTTCAGAATGGAGTGGTTGCCGGTGTCGGCGACGAAAACGTTACTCCACGGATCGACGGCCACGCCGTTGGGCCGGGAGAAGCCGTCCCACTCAACGCGCGTGGTGCCGCCGCTATCGAACTTAACGACACGGTTTTTCAGGCCGTCGGTTACGTAAACATTACCGGCCGTGTCCACCGCCACGCCGGTGGGGAGAAAATCCCCGCTAAACACGTCGCCCGTCCACTGCTTCAGGAATTTGCCGTCGCTGTCAAACATCTGAATGCGGCGGTTTTCCCTGTCGGCAACGTAGACGGTGTTGGCAAAGTCCACCGCCACGCCTTCCGCCCATCTGAACTGGCCATCGCCGCTGCCACCTTTGCCCCACTGGGTCAGGAAACGGCCGTCACTGTCGAATTTCTGGATGCGGCCGTTGCCCGTATCGGCGACATAGACGTGGCCTGCCTCGTCCACCGCCAGGGCCTTGGGGTGGGTAAACTCGCCGTCGCCCGTCCCAAACCTGACCAATGAGCTCAACAGGTTACCGTTGCTGTCGAACTTATGGATGCGGTCGCCACTGATGGCGTAGAGATTGCCCGACGCGTCCAGAGCCATGGCTCCCTCGCCGCCCCACTGGCTCACATAGGCGCCGTTGCTGTCGAACTTTTGGATGCGCTTGTTGCCCGTGTCGGCGACATAGACGTTGCCCGCGCCGTCCACGACCACGTCCTCCGGTTTGATGAATTCACCGTTCCCTTGCCCCCAATTGCTGCCGCCCAGGTTGCTCAGGTGGGTGCCGTCGGCGGCGAATTTCCGGATGCGATGATTGCCTCTGTCGGCGAAGTAGACGTTGCCCGTCCCATCCACCGCCACGCCGGCGGGGTCGAGCGCCGGATCAGTCCCGCTGCTTTTTCCGCCGAAGGAAGCCAGGTAGACGCCGGCGCTGTCGAACTTCTGGACGCGCTGGCTGTATGTATCGGCGACGTAGACATTGCCCGCCCCGTCCACGGCCACATCCTCCGGGTACATGAACTGGCCGTTCTCCGGCCCCCAGCTACCCCATTGGGTCAGGTAGACGCCGTTGCTGTCGAACTTCTGGACGCGGTTAGCCGTCTTATCGACAACGTAGACGTTACCCGCCCCATCCACCGCCACGCCGGATACAGCGCGAAACTGGCTATTGCCGCCGCCGTAGCTGCCCCAGCTGCTGAGAAAGTTGCCGTCGGCATCGTACTTCTGGACGGTTTTGGTGGTGGCGTCGAGAACGTAGAGGTTGCCCGCCCCATCCACGGCCACGTCTTGCGGCGTCGAAAACCGTGCCTTGCCTCGGCCCCATTGCGTCACGTAGCGGGGTATAACTGAATGGAGCGCTATTTCCAAATTGACCGCGCCGGGTGGGGCTGTCACTACCTTAACCGTCAGTGAAGCCGTGCCGCTCGGCGCGGAAACAGGGGATTGAGCTGTCATCGAATCGTTCTCCTTTTCTGACTAGTAACCCGAATGATGTTTCGTCCCGCGGCCTTCACGACTGGGGCTTCCCGCGTCAACGGGAAAACGAACACAAAATCGAAGAAAAGGAGAAGCTCGGTGGCGACCGACGATAAGCTACGGAAGAGCATTTTGAAGTCATCGGTCACGCTATTGAACACCTTATTCAGCGATGGGAGGATGGGCGGTTGCACCGGCGAATCCTCCTAGGAGCGGTCGTGGCCTTGTTCCGAACTGGTTGACAGTATAAATGGAAGGAAGTCGCAAGTCAATGGGAGAGCCGTCCCCTGTTATTACAGTGGGGGTCACGATCCCGGCGGGGGAATGTCCTCGGCCAGAGCCACCATCTCGTGGGCCTGCAGCAGGGTGATCCGCTTGCGGCCGGTGGCGATGAGGCCGTTGCTCTCCCATTTGCTCAGGATGCGGCTGACGTTATAGAGGTTGGTGCCGGTCATCTGGGCCAGATCTTCGCGGCTGAGGGCGATGTCGATGAGCAGCCCTTCCTCGGTGCGGCGGCCGAATTGCCGCACCAGTCGCATGAGCGCCCGGGCCACGCGCTGCTCCACCTGCTGCGTCGCCAGCTCCTGGAAGCGGCCCATCATCTGCGTGAAACGGCCGCCGACCATCTTCATGCCGTTGATGGCCAGTTGGGCGTTGTCCTGCATCAGGTCGTGCATCGTCTCCTGCCGCCAGCCGACGGCCGAGCACGGCTCAATGGCCTCGGCCGACAGCGGGTAGGGATGCTCGTTCAGAGCCACCACGATCCCCAATCCCTCCCCCGGCCCGAAGTAGTTGACGATGACCTGATCGCCCTCGTCGGTCACCATCGACAGCTTGACGCGGCCGCTAATGAGGACATACATCATCGTCGACTCCTCGCCCTGGTGGAAGAGAAACGCCCCCGGCGGCAGGTCGTACGTCCGACCCTCGGCGATGATGTCGTCGATCTCGTCGAGCGACAGATGGGCAAACAGGGAGCACCGCGCGATGGTCTCGCGATGGGAGGCCGGTTGGATCATATCGCCCCGATTTTACCATACCGCGGCCTGACACGCCTGTTTGTGTCAATCGGCCGATTCCCCCTATAATTCACCGTATTCAAGGAGCAAATTACCCAAAATCATGAAACGCATCTTCCTGATCATCCTGCCACTCGTCCTGCTGGCGCTGTTGGCTGCCTGTGGCGGCGATAATGGCCCCGACGCGGCTGCGGCCGTCGAGCGCTATCTGACGGCCAAGGTCGGCCGCGACGCCGACACCGTCCGCGCCCTGCTCTGCTCGGCCATGGAGGCCGATCTGGAGCGCGAATCCCACGCCTTCGATACCGTCAGCGACGCGCGAATCGAGAACATGGCCTGCACTGTCGTCGATGACGATACCGTCCGCTGCGACGGCCGCATCGTGGCCTCCTACGGCCTGGAAGAGACGGAGTTCCCGCTGTCGTCCTACCGGGTGGTGCAGGAAGACGGCGAGTGGCGCTGGTGCGGCGAGGGGGAGTGAGGCACGGGGCGGCCCGGTTTTCCGGGCAAATCTTGCAGATCGGTATTTGAGAAATTAGGCTATGCGAAGATTCGCCACCCGCGAAAACCTGCTCGCCCTGCTGCTCTGCCTTCTGGTCGTCCTGCTGCTCGTCGTCGCCACCGACAGCGCCCCGCAATGGATCTATCAGGGGTTCTAAACGTCCAAAGTCAGGCCGTGGCACAAGCTGTTAGCTGTGGCGCAAGCTGTTAGCGTGCGATCCGCGCTTTCCATCAACGGCCGTATCTGGTTGTCTCTCCCTCTTCAGCAAGCTGACAGCTTGCGCCACAGGTTGCCGGTTGTCTTGCCCCTCTTCGGCAAGCTGAAAGCTTGCTCTACAGGTTGCCGGTTGTCTCGCCCTCTTTAGCAAGCTGAAAGCTTGCTCTACGCGCAGGCTTTGCGGCCTCCATTGATCGACGGTAGAATCACCCCGGATTATGAGAAATACCGCCGGGGGCATCATGCCCCAACCGCGTGACGGCAATCCCGCCCAGGCCTTGCAGGCCGTCCCGTTCTTCGCCAATCTGACCGAAGACCAACTGAACGTCCTGGCCAAGGGGCTGATGTCGCGCCGCTTCGGCCCCGACCAGATCATCTTCCATCTGGGCGATCCCGGCGGGCTACTCTATGTGATCGGCCGCGGCAAGGTCA
>CAYXNH010000225.1:0-4648 GCA_964466135.1 uncultured Ardenticatenaceae bacterium | reverse complement strand
TGATCGACCCCGACATGGCCCCGCCCGGCAAGCACGTCATGTCCTGCTTCGTGCAGTACGCGCCCTACAAACTGGCCGACGGCGAATGGACGGACGAGAAGCGCGAGGCGTTCGGCGATGCCGTCGTCAACGTGCTGGAGACGGCTTTCCCCGACATCAAGGACATCATCCTCCACCGGCAGGTGCTGACGCCGGTCGATGTGGAGCGAATAACCGGCATCTCCCAGGGCAACATCTTCCACGGCGAACTTAACCTGTCGCAGCTCTTCTTCCTGCGACCGGCCGCCGGTTACGCCAAGTATCGCACGCCCATCAAGGGCTATTATCAGTGCGGCTCCGGCACCCATCCCGGCGGCGGCATCATGGGCGCACCGGGTCGATTGGGAGCGCTCGAGGCGTTGAAGGACGTTCGCTAAGAGGAGCAGAGGAGATGAGGAGATGAGGTGCAGAGGAGATGAGGAGACAGGGAGAGCGACTTGCCCCCCTGCACCTCTGCACCTCTGCACCTCTGCTCCCCCGCTCCCCTGCTTCCCCGCATTGACAGGAGAGACTACCTATGAACAAGAACTACGATGCAATCATCATCGGCGGCGGCCACAACGGGTTGGTAGCCGCGACAACACTGGCCGGGGCCGGCAAGCGCGTGCTGGTGCTGGAGCGGCGCGATAATCTGGGCGGCGCGGCAGCCACGGAAGAACTGTTCCCCGGCTATCGCATGGACACCGGCGGCAACGATGCGGCCCTCTTCCTGGACGAGATCACCCGCAAGCTCGATCTGCCCCGCCACGGCCTGAAATTTCACGAAAACCCCGCCCTGCTCTTCGCCCCCCAGCCCGACGGCCGCGGGTTGACCATCTGGCGCGACGACGCCCGAACCGTCGCCGAGATCGCCCGTTTCAGCGAGCGCGACGCCGCCCGCTGGCCCGATTTCCGGCGGCAGGTCGAGCGCATGGGCGGCTTGCTGCGGGGCATGCTGGCCCTGACCCCACCCGACCTCAGCCGGCTGCGCGGAGATGCGATGGCCTGGGCCCCGCTGGCCCTTCGTCTGCGGCAGCTGGGTGGCGCGGACATGATGGAGCTGTTCCGCGTGCTACCGATGGCCTTTCAGGGTTACATTGACGAATGGTTCGAAAGCGACGCCCTGAAGGGCGCGCTGGGCGGATCGGCCGTCATCGGCTCCACGCTGGGGCCACGCAGCGGGGGCACAACCCTGATGTTTCTCTATCAAAACCTGGGCGGGCTGTTGGCCCATCGCTTTGTCGAGGGCGGCATCGGCCGCCTGTCGGAGGCGCTGGCGGCCGCGGCCCGATCCGGCGGCGCGACGATTCGCACCGGGGCGGCCGTCGAACGCATCCTGATCGAGGGCGATCCGGAGCCGGCGGCCGTCGGCGTCCGGCTGGATACCGGCGAAGAGATACGCGCCGCGGCCGTCCTCTCCAATGCCGACCCGCGACGGACGCTGTTTGATCTGGCCGGGCCGCAACAGCTCGAGCCGGAAGTGATGCGCCATGTTCGCAATATCATCTATCGCGGCAGTGTCGCCCGCCTCAATCTGGCGCTCGACGGCTTGCCGGCCTTCGCCGGGCTGACGGACGAGGCCCAACTGGGCGGCCGCATCCGCTTCAGCCCCAGCCTCAACTACCTGGAACGAGCCTATGACGCGGCGAAATACGGCCAAATTTCGGAGCATCCCTACCTTGAGATGTTCATCCCCACCGTTCACGATCCGTCGCTGGCTCCTAAAGGACATCACATCCTGAACATCACCGCCCAATACGCCCCCTACGGATTGCGAGACGGCGATTGGGAGGAGAAGCGGGAAGCCCTGGTGGCCACCGTGATGGATACGCTGGAGGGCGTCGCGCCGGGCATCGGCCGGCAAGTCGTCCACTGCCACGTCGCCACGCCGCTCGATCTGGAGCAGGTCTACCACCTGACCGAGGGCAGCATCTACCACGGCCAGATGGGGCTGGAGCAGATGCTCGTCATGCGGCCGATCTCCGGCTGGAGTCGCTACGAAACCCCGATCAGGAACCTCTATCTATGCGGCGCGGGAGCCCACCCCGGCGGTGGAATCACCGGCGCGCCCGGCTACAACGCCGCACGGACGCTTCTGCACTCACGATAGCCCGCCTATGGCGACGGGTTGTGTGCCTTGCCCCGGCCCGTCGCCTCCCCATCCCGGCGCAACCGATACCTCATTCAATCGTAAAGAATTATGAGTTGAAATTAAGGAAACATGGAGGTTATCGATGACCAGAAAATTGTTATTCGGTCTGTTGTGTTGCGCTCTATTCTTCACAACGGGCGCCCAACTTGACAAAACCTATCGCGCTGAACGGTTCGACGTCGAAGTCGCCGTGCAGCCGGACGGATCGCTCGATATCGAGGAAACGGTCGCTTTTCGTTTCAGCGGCGGGCCTTTCTCCTTCGTCTTTCGCGAATTGCCCACCGACCACACCGACGGCATCACCGGCATCACAGCCGGGGTGGACGGCGTGACCTGGCCGCAAGGCGCCGGACCGGGCGAGGTCGAGATCAGCGGCCGCGATCCCATCAGGGTCGAGTGGCATCTGCCCCCCACCACCGACACAACCCATACCTTCACCCTGGCCTACACCCAACTCGGCGTCGTCGAACGTGGGACCGAGGCCGACGTCCTCAACTGGCAGGCCTTGCCCGATGAGTATGAGTATGAGATCGACAGCAGCCGCCTGACCGTCAACTTCCCGCCGTCGGGGCAGCTGATTGGCGAACCTGAAATTACGGCCGGCAGCGCCGTCGTCACCACCGAACCCGGCCGCGCCGTCTTTGACATGCAAAATTTGTCGTCGGGCGACCCACTCGTCGTGCGCCTGTCGTTCGCGCCGGGCGCCTTCACCGGCGCGCCGCCGGCCTGGCAAACCCAACAGGAAGGTCAATCCAGCCGGGCCTGGATATGGATAACCGCCGCCCTGGCCATTCTGGCCGGCGGGTTCCTCGCGCTGTTTCGGATGGCACGCAATAATATGCGTTCCGTACCCAAGTCGAACTCCTACGCACAGAAGCCACCGCTCGACCTGCCCCCGGCGCTGGCCGCTTACCTGGCCAACCAGTCGGTATCCTGGCAACATGCGTTGGCCACCCTGTTTGATCTGGCGGGGCGCGGCCATATCGCGATCGAGCAAACCCGCGAGAAGTCCATGCTGCGCTCGGCCGACTTCAGCCTGACGCTACTGGATCATCCCAATGGACTGCGGCCACACGAGTCCGCCCTGCTCGACCTGCTTTTCACCGACAAGTCCGGCAAGCCCCATGACGTCACCACCATGGGCGAAATGAGCCGCCTCATCACGTCGTCGCGCTGGAAGAAATACACGCGCACCCTTGAAGACGAAGCCGAGCAGGAAGGGTTAACAAACCCTCTCGTTAAAGGCAAACAGAAAAAAGCCATCGGCTGGGGAGTGGCGCTCCTGATCCTGGCCCCGATGCTGCTCATTGCCGGCGCCCTGTTCGATTCCATCCTTGGTATATGGTCTCTGCTGCTGATGGGGGCCGTTGCCCTCATCGGTTTTCTGGCGGTGATCTTTGGCGCCTCATACAACAAGCTGTCGGATAAAGGTTTCCAATACGCTACCGCTTTCGAGCCTTTCCGGCGATTCCTGGAGGATGTGTCCAAGGACAAGGCCAGCCTGTCGGATGACGCCTACTACGAAGCCTATCTGCCCTACGCGACCGGCTACGGCTTGGCCGAAAAGTGGGTCAAACGGATGGCCAAGTCCGAAGACCCGCGCATTCCGGCCTACTTCCGCGCTGCCGAGGCAGACGAAGCGGTCAACATGGCCTCGTTTATCGCTGTGATCATGGCCGCCTCCAATTCGGGCGGAGCGGCGGCGGCATCGGCCGCGGGCGCGGCTGGGGCTGCCGCGGCCGGCGGTGGCGCCAGCGGCGCGGGATAACGCCAAATTTAGGCCGGTATAATCCGGCCACATCGCGAGTACCTACCGGGGCAAGCCAACCAACAGCTTGCCCCGGTTGCGATCATGAGAACAATTGGCCGTATCCTCCTTAATTATTCCTCTTCCCTTCAACCTGTGATAAGATGCGGCTGCCCTTCGATGCTCTCCTTTAAGTTGACCCGCCTGTCATCGCCTAAACCTTGAATCACAGGTCGACCGGCGAGGCGCTGAAAAGGATATCGATCGACCCAGGCAAACCCGTTCCAAGGATTTGCGATGAAGGATGAACTTCAGGATAGCGACAAGCTGGATGTGCCCGCTGATTCCTCCGGGCTACCGACGCCACACCCGGAAGGCGAAACCGGCACGACACAGACCCTCAAGCGCTTATGGCGGAGCATCTCCTGGCCCAAAATAGGCTTGTTCATCGTCAGCCTGTTTCTGTTCATCCTGGCTCTGACTCTGATGAAGGACGGCGCTCGTGGCTTGGCTCCCATCGTCGAAAGTCGTTTTGCATTTGATAATGCCGCCAATACGTTAGGATTCGGCTGGCTGTTTGCCTACGCAGTTATGAGCGGCTCGCCGGTGGCCGCGTCGGCGCTGGCCTTCCTGGATGCCGGGATCATCGATCCGATTCAAACCTTCACCATGATCATCGGCAGCCGCATGGGCGCCAGCTTCATCATCCTGTTCATCGGCTTCATCTACGT
>CAYXNH010000224.1:0-4668 GCA_964466135.1 uncultured Ardenticatenaceae bacterium | reverse complement strand
GTGCTGAACGACGTGACCGCCCGCGACCTGCAAACGCTGCACAAACAGTTCTTCAAAGGCAAGAGCCTGGACGGCAGTTGCCCCATCGGGCCGTGTATCGTGACGGCCGACGCGATCCCCGATCCATACGCCCTGCGCATCACCTGCCACGTCAACGGCGAACTGCGACAGGACAGCGCGGCTGAGACGATGACCTTCGACATCCCGACGCTCATCGGCCATCTGTCGCGAGGAATGACACTCCTGCCCGGCGACATCATCGCCACCGGCACGCCGAGCGGGGTCGGCTTTGCCATGAAGCCGCCGGTGTTCCTGCGACCGGGCGATGTCGTGGAATGCGCCATCGAAGGCATCGGAGCCATCAGAAATCGCATTGCTGAGGCCGCTTGACCCGGCACGGCCGCGCGACCCGGACGGCCTCCCCGGATTGACACGCTAGGCGGTCATGATATAATCGGGAGTTGGCTGAGTGGGTTAACGGTCGGGTGGCGAAGAGCAAAAGAGATTGAAGAAATCACAGGATGCGACTCGTGCGCCAATCCTGGGTTTCGCAATTGAGACTCCGTAATACCGTTATGTTGCAAACATAAGCGCCGCCTAACCTTTACGAAGGACACTTTACCGGTGTCACTGGCGTCGGACTCGGTCTGCTGTTGCGAATATCAGCAACACATGGCCGAGTTTTTGTTTCAATCAGGAGATCTGCAACCCGCAAAATAGTAGCCGTTGTAGGACAAGCGCATGACTGAAGAATCGATGAATTCCCTCGAAGATCTGTTGGATCAACACGACTATGATATGCCCCAAAACGGAGATATCCGCACGGGTGTGATCGTGGCCAACACACAGCAAGGCCTCATCATCGATCTGGGATTGAAACGCGATGGCATCGTACCCCAGTCCGACCTCGCCAAGCTGGAACCCGGCGAACGCGAGGAGCTGAAGATAAACGATGAAGTACCCGTTTACGTCGTCCAGACCGAAAACCCCGAAGAGCTGATCGTTTCCATCCATCTGGCTCGCCTCAATCATGACTGGCTCCAGGCGGAAGCGCTTCTGGCCAGCGGGGAGATATTTGAGGGCGAAGTAATCGGCTACAACAAGGGCGGCGTCATCGTCCCCTACGGCCGCATTCGCGGGTTTGTGCCCATCTCGCACCTGAGCGATGTGACGCCCGGCATGGGCGAGCGTCGCCGCCAGCAACGGCTGGCTCGCCTGCGCGGCGAGACGATCGGCGTCAAGATCATCGAGGTCGACCGCCATCGCCATCGCCTGGTAATGTCGCAGCGCGAAGCGCAGAAGGAATGGGAAGACAAGAAGCGCGGCGAGCTGATGGAAATATTGCAGCCGGGCGAGATTCGCACCGGCCGCGTCAGTGGCCTGCGGGATTTCGGCGCGTTCGTCGATTTGGGCGGGGCCGATGGATTGGTGCACATCTCCGAGCTTTCCTGGCACCGCATCGACCATCCCCGCGAGGTCGTCAAGCTGGGCGATGAGATCGAGGTCTACGTTTTGGGCGTCGACCAGGAGTCGGGCCGAATCAGCCTGAGCCGCAAGAAACTGCTGCCCAACCCGTGGGACACCGTCGCGCAACGATACACCCAAAATCAGTTGGTTGAGGGCAAGATCACGCGCATCCTCGATTACGGCGCCTTTGCCGAAATCGAGCCGGGCGTCGAAGGTCTGCTCCACGTTTCCCAATTGTCGCGCAATCCGGTCGAGAATCCGCACGCCGTCGTGGCGGAAGGCGAAAACCATCTGCTGCGCGTCGTCAGCATCGACCAGAAGCGCCAGCGCATCGGCCTGAGCCTGAAAGCGGTGACGCCGACGGAACAGATCGAATGGATGGCCCAGAAGGAGCTGGCTGAGGCCCTGCGTCTCGAAGAGGAGGAAGCGGCCGAAGCGGTGCGCAGCTCCTCCGGCATGGACGTGGAACCGGAGGGCCGGTCACCGGAGGACCAGTCACCAGAAGACCAGACTGATGACAGTGAGCCAGTCGCAGACGAGGTCGAAGCGGCGATAGAAGACAACGACGCGGCCGTCGGCGAGCCTGAAGCGGCCGCTGTCGAAAGCGTGGAAGCGGCTGAAGAAGTTGTGGAAACGACCGAGGAAGCCATCGAAGCAGCGACGGACGAAGCCGAAGCTATCGACACGGTCGATGAGATCGCCGCCGAAATTGAGGACGCGGTCGATGAAAGCGAAGCGGCCGTCGATGAGTTGACGGCCGAGATATCGGAAACAATCGCGGATAGTGATTTGGGCGAAGCCGCGGCCGCCCCCTTAGATTAAAACAACGCAGGAGTATATGGCCAAGAAGGAAGACAAGTTAGAGGTCGAAGGCACGGTAATCGAGCTTTTGCCGAACACGCAGTTTATGGTCGAGTTGGACAACGGGCATCGGGTTTTGTCCTACCTGTCCGGTCGCATGCGCAAGCATTACATCCGCATTTTGCTGGGTGACCGGGTTCGGGTGGAGATGACGCCCTATGACCTGGAACGCGGCCGCATCACCTATCGTTACCGCCGCAACGTGCAAGCCGCCGAAGCCTAACCTCGAAGACACATGCCGGATGACTATCACCCGGCGATCAATGACCCGACAGCCGGTCGCTCGATCAACGGTGGCCGGCTATGAAGGTTATCCAGTCGCCGGAAACGATGGTATCCTGCACCCTGCCCCCCGCGGCGATAAGCGCCGCTTCCACGTCCGGCCCCTGCTCCAGGATGATTCCGCTTAACACGAGTTGCCCATCGGCCGCGACATAGGACAACAACCCGTTCTCGTTCAACAATTGAATGATGACCGGGGCCAGAATGTTGGCCACAACCACATCCCACGTCTCACGGGTCGTCTCATGGCGCACGCTATCCAGTTCCCCCCGCCACACGCGAATCGACGGTACGACGTCGTTCTGGGCGGCGTTATCGATGGTGGCGCGAACGGCCAGCTCATCGGTATCGAAGGCATCGATGACGGTCGCGCCCAGCTTGGCGGCGGCGACCGACAAGATGCCCGATCCCGTGCCCGCATCAAGTACACTTGACTCCGGAACGACAAGCGTCTCCAGCGCGCGCAAACAGCCCTGAGTTGTCGGATGCAGCCCGGTGCCGAAAGCCATCCCCGGGTCGAGTATCAGGATGATATCGTCCGGTTGGGCGTCTTCATCCGATTCACGCGGCAACCATGCCGGCCAGATTTTAAGCCGCCGGCCGACACGAAACGGGCTGTAGTGGGCTTTCCAGGCGTTGGCCCAATCCTCGTCAGCCAGTTCCCGGAACACCGGCTCGGGTATGGGATAGAGGCGGCCAAGGTGGTAGAGGATCTCCTCGATCCGGCGGCGCAGCTCGGGCGTGTCCTGGTCCTCGGGCACGTAGATGAGCACCGTCACGTATGGCTCCAGCGCGTCGGGATCGGCCGTCGATTCATCGCCGAGCTGTTGCAAGACTACGCTCTCCTGATATGCAAAAGGCCGCAGCACCTCCGCCACGGCCTCGGCTCCTTCACCATCGGTTCGCACGCTTATTTCCAGCCAATACATGGAATCACCCAAAAAGTTCGCCTAACGCATCCTTCAATTGGCCCAGGATACCCTTGCCCCGTTGGGGCACAACCTCGCGGCCAAGCGTGCGAGACAACTCCTTGAACAGGGCCTCCTGCTCGTCCGTCAGGTTCTTGGGAATGGCGACGTTGATGATCACCAGCTGATCGCCACGGCCGACGTTGGCGCTGCGGCCGGTGCGATCCAGCTTGGGCACGCCCAGCCCGCGCATGCGAAACACCCGGCCCGATTGCGTCCCCGCGGGTATCTGCAATTTCGTCTCGCCATCCACGCTGGGCACGGTGATCTCATCGCCCAAAGCCGCCTGCGATATATTGATCTGCAGGTCGAGTACGATGTCGTCGCCTCGCCGCTGGAAAAAGTCATGCGGCGTAACGGTGAGGACGACGAAGAGATTGCCGGGAGACCCGCCATCGAGGCCGGCCCCGCCTTCGTTTGTCAACCGGATTTGGGTGTCGCTGTCCACGCCCGGCGGGATCTTGACCTTCTTGGTCACAGTACGTTCGACTATCTTGCGGCCGTTGCACTCATGGCACAGGTGAGGAATCAGCTCGCCGGTTCCATTGCATGTGCTGCAGGTGGTGACATTGACGAACTGCCCCAATATCGACTGTTGCACGCGACGCACTTCGCCCGAGCCGTTACAGGTGGTGCAGGTGATCGGCCGCGTGCCCGGTTCGGCTCCGCTGCCATTACAGATCGAACATGTCTCCGCGCGCCGGTACTCGATATCGCGCTCGGCTCCGAAAACCGCCTCTTCGAAGGTGATCGTCAGGTCGTAACGCAGATCCGACCCGCGACGCGGACCCTGGCGACGGCGACGGCCGGTTGCGGCGCCTCCGAATGAGCCAAAAAACTCCTCGAAGATGTCGGCAAAACCGCCAAAGCCCTGCTGGTCAAACCCCGAGAAGCCGCCATTGCCGACGCCCGCGTGCCCGAAGCGATCATAGGCCGACCGCTTGTCGTCATCCGACAATACCTCGTAGGCCTCGCTGATCTCCTTGAATCGCTCATTAGCGTCAGGCTCGTTGTTGACGTCGGGGTGATACTGGCGGGCCAGACCGCGGTACTGCTTCTTCTGTTCCTCTTTGGTCACGGTCCGGGAGAC
>CAYXNH010000223.1:0-4673 GCA_964466135.1 uncultured Ardenticatenaceae bacterium | reverse complement strand
GTATCCTTCCTGCACCAGTTCCGGCGTCAGATGGGGATCGATGGCGACGGTCACGCCCTTCTCGCCGGCGACGGCCAGCCCGCCCAGCGGCTCGGTCTGCACGAGGACGTCATCGCCGCTCAGGCCGACGGCCATGCCGTCGATGACCAACTCCAGCGTTTCGCCGGATTGCAGGGTCGCGGCGGCCGCGGCCTGATCGAGAGCGGCCAGCGCGCCCCGGACGGCCGGAAACAGGGACCCCAGCTTCGGCCCCAGCGTTCGATTATTGGGCAACACTTTGTAGCTGACCAGTTCGCCGACCTCGGAGACGATCTCGATTTCCTTCACGTTGATCTCCTCGGCCAACACGTCGGCCAGGTCGCGCAGGTCGTCGCGCTCCTGCTGCGAGCCGACGAACACCTTGGCCTTGGCCAGCGGCTGGCGCAGCTTGACGTCGGCCGAGCCACGCGCGGAGCGGCCGAGCGCGGCGGTTGTGATGGCCAGACGCATCTTGTCCAGCAGGCGACGATCGAATTGCGCCTCGTCGACCTGCGGATAAAAGGAGTGGTGAACGCTGGCCGGCGCGGCGGCATCGACGGAACGCACGAGGTTCTGATAGATGACCTCGGTCGTGAAGGGGATGAACGGAGCCAGCAATTTGATGAATTCGACCATGACATGATAGAGCGTGGCGTAGGCGGCCGATTTGTCGGCGTCGGCCTCGCTCTTCCAGAAGCGGCGGCGCGACCGGCGGACATACCAGTTGGAGAGATCGTCCAGCAGAAGCTCCAGATCGGCCACGGCGTGCTCGGCGTCAAAGACGTCCAGCGCGGCACGGACGCCGGCGGTGGTCTCGTTCAGACGGGCGACGATCCACCGGTCGAGTTGGGCGTTGCCCTCCACCGGGCTTTCATGCTCGCCGTAGCGGGTCGATGGCGTCCAGCCGTCGGCATTGGCATAAGTGACGAGGAACGAGTAGACGTTCCACAACGGGATGAGGAAGCGACGGCGTGTTTCGTCACTGCGATTGTAGCCGAAGAGCAGGTTTTGCTCGGGCTTGCAGCCGGCGTAGAGCCAGCGCATGGTGTCGGCGCCCATCCTCTCGGCCGCCTCGTTGAATTCGATGGAGTTGCCCCAGGATTTGTGCATCGGGCGGCCGTCCTCGGCAAAGAGGGTGGCATAGCCGAACAGGTTCAGGAACGGCGGCTTGTCGCTGAGGACGGTGCTCTGGGCCAGAACGCTATAGAACCAGTTGCGGAACTGGCCGGGGAAGCTCTCCGAGATCCAGTCGGCCGGGTACCATTTCTCCCAGAAGGCGCGGTCACGGCGATACTCCAGGGTGCTGAACGGGACGATGCCTGCGTCCAGCCAGGGGTTGCCCACGTCGGGGATGCGGCCGGCTTTGGCCCCGCATTCGGGACAGGCGATCTTCACCGCGTCGATGTAGGGCCGGTGGGGGGTGTGGCCTTCGAACGTCTCCCATCCTTCGACGGCCCGCTCGCGCAGTTCGTTTTCGTTGCCGATCACGGTGAAGTGACCGCACTCGTTGCACTCCCAGATGGGCAAGGCCAGGCCATAGTAGCGCTTCTTGCTGATCATCCAGTCGTGCATGTTGCGCAACCAGTCCAGTTCGCGGTCGTAGCCGAACGAGGGATACCAGGTGGCGGCATCGACGCGATCCATGATCTGATAGCGCAGGTTGGCCGCCTTTTCCTCGGCTGTCACTTCCCCGCGTGGTTTGTCAAAGGTCTGGCCCATGCTGATGAACCATTCGTCCACCAGCCGGTAGACCAGTTCGGAGCCGCAGCGCCAGCAGTGAGGATAGCGATGGGTGTAGCGTTGCTTGCGATAGAGCACGCCCTTCTCGCGCAGGCTATTAAAGATGTCCTCGGCTACCGTCATGACATCGCGGCCGGTCAGCCAGTCGAAGCCGTTGAGGTAGACGCCGTCTTCGTTCAGCGGAGCGATGACCGGCAGGCCGTACTCCTTGCTCAGTCCGAAGTCTTCGGCGCCGCAACCCGGCGCGATGTGGACGATGCCCGTGCCTTCCTCGGCACCGACATCCCCCCAGGGGATGACACGATGGGTATAGACCGCCTCGGCAAACGCTTTCTGGGGGCGCTCAAGCTCGTCAAACGGCCCACTGTAGGTCCAGCCGACCATATCGGATCCCTTCAGGCGGCCGATGACCTCGTTGTTCTTGCCGATCAGCGTGTTTTTCATGGCCTCCTCGGCCAGGTAGTAGTTCCAGCCGTCTTCAGATTGGACCTTCACATAATCCAAATCGGGGCCAACGGCCGCGGCGACATTGCTGGTTAACGTCCAGGGCGTCGTGGTCCAGACGAGCAGGGCCTCGTTGTCGCGGCCGAGCAGAGGGAAGCGAACGAAGACGGAGTCGTGGGTGACGTCGAAATAGCCGTCGGTGACGATCTCGTGCTGGCTGATGGCTGTGCCGCAGCGGGTGCACCAGGGCATGACGTCCTTGCCCTTGTAGACCCAGCCGTGGTCGTGGCAGGCCTTGATGAATTCCCAGATGAGATAGTTGTTCTCATTGCTGAAGGTGAAATAGGAGCCGCCCAACTCGGCCAGGCCGAGGCGAGCGACGATCTGCTCGACGGTGTCGGTGACCGGGCCGCGCGGCCCATCGACGGTGATGATCTGATTAGGGTCGTCGTTGAGCAGTTCGCCCAACTGTCGCAATTCACCGGGGTCATTCCAGTCCATCCAGTAGCCGAGCCGTTTGGACTGTTCGGTCTGGACGGCGGCATAGCGCAGCACCCGCGACTTGCAGAACTTGACGAATTCAGCCAGCCCCATGCGTTCGATGTCGCGCTTGTTGCGGAAGCCCAACTCCTTCTCGGCGTTGACCTCCACCCACAGACCCTGACAGTCGAAGCCGTTTTGCCAGCGCAGGTTCTTGCCCTGCATAGCCTGATAACGCTGGTACAGGTCTTTGTAGGTGCGTCCCCAGGCGTGGTGCACCCCCATCGGATTGTTGGCGGTGATCGGCCCGTCGATGAAGCTGAAGATGCCGTGTTCGGCCTCGGTACCGGCGCGCAACCGGCGCAGTTCGTTAAACGCGTCCGTCTCGCGCCAGAATTCGAGCATCTCTCGTTCCAAGGCTACAAAATCGACCTTGTTGGGTACTTCCCTGAATCCCATGTCTTCTTCTCCTAATCGTTCAATCAGATGTCAGCGATAGCGCACCAGGCGCTCGGCCACGGCCGTCAACCCGTCGTCCCGCCGCAACCGCAGCGGCCGATTTTCCGGATCGAGCCATACGACCCGTCGCTGGTCGCGCCAGGCGACGGTCAGCGGCTTCACGGGTAGATGTTCATCGGCAACCGGCTCGACGGTCGATGCTCCCCACTCGATGGCGACCGGCGTCTCGACCAGGGCCATGAGCCGCGCCGGATCGCTCGTGTCGGTCCGGATCGTGACGCCATGGGTTTCGCCGGCGCTCCAGGCCAGCAGAGCCAGACCGGTGCCGGCCGGGAACCAGAAGGCAGCGCCCCGTGTCGTGTCCTGCCAGGCCGTGCCGTTGACTTCGCGCGCGGCTACGATCTCGCCCTGATCCCACACGGCCGTACCGGACGCTTCCTGCCCGTCGCCCCAGAAGCGATACTTGACTTGCTCCGGGCGGCCGACCGGGTTCAGGGTCACATGATAGAGCCAGGAACGACCCGAGGCGGCCTCGCGCGCGTCCAGGTCTACGCGCAGGAAGCGAAAGCCGTCGACGGCGTTTGTCAGTCGCCACGATTCGACCGCGCCGGTGGGCATGCCGTCGCGCTCATAGCGCAGCCGCCCGGCCGACAGCGGCCGCTCGTAGGGTTGTTCGTGGATGATAGTGCGCATGGTTTCCGGACTCGATAGTTCCTTGCCGTTCGATTAAATCAGTTCCAGGTAGATCCGCTTGTTGATCTTGCCCTTGCTCTTGTAATCGGTGATGCGGATGCGGCCGACCTCGGATGTATTGGCCACGTGAGTCCCGCCGTCGGCCTGCAGGTCCAGCCCGACCAGTTCCACTGTCCGCACCTCGCTGATGCCGGGTGGCAGCAGGTTGATTTTGGTGCGGATCAGGTCAGGGATCTGGAAGGCCTCCTCGCGCGGCAGGATGCGTACGCGGACGGGGTGGGCCGCGGCGACCTCGACGTTGACCGCGGCCTCGATGGCGTCGACGAGTTCATGGCGCATTGTCTCGAACTCGAAGTCCATGCGCCCCTGCAGCGGGTCCATGTTGCCGCCGGTCACCTGCGCGCCATAGTCGCGAAAGACGACGCCGCACAGGATGTGCATCGCGGTGTGGGTGCGCATGAGGGCGTAGCGTCGCTCCCAATCGAGAACGCCGCGAACCGCCGTCCCGACCGCGGGCAGGTCGCCGGTGATGAAGTGAATCGGGCGGCCGTCGACCTTTTTTACGGCCGTCACGGGCCAGGTCGTGGCGCCGTCGCTCAGCGTTCCGGTGTCGTATGGCTGACCGCCGCCGCCGGGGTAGAACGCAGTGCGATCCAGCACCACGCCACCATCGACCTGTTCGACGACGGCCGCTTCGAATTCCTTCACATAGGAATCCATCACATAAAGCAAGTCGGTCATCCGCTCAACCTCTTCAAGAAACCCCGTTTCTATCCCTGTCTGCCAATAAAAAACGCCTTCATCCCCATTGGGACGAAGGCGAACTGTCTCCGTGGTAC
>CAYXNH010000222.1:0-4725 GCA_964466135.1 uncultured Ardenticatenaceae bacterium | reverse complement strand
CGGGTGTGCCTATCGACAATCGTCATGACGTAGACTTCGTTTTTTTCTCGCCCAGAAAGGTGAACAGTTCGTCCTGTTCGGCCACTTCGACCGGCTGGTCCGGCATCGGCAGGGTTGTTGGCAGCTCATCGGCGTACCGCTTGAGCCAGTTGGCCAGCGAGCCGTGGCTGACGCCCGCATGACGCGCCGCTTGCCGCTGGCTGTTCCCGTCCAGCGCCAAGCGGATTGCCCGTTGTCGGGTGGCCTGGTCATAGCCATGGGCTTGGGGCTCAGGAGTATACTTGCGCCGGCACACTTTGCACCGGTAGAGTTGGCTACCAGCCGCCGTCTTGCCGTTCTTGACTTGCTCTTCGGTTCGTAAACAGTGGGGACATTGTGCCATTGCTCTATTATCCCATGCCTTTGTAATTAGTCACTCCTCAGGGCTTGATTTTTCTTCCATTTGTGCGATAATTATAGATCGCATGGCTTACGTTTAAATGAGATTAACAAGTTTGACCTATCGACGGTTGCCGATATAATTGTTTTTATCATTTGTTCAATCGAGACGTAATCAAGAGCGCTGGCGAAAGTCAAGTCGCTCTTTTGCGCGTTTAGCCACTGAGCTTTGGCCTGAATTAAATTAGTGCGGCGCTCTTCACGCTTTTCATGAAAAGGGTAGGAGCTTAAACGATATTGGGAGGTCATTAGTGGAGACAACCGATTTCCGCTCGCTACGCGTCAGTCTGGCGTCCCCGGAGCAAATTCGCTCCTGGTCCTATGGCGAGGTAACCAAGCCTGAGACCATCAACTATCGCAGATTGCGCCCGGAGAAGGACGGGCTTTTCTGCGAGGCTATTTTCGGTCCCACCCGGGACTGGCAATGTTATTGCGGTAAATACAAGAACGTTCGTTATAAGGGTATCGTTTGCGACAAGTGCGGGGTCGAGATCACCCGTTCTTCCGTGCGGCGTGAGCGCTTGGGCCACATTGAATTGGCTGCGCCCGTCGCCCATGTCTGGTATACCCGGCGTGTACCCAGCTATATGGGGCTGTTGCTCAATATTTCGCGTCGTAATCTGGACCGCGTCCTCTACTTCGCCCAGTACGTCATCACCAACGTCGATGAGGATGCTCGCCAGCGCGCGCTCAAACGTCTTGGCGAGGAACTCCAGGAAGCCGAGGCTCAACTTGAGTCGAAGCTCAAGGAACAACTGGAGGAGACGACGGCCGAGGCCTCCGTGCGCCTGTCCGAACTGGAAGCCGCGCGCGACGAACTCATCGCCACCTTTGACGATCGGCTAAGCGCGCGCACCGATGAGCTGGTGCGGGAAGCCAAGAGCATTGAGCAACGCCTGTCCAATCTGAAAGGTTCGGCCGCGACGGAAGACATCATTCTGTCCGGCGAGCTAATCGTCCAGAAGGGCGAGAAAGTCGGCCGCGAGCACACCGTTCAGGTTCAGGAGATCACCAAAGAACTGCTGGAGACCATCCAGAAGACCTTTGAGGATGATCAGAAGCAGGAACTGGCCGAGCTGAACCGCGAGATCGAAGAGCTGCAAGGCGAGATCGGTTACGCCGGCGAGGGTCTGCGCGAGCGCATGGACCAGAAGCTCATCAGGCTGCGCCAACAGGCTCAGACCAATCGTGAGCAGCTGGAAGGCCTGTCGCAAATGACCTTCCTCACCGAGAACGAATACCGCGAATTGAAGAGCAAGTTCGGCAATGTATTCCGTTCCGGTATGGGCGCGGAGGCTTTCCATGAGATTCTGCGCAACATGGATCTCGACAAGCTTTCCCGCGATCTGTGGCGAGAGGTTCGCACCAGCCGGTCGAAGCAAGCCGCCAAGCGGGCCACCAAACGGCTCCAGGTTGTCGAGGCCTTGCGCGCCAGCAACAACCGGCCTGAATGGATGATCCTGACCGTATTGCCGGTCATTCCTCCCGACCTCCGGCCGATGGTGCAGCTGGACGGCGGCCGTTTCGCCACCTCCGACCTCAACGACCTCTATCGTCGCGTCATCAACCGCAACAATCGCCTCAAGCGATTGCTGGAGTTGGGCGCGCCGGATGTCATCGTCCGCAATGAAAAGCGTATGTTGCAGGAGGCCGTCGACAGCCTGATCGACAATAGCCAGCGCGGCAAGGCGCTGAGTCGTCGCGGCCGTCGCGAGCTGAAATCTCTGTCCGATATGTTGAAGGGCAAGAAAGGACGCTTCCGTCGCAACCTGCTTGGCAAGCGCGTCGACTACTCCGGCCGTTCGGTCATCGTGGTCGGCCCCAAGCTCAAGATGGGCGAGTGCGGCTTGCCCAAAACGATGGCTCTGGAGCTGTTCCGGCCGTTCGTCATCAGCAAGCTGGTGCAGTACGAGCACGCCAGCAATGTGAAGGGCGCCAAGCGGTTTATGGAGCGCCAGCCACCTGAGGTTTGGGAAGTGCTGGAGGAAGTCATCCAGGATCGCCCCATTTTGCTGAATCGCGCACCGACACTGCACCGCCTGGGTATCCAGGCCTTCATGCCCAAGTTAGTCGAGGGCAAGGCGATCCAGTTGCATCCGCTGGTCTGCGCGGCCTTCAATGCCGACTTCGACGGCGACCAGATGGCCGTTCATGTGCCGTTGTCCGACAAGGCCGTTAACGAGGCCAAGACGATGATGATGGCGACCCACAACCTGCTGAAGCCGTCCGACGGCCAGCCGATCGTCGGCCCGTCGAAGGATATGGTGCTGGGTGTCTATTACATCACCATGATTCGCGACGGCCGCAAGGGCGAAGGCGGCATCTACAGCAGCCTGGAAGAAGTCGAGACAGCCTATGAACTGGGCTATCTGGATATCCACGCCAAGATCAAGGTTCAAACGTCGACCTATTGGAAGGAAGACGGCAATCGCTATGCCGACGGCAAGTCGCGCACGCGCATCATTGAGACATCGCCCGGTCGTGTCCTGTTCAACCTGGCGTTGCCCGAAAAAGCGCGTTTCGTTAATCGCTTGTTGGACAAGGGCGGCGTCAATGCCTTAATTAACCGCGTCCATATGGTGCTTGGCGACGAGGCCACCATCCAGATGGTTGACGCCATCAAGGACGTCGGTTTTCGTTACGCCACCGTGTCCGGCACGACCGTTGCCGTGGCCGACCTGACCATCCCGGAGAAACGGGCCACGATTCTCGATACGGCTCGCAAGCATGTTGACGAGATCGACCGCCAGTTCCGCCGCGGTTTGTTGACCGAAGAAGAGCAGTATCAGCGGACGATCGAGCAGTGGAACGATGCCAAGGATCTGGTCGCCGACGCCGTGAAAGAATCGATGGACCCCAACGGGCCTTTGGCCATCATGGCTATGTCCGGCGCGGGCAAGGGCGGCTTTGGCCCGATCACCCAGCTGGCGGGCATGCGCGGTTTGATGGCCGACCCGCAAGGTCGCATCATCCCGGTTCCCATCCAGTCGAACTTCCGGCAGGGTCTGGAGGCGCTGGAGTACTTCATCTCTACCCACGGCGCGCGAAAGGGTCTGGCCGACACCGCTCTGCGAACGGCCGACGCCGGTTACCTGACTCGTCGATTGGTCGACGTCGCCCAGGACATCATCATCATGGAAGAGGACTGCGGCACGAACAAGGGTATCTTTGTTCGCCGCGCGGATAACTTCGGCAAGCAGACATTGGCTGAACGTCTGATCGGCCGCGTCTCGGCCGAGACGATCACCAATCCTGAGACGGGCGAGATCGTCGTCTCCGAAGGTGAATATTTCGGCGTTGAAAATGCAGACGCCGTCGATGCCTTGAATGTGAGCGAGGTTTATGTCTACTCGCCCATGACTTGCGAGTTGCGACTGGGTATCTGCCGTAAATGCTATGGCACAGACCTGGCCCGCGGCAAGCCGGTTGACCTCGGCGTCGCGGTCGGCATCGTGGCCGCCCAGTCCATCGGTGAGCCGGGTACCCAGCTGACGCTGCGTACCTTCCACACCGGCGGTACGGCCTCGGCCGGCGGCGACATCACCCAGGGTCTGCCCCGTGTGGAGGAACTGTTTGAGGCGCGCCAGCGACCGAAGGGTGAGGCGGTGATGACGGAGATCGAAGGTATCGTCAACTTGCGCGTTATCGACGGTGTTCGTCACGCCTTCATCACCAACGTCAAGCTGCTCGACGATATCTACGAAGTGCCCGAGGGCTGGACGATGCGTGTCGGGAATAACCAGGAAGTCGCCGTTGGCGAGACCCTGGCCGAGAGTGGCGACGAGATCATTTTCGCTCGCCATCCCGGACGCGTAACGCTGGATGAAAATGGCTTAAAGGTCACCTGGGAAAGCCGCGACGAACGCGATTATGAGATCGCCGCCGGTGTCCGCTTGCTCATTAGTGACGGCCAGACCGTTCAGGCCGGCGACCAGTTGACCGAGGGTTCGCGCAACCCCCATCGCATCCTGGAGATTCTGGGACGCGACGCGGTGACGCAATATTTGTTGCGTGAAGTCCAGCAGGTCTATCGGCCGCAGGGTCAGAACATCCATGACAAACACTTCGAGGTCATCATCCGCAAGATGCTCAGCAAGGTGTCCGTCACTGAATCCGGCGATACGGATATGCTTCCCGGTGATCTGGTCGACACACCGGTCTTCCATGAGAAAAACAACGAGGTCACGGCCGAAGGCGGTCAACCCGCGCAGGCCGAGCCGGTGTTGTTGGGTATCACCAAGGCGTCGCTCAACACCGACAGCTTCCTGTCGGCCAGCTCGTTCCAGC
>CAYXNH010000221.1:0-4763 GCA_964466135.1 uncultured Ardenticatenaceae bacterium | reverse complement strand
CGTGGCTGACCCGGCGGCGATGGCCGCGGAGCTGGCGGCCATTCCCGAATATGTCACTTTGTTTGACGCGGCCTTCGGCGGCGGCGCGGCGGCCGTGACGGCCGACAACACCGCCCGCGCCCTGGCTGCCTTCCAGCGCACGCTCATCAGCGACGACGCTCCGTTCGACCGCTACGCGGCCGGCGATTTCGACGCCCTGACCACCCAGCAGCGGCGCGGCCTGGCCCTGTTCCGCTCCGGCGCGTTGCGCTGCTTCGAGTGCCACGGCGCGCCGACCTTCGCCAGCGACACCTTCCGCGTCATCGGCGTCGACAGCGAGGATCCCGGCCGGGCGGGCGTGGTGCCCGACGGCCTGTTCGGCGCGTTCAAGGTGCCCACCCTGCGCAACATCGCCCTGAGCGCCCCCTACATGCACGACGGCTCCATGGCCACGCTGGAGGAGGTCGTCCGGTTCTATGAGGGCGGCGGCGGCCGCGCCCGTGGCGTCCAGTCGGTGGATGTGTTCGTCAACCCGTTCGAGCTGTCCGACCAGGACCGCGCCGACCTGATCAGCTTCCTCTACGCCCTGACCGACGAGAGCAACAATCCGGCCATCCCCGCGGCCGTGCCGTCGGGCCTGCCGGTGGTGGCCCCCTATGACAACCCGGCGCGGGCCGAGGCGGCGCTGCACAACACGGCTGCCGGCGGCGCGGTATTGGAGGATCGCCCCCCGCAGACCATCACCGTGCAGCCGGGCGAGACTATCCAGGCCGCCGTCGACCGGGCCATCCCCGGCGACACCATCGAGATTCCCTACGGCATCTACCACGAGCGGGTGGCCATCGACCTGAACGACATCACCTTGCGCGGCATCCCCAACGAAAAGGGCGAGTACCCCATCCTCGATGGCGAAGGCAAGCTGCCCGAGGGCGTCATCGCCAGCGGCAATAATTTCACCGTGGGCAACCTCCACACGCGCAACTATACCGACAACGGCGTGCTGGTGGAAGGGGTGACGGGCGTCCATTTTCACGACATCTTCGCCGAGAACGTCGGCACCTACGGCGTCTACCCGGTGCGCAGCACCGACGTGCTCATCGAGCGGGTGGAGGTGACCGGAGTCGATGACGCCGGGATCTATGCCGGGCAAAGCGAGAACGTCATCGTGCGCGACTCGACCGCCTACGGCAACGTCATCGGCATCGAGCTGGAGAACACGCTGGGCGGCGAGTTGTATAACAACCACCTCCACGACAACAGCAACGGCATCCTCCTGGTGTTGCTGCCGCAGTTGTCGTCGAAGATCTCCTCGGGGGCCATCGTCCGCGATAACGTGGTGGAGAACAACAACCACGCCAACTTCGCCCCGGAGGGCGGCATGGCCCGCATCGTGCCGCCGGGGACGGGCATCCTGATCATCGGCTCCGACAACAACGAGATCTTCAACAACACCATCACCGGCAACAAGACGGCCGGCATCGCTGTGTTCAGCCTGACGGGCACGGGCGCGTTCAACGAGAACGAGCTGGACGTCGGCCCGTTGGCGGAGAACAACTTCACCCACAACAACACGTTCAGCAACAACGGCTTCGACCCCGACCCGACGGTGTCGGCGCTGGGCATCCCGGCGGGCGACATCCTGTGGGACACGACCGGCGTGAACAATCGCTTCAACGAGAGCGGCACCTCCGGCGGCTTCCCGCCGTTGCTGCCCGGCGACAACTGGCCCGGCTTCGTGCGCAACGCCTACGGCAATCTGTGGCGGGTGCTGGTGTCGCTGATCGGCTAGACGACGGCCGGCGTTCTCTCGTCCAGCAGCATGGCCAGGTTCAAAAAGCCGGCCATCTCGTTGCCGTCATAGAGGGTTCGCCGGCCGGAGCGCACATCGCTGAAGTAGGCGCGGACGCTGTCCAGGTCGAAGAATTCCGGCCGGGCCAGGAAGAGCCGCTCGTAGTGGTCCAGATTGTCGCCCAGCAGCATCCACTGCGCGTAGTTGACCCACGCGGTGAGGCGGGTCTTGCGCTGGATATGCCAGACGCGGGTTAGCTCGACAAGCCACTGCGGCTGGTCGATGTGGGTGCCCAGGTTGGGCACCTCGATGGCGGCCAGCCGCGGATAGAGGCGGCGGAACACGCGGTAGTAGAGGGCGTGGTCGTACTTCATGCCTGACGGCAGATTGGTCAGGTAGTTCGCCAGATCGCTGTCGCAGGTCGGCAGGATCAGCGTCCCATAGGTCAGCAGTTGGCGCTCCTGATTGCGGCCGAGTTGGGTCTGGTGCTGCTCGCAATCGAACCGCTCCCAAATCTGGGCGGCGGAGATCGGCCCGGCGGCGGCGATGCGTTCGACGCGGGCGGCGACCTCCTCGCGGACGCCCGGCAACGATTCGGTCATCAGCGAGCGGTACGGCTCGGCCAGCAGAAAGGTATAGTTGCGGGCGCGCTTGCGAGCCTTGCCGAAGAACAGTTCGATTTGCGCGATGCGTTCTTCGGCCGTGGCCGGGCGCGAGGGCGAGGGGCCGAACAGCGAATGGCGCATGTTCCTCATGAAGCGGCGTCTGTTGTCGGGGTCGCGCCGACCGCCGAGGTAGGTGTCGAAGGCGGCTCCGGTGACGAGGTGGGTCGCGCCCGCGGCCGCCAGCCGGGGGGAGTTGCTGTCCCAAAACAACTGATAGAGCGTCTCGTGCGTCCGATTGACCCGCTCGAAGGCCATCCGCTCGAAGGTAAAATCGGCGTCGAGGCCGACGGTGATCCAATTGGCGCCGACGGCTGACGCCACCTGGCTGGCGATGCGCATCTCGTCGCTCCGCGGGTTGCCGTGGGTCAGGGCGATTAGCTCCTTGCCGCGCGAGGCGATGCCGCCGGCGACCATGCGCGAATCCAGCCCGCCACTGAGCATGAGGCCGATGGGCGTATCGATCGGGTCGATGTGGCGGCTCACGGCCGCTTCCCATAGCTCGCAGATGCGATCGACGACGACCGCGGGCCGATCGTCGATGATGTCGGTCCAGGCTCGTGTCCGGCGCGTGATGGCCGGCTGGGCGTCGCTGCCCAGCCGGAAGCGGTACTCGCTGCCGGGATCGACGCGTCGGCCGCCGCGAAGGATGGTGCGTTCGTCGGCCGTCCATCCGGCGAAGAGGAACATCTGGGCGATCCCCATCTCGTCGGGGGGCAGGGCGGCGCGATAGCGCCGCAGGCGCCGGGAGTTGGAGATGTGGAGGACGCCGTCGGACTGGGCGAAATAGCAGGTCAGCAGGCCGTAGGTGTCGTTGTGCAGCCGGAGCTCGCCGTCGCCGATGATTAGCCGGTTGTAGGTCCCCGACCAGGGTCCGGCGGATGAGTCCTCGGCGATGATCGTGCCCTCGGTGATCGTCAGGCAGCCGGGCGATCGGTGGCAATCGATCTGCAGGGCCGCCTCGGGTGATGCGTCGGGCGTGTCGATGATGACGTGAAACCGGTCGATCTCGTGGATGACCCGGTCGGACAGTGCGCCGGTGAACGGCGGGGGTGTTACCCTCCCCACGGGTTGCACGGTGATGATATAACGCTGGAACATGGCGACCTGATCTCCATCAATTGCCGCTATCATCCATATTATCATCGTTCCCGGGGACGATCCATAAAGAGATCGTGATTTGTGGCGGGATGGGGATCTGGCGCTTGGGCCGTGTCTCCCGATCCCAATAAAAAGGGCCGGGACGCGAACCTGCCTGATTCGCGCCCCGGCCCTTTGATTGACCGTCGTCGATTATTGTGACTGCGGTTACTCGATCGAGACCAGCTCGGTGCGGCTGGCGCCCATGCCCATCACGTCGTCATAGACCGTCAGAACCATGCCCACCCCTTCGACATACCAGCTGGAATAGGTCAAATTGACCGTGCCCAGGGGCTGCGGCGTTCCGTCGACCAACATGGACTGGACGATTGTCCCGACGATATTGACCCGCACCGCCTCGGAGTAGTCGCCGGCGGGGACGCTGATGGCCTCGATGCCGACCACTTCGTTGGTGAAATCGATGACCTGCGTCATCTCCATGGGGGTATCGCTGCCCAAAACGGGCATTCGCATGTTGGTGATGTAATGCGTCTGCCATGACTGGCCGGGCTGGAACATCTCCTCGGGCGGCACGGTCAGCCCGTCGAATTCGACGACTTCTATCTCGGCCCCTTCCATCCCGCCGGGGAACTGGCTGAACTGCGGCGACAGCATCCCCCCGGCCGTGCAGGTCCAGGTGGCCGTGACCATCGTCTCGCCGTTGATAGCGGTCGACTGATCGAAAGAGGACTCGGTGACGTTGCTGTAGATGAGCGAATAGGCCGAATCGTCAATCGACTCCATCGAGGTGACGTAATTCATCGTGCGGCCGTCGATCACCGGAAAGAAGGCGTTGGCGCATTCGCCGGACAGGCTCGCGCCGCCGGAGGGCGCCTCGGCCGGGGCTTCGGTGGGGGCGACGGTCGGCGCTTCGGTCGGTACCTCAGCGGGCGCCTCGGTCGGGGCCACGGCCGGCGCATCGGTCGGCGCGGCCGCGGGCGGGGCCTCGGCTACGGCCGTCGGCTCGGTGGGGGCCGCGTCGTCGCTGTTGCAGGCAACCAGAACGGCCGCCAGCAGGGCGATGACCAGCATGAGCCAAAATGATCGTCGATAAGGGTGATGGGGCGAGTTTTGGGTTTTCATGGAGGGGAATTATAACCGGTTTTGCGCAACATGCGCAGCCGTCCCGGCCATGGCGGCAGGGCTTTTCCAAAGTCAGAGCAAAGCGAGGGACATAGACAGTTTTGCCTCGA
>CAYXNH010000220.1:0-4785 GCA_964466135.1 uncultured Ardenticatenaceae bacterium | reverse complement strand
ATGGCCACGACGCTGAAGTTGCCCCTCCTGTTCGTCATCGAAGACAACACCTACGCCATATCGGTGAAGAGCACGCTCCAGACCCCCGGTGGCAACATCGCCGCCAATCTCGCCTCTTTCAGGGATCTGAAGATATGGGACGGCGACGGCTGTGATCCGGCTGAGGCGGCTGAATTGGTCCATGCGGCCGTGTCGTATGTCCGCTCCTGGGAAGGCCCGGCCTTGCTGCGCCTGACGGTGCCTCGACTCTCCGGCCACTCCAGCACGGATAATCAGGCTTACAAGTCCGAGGAAGAGAGAACGGCCGAACTGGCCCGCGACCCCATCCCGGCCATGCGTCGTTTTCTGGTCCCCTCGCGGATAAGCGAGGCAGAATGGACCGCTCTGGAAGAAGCCGCCGCGGCCGAGGTGGCCGGCGCTCGCGATGCCGCCATGGCCCAGCCTCAACCCGACCCGGCCAAAGTGACCAGTCGTGTCTGGTCCGAAGGCTCACCCGTTCCCCGGCATGGCGGTCTGGCGGCCGAAGGCATCACCCTCCCGGCGGGGACGGACATTCCGAACCCGCCGGATCCGCGCCGTCTTACAATGGTCGAAGCCATCCGCCGCACGCTCGATGTGGAGTTGAACGTCAACCCTCGCTGTCTGGTCTTCGGCGAAGATGTCGGCCACAAGGGCGGCGTCCACGCGGCCACGCTGGGCCTGCAAGCCCACCACGGCGAGGGGCGCGTTTTCGATACCAGCCTGTCCGAGGAAGGGATCATCGGCCGTTCGGTCGGGATGGCCCTGGCCGGGTTGATGCCCGTGCCGGAGATTCAGTTTCGCAAATACGCCGATCCGGCGACGGAGCAGATGCACAACCTTGGCTCGCTGCGCTGGCGGTCGGCCGGACGCTTCGCCGTCCCCATGGTGGTGCGTATCCCCGGCGGGTTTCGTCGCATCGGCGACCCCTGGCATAGCGTCACCGACGAAGCGGCATTCGCCCACAGCGTCGGCTGGCATGTCGCCTTCCCCTCCAATGCCGAGGACGCGGTCGGCCTGTTGCGCGCCGCCTTGCGAGGCAACGATCCGGTGATGTTTTTTGAGCATAGGGCCATGCTTGACGCGGCCTCGGCCCGCCGCCCCTATCCGGGGGATGACTACGTGTTGCCTTTCGGCCGCGGGCGGGTGGTGCGGCCGGGCGAGTCGCTGACCGTCGTCACCTGGGGGGCGATGGTGGAGCGTTGTGAGGCGGCCGCGAATACCGTCGGCGCGAGCATCGAGATCATCGACCTGCGGACGATCGTGCCCTGGGATCGGGAGATGGTGCTCCGTTCCGTTCGCAAGACATCGCGCTGCCTCATTGTCCACGAAGATTTCCGACTGGTCGGTTTCGGCGGGGAGATCGCCGCAGTCATCGCCGAAGAAGCCTTCCTCGATCTGGATGCGCCGGTTCTTCGGCTGGCCTCGCCCTCGATCCCTGTGCCGTTCAACACCGGCCTCATGGATGCCATGATCCCCCGCGTCGATGAGATTCGCGAGCGCATGGAGTGGTTGCTGAAGTTCTGATTGCCGCGATTCCGGGAGTACATTCCTGGTGATATCCTGACGTCATTTTACCGGCTGGAATGCTTGCATTTGGCATGAGCATCCCATGCCATCACTTTGAACTGTCGATCCGATCAGGCTATAATAATAATAGCGAAAGCTTCACATGAAGCGCATCACAGGTTGACGCCTGTTTCTTTTCCACACGATCCCACTATATCAATCTGAGGAGATACCGATGACCCAAAAATTCAAGGTTACTTATTCGACGCTGGCAAGCCCCGATCCCGAGCTTCACCGGCTCTATGACGAAGCCGTGGTCGATTTTCGCGCCCACTCGGGCAAGAACTACCCCATGTTTATCAATGGGAAAGAGGTCTTCGCCAAGGAAACCTTCGCCAAGATCAGCCCGACTGACAAGGATCTGGTGATGGGTTATTTCCAGAAGGGCACCGAGCAGGATGCCAATGACGCCGTTGCCGCGGCCAAGGCAGCGTTCCCCGGCTGGCGTGACACCCCCTGGCAGGAGCGGGTGGCCCTCCTGCGGCGTGCGGCCGATCTCCTCAGCGATCGGCTGTTCCACATCGGCGCGATCATGAGCCTGGAAGTCGGCAAGAACCGGCTGGAGGCGCTCGGCGATGTCGAGGAAACCGCCGACCTGATTCGCTACAACTGCGATGCGATGGAAGCCAACAACGGCTTCACCCGCTCGCTCAAGAACGAGAGCGATAAACACCACAATCGCAGCGTCCTGAAGCCCTATGGCGTCTGGGTGGTCATCTCCCCGTTCAACTTCCCCGGCGCGTTGGCCGGCGGCCCCAGCGGCGCGGCCCTGGTGGCCGGCAACACGGTTGTTTTCAAGCCGGCGACGGACACCCCCTTCACCGGCTGGTTGCTGACCGAGGCCTTCCGCGACGCGGGACTTCCGCCGGGCGTGTTCAACTTCGTCACCGGTGGCGGCCGCAGCGTTGGCCAGACGCTGGTCGACCATCCCGATGTGGCCGGCATTACCTTCACCGGCAGCTACGACGTCGGCATGAAGATCATTCGCTCCTTCAGCGGCGGGCAGTACCCGCGTCCGTGCGTGGCCGAGATGGGCGGCAAGAACCCGACCATCGTCAGCAACAAGGCCGACCTGGACAAGGCGGCCATGGGGGCCATGCGCTCGGCTTTCGGGCTGCAAGGGCAGAAGTGCTCGGCGCTCTCCCGGCTCTACGTGCACAAGGACGTCAAGGATGCGTTCATGAAGAAGTTCGTCGACCTGACGTCGAAGATCAAGGTCGGCGACCCAACCGCCGTCGACAACTGGATGGGGCCGGTCATCAACAAGGGCGCCTTCGAGGATTACATGGGCTTCGTCGATGATCTGCGCCAGAGTGGCGACATCGTCTTCGGCGGCAAGGCGCTGGATGACAAGGGCTACTACGTCGCGCCGACCATCGCCGACAACGTGCCGGAAGATCACAAGCTCTGGAAGCAGGAGATGTTCCTGCCCATCGTCATGGTCGAGGCATTCGATGACTTCGACGAGGTCATGAAGAAGGCCAACGACGTTGAATATGGTCTGACGGCCGGCTTTTTCAGCGAGGACGAGGACGAGATCCAGTGGTTCCTCGACAACATTGAGGCTGGCGTGCTTTATGTCAACCGGGCTTCCGGCGCGACCACCGGCGCGTGGCCCGGCTACCAGTCGTTTGGTGGCTGGAAGGGCAGCGGTTCCACCGGCAAGGCTGCGGGCAGCTTCTATTACGTGCAGCAGTATATGAAGGAACAAAGCCAGACCGTCGTCTCTTAAACCGTTATTTCTTAACCCTGTGGCGCAACCTGTCAGGTTGCGAAATCCTGGCACCCTGTCAGGTTGCCCTACAGGTTGCGCCACAGGGTTCGTTTTCTCAAACATATTCCTATGACCAAACTCACCACCATGCGCGAGGCCGTCGATCGCTACGTCGAAGACGGTTGTACGCTGGCCATCGAAGGGTTCACCTCCTTCATCTGTTTCGCGGCCGCCCATGAGATCATCCGCCAACGCAAGCGCGATCTGGTGCTTTGCCGCCTGACGCCCGACCTGATCTATGACCAGATGATCGCCGCCGGAGTGGCCGCCAAGCTGGTTTTCAGCTATCTGGGCAATCCGGGTGTCGGCAGCCTGCATGGCATCCGGCGCGCGCTGGAGAAGGACATCCCCCGGCCGCTGGAGATCGAGGAGTATTCCCACTTCGGCATGGTCGGCCGCTATATGGCCGGAGCCGCGGATCTGCCTTTCTTCCCCTTGCGCAGCTATCTGGGCAGCGACATGCCCGCGGCCAACGACCTGATACGGTTTATCGACAATCCCTACGGCGAAGGCCAAATCGCCGTCGTGCCGCCGCTGAAGCCGGACGTCTCCTTTGTCCACGCCCAGCGCGCCGACATCCACGGCAACACCCAATTGTGGGGGCTGTTGGGCACGCAGAAAGAGGTCGCTTTCGCCTCGAAGAAGGTCATCATCGTGGTGGAGGAGATTGTCGATGAGGATGTGATCCGTCGCGACCCGAACCGGACGCTCATCCCCGGCCTCATCGTTGATGCCGTGGTTCACGAGCCATACGGCGCGCATCCCAGCTATGTGCAGGGCTACTACGACCGCGACAATGAGTTCTATCTGAAATGGGACGAGTGGTCGCGCGACCGGAAGACGACCGAGGCGTGGCTGGAGGAGTGGGTCTATGGCCTGCCCGACCGCGCCGCCTATCTGGACAAGCTCGGCCGCGAGACGCTCGATCGCCTCGCCCCCGGCAAACTGGAAGCCGATCCGGTCAACTACGGCCGCTACGAATAACGTTATGGACGATACCCAAAAAATTACCCCGTCCGAATTGATGATCGTCGCCGCGTCGCGCGCGCTGGCGGGCAATCGCACCGTCTTCGTCGGCGTCGGCATGCCCAATATCGCCTGCAATCTGGCCCGGCGCAGCCATTCGCCAGGCATGGAACTGGTCTATGAGAGCGGCGTATTCGGCGCGCAACCGGCCCGCCTGCCGCTTTCGATCGGCGACCCGACACTGGTCAGCGGAGCTACCTCTGTCGTCGGCATGGCGGACCTGTTCATGCTCTACTTGCAGGGCGGGTTGATCGATGTCGCCTTGCTTGGCGGGGCGCAGATCGACCGCTTCGGCAACCTGAACACGACCGTCATCGGCGATTACCAGTCGCCCAAAACCCGTCTGCCCGGCTCCGGCGGCGCGTGCGAGATCGCCATCAACGCCCGGCGCATCTTCA